>NZ_JAXAVW010000001.1:0-502080 GCF_033949945.1 Lentzea miocenica
CCTGCTGGCGTTGACCGCCGCGATCTGGCACAACCGCGCCACCGGCCAGCCCGTCACCCGATCCCTGATCGCCTTCGATCACTGATCAGTTAGGACTTACTCGTCTAGACCTTCTCCAGCGGGCGGTGCGGTTCGGCGGGCAGTTCCACCTGGATCTCGTCACCAGGACTCACGACGCCGCCCACGAGCACGACCGACATGATCCCCGCGCGCCGGATCAGCTCGCCGGCCGACCCCTTGCCCACGACCTCCTTGAGCAGCCCCTTCGAGAAGCCGTCGATCTGCAGGCACGGGTTGCGCAGCCCGGTCACCTCGACCACGGCCTCGGGTCCCAAGTGGAGCAACGTCCCGGTGGGCAGACCCAGCAGGTCGATGCCGCGGGTCGTGACGTTCTCGCCGATCTCGCCCGGTTCGACGGCGTGACCCTTGTCCCGCAACTCGTCGAAGAGTTCGGCGTGCATCAGGTGCACCTGGCGCAGGTTCGGCTGCGTCGGATCCTGCGCCATCCGCGAGCGGTGCTTCACCGTGACGCCCTGGTGGACGTCGCCCTCGACGCCGAGCCCCGCGAGCAGGGTGATGCTCGAACGGACGGGCTTGGTGAACGTGTACTCCTCGTTGCGGCAAACCGCTGTGACAACCCCCATGCACCTGATTGTGCACGATCGGCGGCGGGGCTTTCAGTGCTCCGTTCGGCCTAGGGGCACCGGAAACGCGGACTCGATCAAGTAGTCTCAATTCGAGTCACCTGATCAGGTCTCACCTGCGGTGATGTGAGCCTCCGTGGAAACGCTCTCACGAAGTTCGGGCAAGAGTCTTGACTAATCCTCACGTCAGGCTGTTGACTCCGTCACACCTCGTCGGAACCGGTACCGAAACCGGTTTCAGAGGCGGCGGAAGGAAGTTCGGCATGCGTGTCACGATCGCAGAGGTCGCCCAACGCGCCCAGGTGTCCAAAGCGACCGTGTCACGTGTGCTGAACGGTAAGCCGGACGTGGACGCCTCCACCGCGCAGCGCGTCCGCAAGGTCATCGACGAGATCGGGTACGTGCCCAGCGCACGTGCGGTCGGCTTGGCGCGGGGTCGTACCCGCACGGTCGGCATGCTGGCGCCGTCGCTCACCTGGCCGTGGATGGGCGAGGTCCTCCAGGGGATCGTCGACACGCTCGAGGCCGACGGGTACGGGCTGCTGCTCTACACGATCAACCGCGGGCCGGAGTCGCTGAACCAGTTCGCGAACCACGTGTCCGCCAACGCTTTCGACGGCCTGCTCGTGGTCGAGCCGCCGGACACCCTGCACTACATCTCGACGCTCTACCGGGCGGGTCTGCCGGTCGTCATGATCGACGATCGCGGATCGCACCCGGAGTTCCCTTCGGTGACGACGACGAACCGGCAGGGAGGCGCGGATGTCGCGAGGCATCTCGTCGCGGCCGGCCGCCGCAGGTTCGCCGTCGTCACCGGACCACCGCACTTCGGGTGCACTCAGGCGAGGCTGGACGGGTTCCGGCTCGCTTTGGCGGAAGCGGGCCTGACGCTGCACCCGGACCTCATCGTCGACGGCGACTTCACCACCGAAGGCGGGGAAGTCGCCGTCGACAAGCTCATCGCGAGCGGAATCCCGTTCGACGCCGTGTTCGCCCACAACGACCTTTCCGCGGTCGGTGTGCTGCGGGCGCTGCGTGAGGCGGGCAGGACCGTCCCCGACGACGTGTCCGTGGTCGGCTTCGACGACGTCCCGGTCGCGAACCACACCGAGCCCCGGCTGACGACGATCCGCCAGCCGGGACAGGAGATGGGTGCCGCCGCCGCGCGGATGCTGCTCTCCACGCTGGAGGGACAGCCGATGCCCGACCATCCGCTGGTGCTGCCGACCTCCTTGATCGTGCGCGAATCCGCGCCCTGACCCACCCGCTCCACCACAACTGAACGAACTCGCCAGGCCACCGCATGCGGCCTGGCCAGTTCGCCGTACGCATGAGAGAGCGCTCTCATGCATCGTCGTATCGGGAGATTCCCCCATGCGCAGAACAATCATCGTCGCGTTAGCACTGGCGCTCGCGGCGACAGGTTGCTCCTCCGGCGGCGCTACCAAGGCCGCCGGAGTGTTGACCGTGGGCATGCCCAACGGGCCGCTGACCGAGAACCACAACCCGTTCCTGCCCACGTCGGCAGCGGGTTCGCTCGGCTACCGCTACCAGATCTACGAGCCGCTCGCGTTCGTGAACAACACGCGGCCTGCCCAGGAGCCCGTGCCGTGGCTCGCGACGAAGTGGGACTGGGCGGACAACTACAAGAAGGTCACCTTCACGCTCCGGGAGAACGTGAAGTGGTCCGACGGCAAGCCGCTCACCGCGGCCGACGTCGCCTTCTCGTACGAGATCCTCAAGAAGTGGCCGGCGCTCAACAACCGCGACTCGCTCAAGGTCGAGACCGCGACGGCGACGCCGGACGGCAAGGTCGAGGTCACGTTCGCCTCGCCGCAGTTCGTGAACCGCAACAAGGTCATCAGCGCGATGGTGATTCCCCAGCACGTCTGGAGCACCGTCCCCGACCCGACGACCTACACGAACCCGAACCCCGTCGGCACCGGCCCGTACCAGCTGAAGTCGTTCACCTCGCAGACCGTCACGATCGCGCGGCGGACCGAGTACTGGCAGGAACTGCCCAAGGTTCCGGAGATCCAGTACACCTCGTACAACGACAACACGGCGCAGACCACCGCGCTGGCGTCGGGTGCGAGCCAGTGGTCGTACGTCTTCATCCCGGACTACCAGAAGCTCTACGTCGACAAGGACCCGGCCAACCACAAGCTGTGGTTTCCCGCCGGTCTCGGCATCCACGGCCTGTGGCTGAACACCACGGTCGCGCCGTTCGACAACGCCGCGCTGCGCTCGGCCATGAGCGACGTGATCGACCGCGAAGCGATCTTCGTCCGCGGTGAGGCCCGCCTGTTCCCGAAGCTCGAGTCGCCCACCGGAATGCCGTTGCCCGCCGGTGAGTCGTTCCTCGCGCCGGAGTACAAGGACGCGCGGTTCAAGATCGACGTCGACAAGGCGAAGCAGAAGCTGGCGGGTGCCGGGTTCACTTTGGACGGTGGCGTGCTCAAGGCGCCCGGCGGCAAGCCGGTCACGATCGAGCTGACCAACCCGTCCGGCTGGTCCGACTACCTGACGGTGCTCGACATCATCAAGAGCGACCTGAAGAAGATCGGCATCGAGGCGACCGTGCGCACGCAGACCGCGGACGCGTGGACGACCGACTTCGCGAACGGCGCGTTCCAGGGCTCGTTGCGCTGGACCAACACCGGCGCGACGCCGTACGAGATGTACCAGAACATCATGGACGGCGCGGAGATCAAGCCGGTCGGGCAGACCGCGGCGGTGAACTTCGGTCGCTACAACAGCCCCCAGGCGACCGCTGCCCTGGCCGAGTACGCGAACGCCGCCGACGACGCGACGCGGGCGAAGAGCCTGGCGGTGCTGCAGAAGATCATGGTCGAGCAGGTGCCGATGATCCCGACGTCCGCCGGTCCGATCGGTGCGGAGTACAGCACGAAGAACTGGGTCGGCTGGCCGACCGAGGAGGACCCGTACGGCCCGCCGCAGGCCACCCTGCCCAACGCCCTGCAGATCGTCATGAAGCTGAAGCCCGCGGGGTCGTAATGAATGAAGTCGCGCTTGAAGCGAAAGGTCTGGTCAAGACCTACAAGCGCGTGCGCGCGGTGCAGGACGTCTCCATCGTCCTGCGCCGCGGGCGCGTGACCGCCCTCGTCGGCGAATCGGGATCGGGCAAGTCGACGGTGGCGAAGCTGCTGGCGCGGCTGGTGGATCCCACCGCGGGCGAGATCCTGCTGGACGGCAAGAAGGTGCGGCGGGTCCGGGAGTACCGGCGCAAGGTCCAGATGGTGTTCCAGGACCCGTTCGCCTCGCTCAACCCGATCCACACGATCCGCTACCACCTGACCCGGCCGCTGAAGATCCACAAGCGGCAGGAGACGGTGGAGGAGCTGCTGGAGCGGGTGAACCTGCCCGCCGACTTCGCCGCGCGGTACCCGCACGAGCTGTCGGGCGGTCAACGGCAGCGCGTGGCGATCGCGCGGGCGCTGGCTGCCCACCCCGAGGTGCTGCTCGCCGACGAGCCGGTGTCCATGTTGGACGTCTCGATCCGGCTCGGCGTGCTGAACCTGTTGCTGGACCTCAAGGAACGGCTGAAGCTCGCGGTTCTCTACATCACCCACGACATCGCGTCGGCACGGTACTTCGCGGACGAGACGTTCGTGATGTACGGCGGGCAGATCGTCGAGGGCGGCGACAGCGAGACCGTGACGCAACGGCCGGCGCATCCGTACACACAGCTGCTGATCGAGTCCGCGCCTGATCCGGAACGATCGGTGATCGCGCTGGACGCCCCGCCGGAGGAGGTCGCGGCGGTGTCCGCGGGCTGCCAG
The DNA here is from genome assembly GCF_033949945.1 of Lentzea miocenica. NCBI lineage: Bacteria > Bacillati > Actinomycetota > Actinomycetes > Pseudonocardiales > Pseudonocardiaceae > Lentzea > Lentzea miocenica. The sequence continues at coordinate 4,448 of NZ_JAXAVW010000001.1, forward strand.
TTCGCGCCGCGCTGCCCGAAGGTGCAGTCGCGCTGCTGGACCGACGCGCCGCCGCGCACCGAGGTCGACTCCTACGGGCACTGGGCGGCCTGCTGGCTGTACGTGGAGGCGGCGGCATGACGTTCCTGTTGCGCCGTGCGCTGTTCTACCTGGTCACCCTGTGGGCGGCGATCACGGCGAACTTCATGTTGCCGCGCCTGCTGCCGGGCGACCCGGTGCAGGCGATGATCACCAAGCTCGGCGGCCGGTTGAACAGCGACGCGATGGCCTCGCTGTACATCCTGTTCGGGCTGGACGAGAAGAAGTCGATCTGGGAGCAGTACCTCGACTACTGGGGCGCGCTGCTGAAGGGCGACCTCGGGCTGTCGTTCACGTTCTTCCCGACGCCGGTCGCCGACGTGCTGTCGCAGTCGCTGCCGTGGACGCTCGGGCTGGTCGGCGTGACCACGATCATCGCGTTCCTGCTGGGCACCCTCATGGGCGTCTACGCGGGGTGGAAGCGCGGGTCGTGGATGGACTCGCTCATCCCGGTGACGACGTTCCTGTCGTCGATCCCGTACTTCTGGCTCGGGCTGATCGCGATCTCGGTGTTCTCCGTGACGTGGCCGCTGTTCCCGGCGTCCGGCGGGTACGCGGCCGGGCTGGTGCCGGAGTTCTCCGGTGAGTTCATCGGCAGCGTCCTGGAACACGCCGTGCTCCCCGGCATCACGATCGTGGTGAGCTCGGTGGCCGGCTGGATCCTGGGCATGCGCAACATGATGGTGACCGTGACGGCCGAGGACTACGTGCTGGTCGCGCGGGCCAAGGGCCTGTCGCAGCGGCGGATCATGTTCGCCTACGCCGCCCGCAACGCCGTGCTGCCGTCGATCTCCGGATTCGCGCTGTCGCTGGGTTTCATCGTCGGCGGCGCGTTGCTGGTGGAGATGGTCTTCTCCTATCCCGGCCTGGGATACGTGCTGTTCCAGGGCATCGGTGCGAAGGACTACCCGTTGATGCAGGGCGTGTTCCTGGTGATCACCCTGGCGGTGCTGGTGGCGAACCTGCTCGCGGACGTCGGCTACCTGCTGCTCGACCCGCGCACGCGGCGGGAGGGCTGATTCCGCGATGAACTTCAAGACCAAGCTGGGCCTGGGAATTCTGGCCTTCTTCGCGCTGATCGCCGTGATCGGCGAGTGGATCGCGCCGTACGACCCGTCCGCGATGGGTGACGACCTCCTGTCACCACCCTCGGGCGCGCACTGGTTCGGCACGACCATGACCGGGCAGGACATCTTCTCCCAGGTGCTCGTGGGCACCAGGGGAGTGATGATCGTCGGGCTCGTCTGCGGTGTGCTGGCGACCTTCCTGTCGATCCTGGTCGGGGTGACCGCCGGGTTCCTCGGTGGTGCCGCCGACGAGGCGTTGTCCATGCTGTCCAACGTCTTCCTGGTGATCCCGGCGCTGCCGCTGATCATCATCGTGGCCTCGATGCTGCCGTCGGCGGACACCGTGCTGATCGCGGCGGTGATCAGCCTGACCGCGTGGGCGTGGGGCGCCCGCATCCTGCGCGCGCAAACGATGTCGTTGCGGCGCAGGGACTTCGTGGAGGCCGCGCGAGCGTCCGGGGAACGGACCTGGCGCATCATCGTGTTCGAGGTGCTGCCGAACCTGCTGGCCGTGATCGGCTCGGGGTTCGTCGGCACGGTGATCTTCGCGGTCATGCTGCAGATCACCCTGTCGTTCGTCGGCGTCGTGTCGCTGTCGACCTGGAACTGGGGCACGATCCTGTTCTGGGCGCAGAGCAACCAGGCGCTCGGCCAGGGCGCGTGGTGGTGGTTCGTCCCCGCCGGCCTGTGCATCGCACTGCTCGGCACGGCGCTGGCGCTGATCAACTTCGGGATCGACGAGTACGCGAATCCCCGGCTGCGGAAGGTGCGCGCATGAGCCCGGTGCTGGAGATCCGCGATCTCTCGGTGGACTACGGAACCCTGCGAGCCGTGCACAACGTCTCGTTGACGTTGAACGCGGGCGAGGTCCTCGGACTGGCGGGGGAGAGCGGCAGCGGCAAGTCCACTTTGGCCTACGCCGCGACCCGCCTGCTGCAGACGCCGGGCAAGGTGCCGTCCGGCCAGGTGCTGTTCAAGGGGCAGGACCTGTTGTCGCTGACCGAGAAGCAGCTGCAGGTGCTGCGCTGGAACGAGATCGCGATCGTGTTCCAGGGCGCGATGAACGCCCTGAACCCGGTGATCTCGGTCGGCACGCAGATCGACGACGTGCTGCGCACCCACCGGCCGGGCATGAAGCGCCCGGAACGGACCGCGCGTGGCCGCGAACTGCTGTCGCTCGTCGGGATTCCGGTCGACCGGCTCGCGTCGTACCCGCACCAGCTGTCCGGTGGCATGCGGCAGCGCGTGATGATCGCGATGGCGCTGGCGCTGGAACCCGAGATCGTCATCATGGACGAGCCGACCACCGCGCTGGACGTGGTGGTGCAGCGGCAGATCCTCGGTCAGATGATGAGGCTGCGCGAGACGCTCGGCTTCTCGATCGTCTTCATCACCCACGACATCTCGCTGCTGGTCGAGTTCTCCGACCGCATCGCGATCATGTACGGCGGACGGGTGGTGGAGGAGGCTCCGGCGGCCGAGATCTACCGCGCCGCCAAGCACCCGTACAGCCAGGGGTTGCTGTCGTCGTTCCCCGCCCTGCGCGGGGCCAGGCGGGAGCTGAAGGGGATTCCCGGCTCGCCGCCGGACCTGCGCTCGATGCCCACCGGATGTCCGTTCCACCCCCGTTGCCCCCAGGCGCTCGACGTCTGTGGTGAGCGGATGCCGTCGCTGGAGATCGTCGAGGAACGGCGCCGGGTGGCCTGTTGGCTGGAGGACGTGCGTGTCTGAGGTGACCGCCGGGCTGCCGGCCGACTTCTTCTGGGGCGTGGCCACCTCCGCCTACCAGATCGAGGGCGCGTTCGACGAGGACGGCCGCACCCTGTCCATTTGGGACACCTTCTCCCGCAGGCCGGGAGCGGTGGCCAACGGTGAGAACGGCGACGTCGCCTGCGATCACTACCACCGGATGCCGTCCGACGTGGCGATGATCGCCCGGCTGGGCGTGGACAAGTACCGGTTCTCGGTGTCCTGGCCGCGTGTTCAGCCGGGTGGCCGCGGACCGGTCAACGCCAAGGGGATGGACTTCTACTCCCGGCTCGTGGACGAGCTGCTGGAGAAGGGCGTCGACCCCTGGCTGACGCTGTACCACTGGGACCTGCCGCAGGAGCTGGAGGACGCCGGCGGCTGGCCGCACCGCGACACGGCCTACCGCTTCGCCGAGTACGCGGGACTGGTGCACGACGCCCTGGGCGATCGGGTGCCCACCTGGACGACGCTGAACGAGCCCTGGTGTTCCGCGGTGCTGGGCTACGACACCGGACGGCACGCGCCTGGCCGCCAGAACTTCGCCGAGTCCATGCGAGCGGTCCACCACCTGTTGCTGGCGCACGGTCTCGCCGCGCAGGAACTGCGGTCGCGCGGCGTGGCGTCGTTGGGGATCACGCTCAACATGGGCGTCCACACGCCCGCGTCCGATGATCCTCGCGACGTCGACGCTGCCCGGCGTGCCGACGGGCTGGGCACCCGGATCTACCTGGATCCGCTGGTGCACGGGCGTTATCCGGAGGACGTGCTGGTCGACATCGCCGCCCGCGGCGCCGAGATACCGGCGCGGTCCGGTGACCTGGAGATCATCTCCACGCCGCTGGACGTGCTCGGGGTCAACTACTACACCTCGCACGTGCTGAAGGCGACCGATGACCCCGCCGCGGCCGAGGTGGTGCCGCAGGGCCGGCCCGTCACGGCCATGGACTGGGAGATCGTGCCCGAGGGGTTCACCTCGTTGCTGGTGCGGTTGCAGCAGGACTACGGCGTGCCGATGGTGATCACCGAGAACGGTGCCGCCTTCGACGACCTGGACGTCGAGGACGGGTACGTCGCCGACGTCGACCGGGTGTCGTACCTGGAGTCGCACATCTCGGCGGTGGCCGCTGCCGTCCGGGCCGGTGCGGACGTGCGCGGGTACCTGGCGTGGTCCCTGATGGACAACTTCGAGTGGGGCTACGGGTATGCCAAGCGTTTCGGCATCGTCCGGGTGGATTACGAGACTCAGGCGCGGACTTTGAAGCAGAGCGCGCAGTGGTACCGGGATCTGATCACGCGGTCCCGGGCTTAGGTTGCCCGTTCTCCGGCCCGGTCGTCGTGGAATCTCTGCGCCCCCACGGCGACTGGGCCGGTTCCATCACGCGACGCTGAACAGCAGCGCGGCGGTGACGACCTCGACCCAGAAGTAGAACCAGACCGGGTAGAACGGCGTGGCGGCGTCGGCGAGCCGGGAGAGCACCCGGCCGAGGGCCATGCCGGCCAGGGCGGCCCCGACGGTGATGACCGCGCCCGTGCGGATGCCGCCCACGTCCAGCGCCGCCGCGGCCAGCACCGCGGCGATCGCGACGCCGAACCCGCCGTAGACCGCGCGGATCTCGGACCGGCTCTCCGGTGTGCCGGCGACGATGCGGAACGGCCGGACGAGGGCTGCCGGTGCGACGAGTGCGTAGACGCCCATGCCGAGGAAGAACACTCCGGCGATGACGATGACCGCTGTCGTCATGCGCGCACTCCGGCCCTGAGCAGGACCGCTGCCGACGCCGGCACGAGCAGCGCCACGGCATCCACCTGCGCCACCCGGACCAGCTGGTGGTTCAGCGCCGGGGTGGTCAGCGCGAGGAGCAGAAAGGTGCCCGTGCTGACCGTGTTGCCGGTGATCGCGGCGGGACGCAGGGCCGGGCGGAACGCGGACACGATCGCGAACGCGCCGACCAGGGCGAGCAGGATCGCTCTGTGCCGCAGGAGCACCTCCAGGTCCGCGCCGGCCACATCGATGCCGTAGGCCGCTCGCATCCACTCCGGCGACACGGCGCCGGCACCTGGCAGCACGTTGATCAGGCCTGCTGCCACCAACAACGTTTGTCCCGCTCTGGTTCGCACGCGTGGAATCATCGGTCGCGTGACCGACGCCGCGCTTCCGGAAACGTGCTGCCCGCGGGAGCGGGCGACGATCTGGATCTGGCCCGGCCAGGCCGCCTACCTGGGACCGTCGCTCGACCTCGACCCGCACTCCGGTTCCGTGCACTGCTTCGCGCTGGGCGTCGACGCGCCGTTCCTGCTCCGGTGCGGTGGTGACGAGCGGAAGGTGCGCAGCGCCCTGATCCCGGCGCGGACGCGGCACCAGGTCGTCTCGGACGGCGGCCGGATGCTGTTCCTCTACCTGGAACCGGACCTCTCGGACGACCGGATCCGCACCGCGCTCGGCATCCTCCTGGCGCACCCGTGCCTGAGCGCGCCGCAGGTCGCGGCCGAGCTCAGCCTGTCGACTTCGAGGTTCCTGCACCTCTTCTCGGCGCAGGCGGGCACGAGTTTCCGCCGCTACCGGCTGTGGGCGCGGATGCTGCGCGTCGCGGCGGCCACGGCCGGGGGTGCGGACCTGACCAGGGCGTCCGTCGAGGCAGGGTTCGCCTCGCCGAGTCACTTCAGCGACAGCTTTCACGACATGTTCGGGCTGACCGCGAGCACGTTGCTCGGGAAGAACGCCCGCGTCGTCCTCGACTCCGGGTCGAACGGCGCTCCAGCGGCGTAGATCACGTCCGAATGTACTAGCTAAGGCATACCTTAGTTAAGTTAGGGTTACTTTACGCTGCCCGGGAGTGCCTGGAGAGGATCGCGATGGAACCGGTGTTAGACCTGGCCGGCATTGGCTTCGGCCCGTCCAACCTCGCTCTCGCGATCGCCGTGGAGGAGCACGAGCGGCCCGTCCGGGCGCGCTTCTTCGAGAGGCAGGCGCGGTTCGGCTGGCATCGGGGGATGCTGCTGGAGGACGCCACCATGCAGGTGTCGTTCCTCAAGGACCTGGTCACGCTGCGGAACCCGACCAGCGCTTTCAGCTTCCTGTGCTACCTGCGCGACCGCGGGCGGCTGGTGGACTTCGTCAACCACAAGAACCTGTTTCCGCTGCGCAAGGAGTTCCACGACTACTTCGAGTGGGCCGCGGAACAGGTCGCGCACCACGTCTCGTACGGCGCCGAGGTCACCGGGGTCCGCACCCACGACGACGGGTTCGAGATCACCGTCGGCGCGCAGTCGGTCAGGACCCGCAACCTCGTGCTGGCCACCGGGCTGGAGGCGAACCTGCCGGACGGCGTCGAGGCCGGCGAGCGGGTCTGGCACAACAAGGACCTGCTGACGCGGATCGACAGCCTGCGGGATCCCCGGCACGTCGTCGTGGTCGGTGCCGGGCAGAGCGCGGCGGAGACCGTGGCGTTCTTCCACGACCGCTTCCCCGCGGCCGAGGTGCACGGGGTCTTCGCGCGGTACGGGTACAGCCCCGCCGACGACAGCTCGTTCGCGAACCGGATCTTCGACCCCGCCGCGGTGGACGACTTCTACTCCGCGCCGGAGGAGGTCAAGCGCAGGCTGATGGGCTACCACGCCAACACGAACTACGGCGTGGTCGACCAGGACCTGATCGAGGAGCTGTACCGGCGGGTGTACCGGGAGAAGGTCGTCGGGCAGCAGAGGTTGTTGCTGCACAACACGTCCCGGCTCACCGACGTGAACCCGGACGGCAAGTGCGTGATCGAGTCGCTCGCGGACGGCGGCCAGCTGCCGATCGACGCGGACGTGATCGTCTACGCGACCGGGTACCGGCCGGCGAACCCGGTCAGGTTGCTCGGTGATCTCGCGGACCATTGCGAACGCGACGAGCACGGCCGGTTGAAGGTCACCCGCGACTACCGTGTCGTCACGAACAACGAGATCTCCGGCGGCATTTATCTGCAGGGCGGTACGGAACACACGCACGGCATCACGTCGTCGTTGCTCTCGAACACGGCCGTGCGCGTCGGCGAGATTCTCGACTCGGTTCTGCGGCGGGTGCAGCAGCACCAGGCAGAACTGAAGCTCCAAGCAGTCAAGTAGTTCCATCAGGAAGGGCTAGTGATGACCAACCCGTTCGAGGACCCGCAGGGCCGTTTCTTCGTGCTGGTCAACGAAGAGCAGCAGCACTCGCTGTGGCCGGCGTTCGCGGAGGTGCCCGCCGGGTGGACCCAGGTGTTCGGCGAGGAGAGCCGCGAAGCGTGCCTGGCGTACGTGGAGGAGAACTGGACGGACCTCCGTCCCGCCTCTATCCGCTGAGGTAGTCGCTGAACGTTCGCTCGCCCACCGCGCGGCCGGGAGTCAGGTTCCCGCCCGCGCGGTAGGCGCGGTACGTCGCTCCCGGCACCTTCAACGGCACCAGCGTGCGCTTCTTACCCGTTGCGGCCAAATAGGTTCGCGCGAGATCGACGGCTTCGCGGATCTCCGGCCCGCCCATCTCCGGGGCCGTGCCCACAGGTGCGCCTTGGGCCAGCACCGCCAGTTCCAGGGCCACCTCGGCCTCGTCGACGGGCTGGAAGGCGAACCCCGGCACGAGCATGAGCGGCAGCTTCGACGCGGCGTCGAACATCCTGCGCAGCAACGAGTGGAACTGCGTGGCCCGCAGGATCGTGTGCGGCACACCGGACTCGGCGATCACCCGCTCGGCCGCGTGCTTCTGCTTGTAGTAGGGGAGTGGGACCTGGTCGCAGCCGACGATCGAGATGTACACCAGGTACGCGGGTTTGGCCGCGAGCACCACCCGTGCCATGTCGACCTCGCGCCGGAACGACGTGGCGCAATGCACGACCACGTCCGCGCGCAGTGCGCCCAATCCGGTGCCCCGCAACAGATCCGTGCCGGTGGACCGGGAGACGGACCTGGCGCCGGGCAGTGCGGCGACGACATGCCGGCCGAGCGCGCCGTTGCCGCCCGTTACGACGAAGGTCATGCCTCCACCCTGACACGGTGGTAGTAGGCCAGCACGACGGTTCCGCAGACCGCGGCTGTCGCGCTGATCACCAGGCCTGCCTGCATGAGCCCGCTCATGCCCGTGCCCTCGCCCACCAGCTTGATGCCGATCCAGGCCGCGACGATCGGGTTGACCACGGTCTGCCCGGCCACGACGAGGTCCGGCGGGCCGGCCGCGTACCCGAGCTGGATGAACCAGGCGCCCACGAGGAACGCCACCGCCAGCCCGGTCAGCGACACCCACTCGATCGCCGGCAACGCGGTGGTGACGTCCCGGACCAGCACGGCGACCAGGCCGTAGAGGATTCCGGCACCCACGGAGAGCGAGAACGCCCGCACCGCCCCGGTGCTGAACGTCGCCGCGACCGTGCAGACCAGGACGCCGGCGACGACCAGCTGGCCTGCCTGCAGCACGATCTTCGGCGAGATCTCGGCCGGCACCGCCTCGCCCGCCGTGATGGACACGAACACGACGATCCCGGCCGTCGCCACCAGCACCGCCACCGCGAGCAGACCGGTCAGCCTGCGTGCCCGCGCGACGGCGATGAGCGGGATGGCGAGCGCGTTCAACGGCGCGACAACGGAAACCGGGGCCAGTGCCAGCGCGATGACCTGCAGAACCGCGCAGCCGAACAGCACCAGGAAGCCGTAGACCCAGCGGCGCGACGACAACAGCCGGTGCGCCGAGGTCAGTTTCAGGTCGGTCAGTTCCCGCACCCCGGCGTGCTGCCAGAGCGCGCCGAGCGCACTGCACCCGGCGGCGAGCACCGCGCACAGAATCGCGATCCCGACCACGTGGCCAATGCTACGCCGCCACTGCTATGGTTCATTACATGAGTAACGAACCGAGGAAGTAAGCCATGTTCGACGACCGGAGCCCGATCTACCGGCAGATCGCCGACCGGATCAAGGCGGACGTGCTCAGCGGGGCGTTGAAGGCGGACGAACAGGTCATGTCGACCAACCAGTACGCCGCTTACTACCGGATCAACCCGGCCACGGCGGCGAAAGCCTTTCAGCAGCTCGTGGACGAGCAGGTGCTCTACAAGAAGAGGGGGATCGGGATGTTCGTGAGCACGAGGGCTCGCGACATGCTGCGGGCACAGGGGAGGGAGACCTTCTTCGGCGAGGTCGTGGATCCGATGGTCGCGGAGGCGCGCGCCATCGGCATTCCGCTCGCCGAGGTCGTCCGCCGCATCGAGCAGCACGAGAACGGAGACGTGTGATGCGGGTTGACGTGCAGGGCGTGACGGTGCGCTACGGAGACGTCACCGCCATCGACGACATGAGCTTCTCGTTGTCCGGCAACAAGATCTACGGCCTGCTGGGCCGCAACGGCTCCGGCAAGACCAGCCTGATGTCCGCGCTCGCCGGTTATCGCAGGCCGCACGGATCGGTGCTGCTCGACGGCACGCCGGTGTTCGAGAACGCCACCGCGATGCGCCAGGTGTGCTTGGTGCGTCACTCCGCTGATGCGGCCGACAAGGGGGACAAGGTCTCGTACGTCCTCGAGTACGGGGCGGCTTGGCGTGACACGTGGGACAACGACTACGCGCTTGAGCTGACCGAGCTGTTCAAGATCTCGTCGAAGACCAAGGTGGGCGAGCTGTCGCTGGGGCAGCGGTCCGCGCTGGGCGTGGTGATCGGGCTGGCCAGCCGGTCGCCGCTGACGATGCTCGACGAGTCGCACCTCGGCATGGACACGCCGACCCGGTACGCGTTCTACGACGCGCTGCTCAACGACTTCATGGCGCACCCGCGCACGATCATCATCTCCACGCACCTCATCGAGGAGCTCGCCTCGTTGCTGGAGGAGGTTGTGATCATCGACAGCGGCCGCCTGGTGTTGCAGGAGGAGGCGGACGTGCTGCGGTCGCGTGGCACCGAGGTCACGGGGAACGCTTCGGACGTCGACGAGTTCACCGCGGGGCTGACCGTGCTGAGCGAGAAGTCGTTGGGGCGCACCAAGGCCGCGATGGTCTACGGCGCGCTCGACGACGCGCACCTCGTCCGGGCCCGTCAGCTGGGGCTGGAGCTCGGGCCGATCGCGTTGCAGGACCTGTTCGTCCACCTCACCGAACCGGTCGGAGGGAAGCTGTGAAGGTCTTCCGGCACCTGACCACGTCGCTGGTGTCGTTCGGCGCGATCGTGGCCGGCTGCGTCTTCCTGCTGGTGCTCGCCGTCTCGTTCGTCATCTCGCTGTTCGCCGACATCGTCTTCAGCGGGTGGATGCTGGTCACCGTGCAGATCGCGCGCTGGTTCGTGCTCTGGGTGGGTGTGTACACGATCCACAACGTGCTGCCGATCGCGATCGCGCACGGCCGCACGCGTCGCGAGTTCCTGGTGGCGGCGACCGGCTTCACCGCGGTCTTCGCGCTCGCGATGACGCTGCTGGCGTGGCTCGGGTTCCTAGTCGAAGGCGGCGTCTACGACCTGATGGACTGGCGGACCACCCCGCACGGGTCGCCGCTCGCGTACTTCCTGATGTTCCTGGTGTGGTGCGGTGTGGGCATGTTCGTCACCGCCGCGTTCGACCGGTGGGGCCTGGGCGGGGTGCTCTCGCTGCCGGTCGGCCTGGCGCTGGTGCTCGTGCCGGGGATCACGATGCCCGGCACCGGGGACATGCCGTTCATCAGGGACGCCCCGGACTTGCTCGGCTCCGGCTGGCACGTGGTGTCGCTGCTCGCGTGGGTGGTCGCGGTTGCCTGCACGTGGGCGGTCGCGCGGGACATGCCGGTGCGCGCGCGGACGTGACTCTTCACCCGCCGGCGAGCTCCGCGGTGCGGTGGCGTTCCATCAGCTCGACCACCTCCGCGGTCGGCTGGTGGGTGATCGCGGAACCGGCCGAGCGCAGCACCTCCAGCGACTCGGTGAGATGCGTGCGCACGAACTGCTTGCGCGCGTCCGGGCTGGTCGAGGCGAGCTGGATCTCCGCATCCGTTGGCATGCCAGGCATGTCGTGGCCCGCGTGGTTGTTCACGTACGGCGCGTCGAGCAGTTTGCGCAACTCCACGAGCTCGGTGCGGCGGTTCTCGATCAGCGCGGTGTTTCCGTCGAGCTCCACCAGTTTCAACGCCTGCTCGTCCGTCGCGATCGCGAGTTCGACGAACGCGCGTTCCGTTGCGCCGTAACCGTTGGCGGCAGAAGTGGGCGACGGCGGGCCGGCGGGTGTGGGTTCCTGCTGGCAGGCCCCGAGGAGGAGGCCTGCCAGCAGGACCACGATCAGCCGTGGTTGCCGGCGTGATCGCATTTCATCACCACGTTGATGCAGTTGCGGACGCGGCGCTCCATCTCGGCGCGCGGCCACACGTTGAAGAAGTCACCGTGCATCGTCTGCCCTGTGCCGGAGGCCAGACGCAGTCCCGAGGTGCTGCCGCTGACCGGATACCGCAGCACCATCCGCAGCTTCGGCACGGAAACCGGGTGCGAGGACGGGCATCCGCCCGCGACCGGGTAGGACATGTGCGACTTGTGGTCGGCCGAGTCGAGGTTGCGGCCGTCCCAGCACTGCGGGAAGTCCAGGTAGGTCTCCAGCATCGTGCCGGCCGGGCACGTCACGAAGTTCTTGGACGGGTTGACGTGCCCGGCGTGCAGACAGGACCAGCGGGCGATGCTGTCGTGGTCACCGGTGGCCTTCGCGTTGCCCGCGACGATCTTCAGCCCGTACGGCGTGGGCTGGATCGCTCCCGGGTTGTTCACTCCTTCGCCCAGGTAGTAGAAGGTCACACCGGTCGGGGCGATCGCCGTGTTGTTCCGGTACAACGTCGGCACCCAGTACGACGAGATGTCCGAGACCGGGTTGCAGTTGCCGGACTGTCCTTCCAGCGACTGCGGGGTGGTCGAGCGAGCGGTCGTCGAGTGGTTGCCGAAGAAGTCGTGCGAGTGGGACGCACCGGCGAGGTTCGGCAGGACGATCGGGTCGTCGGCCAGCCGGTGGCTGATCGGACACTCCGCGAGGAACTCGGCGACCCGTACCGGTTCTCCTTGCGCCGCAACGGGAATGCTCAGTGCGGCGGCGATCAGTCCGATGATGGCGGCTAGGTGCAGAACAGGCTTCTTCATTGAAGCTTTCCTCTCCACAGCAGGATTGGGAGAGCGCTCTCACGCAGATCGAGCATGACGCAGGCCGTAATCCGCAGTCAATCCGCAAGAAACGTTCAGTAAGTCCCGGTTTTCTTGACATCACGTGTCCGCTGCGTTGACGCTCAGGTCAGGAGGGCGCTCTCACGATCCCTCCGGCCCCAGGAGCATCCATGTCAGGAAGGCTTCACCGCGCAAGACTGCCGCTGCTCGTCGTCGCGGTCCTCGCGGCCGCGATGATCACCCCGGCTCACGCCGCCGGCCCGCTCATTTCCCAGAACCGTCCGGTCACCGCCTCCACCAGCGAGAACGCCGTCTTCGGTGCGACGGCGGCGGTGGACGGCGATCTCGGCACCCGCTGGTCCAGCGAGTTCAGCGACCCGCAATGGATCCAAATAGATCTCGGTTCCACCGCGAAAGTCGACCAGGTCACGCTCTCGTGGGAAACCGCGCACGCCAGGGCGTTCAGTCTCAAGATCTCCCCGGACGGCAACACCTGGAACGATCTCTACAACACGACGACCGGTCCGGGCGGCACGCAAACCCTGCCGGTCACCGGCACCGGCCGGTACGTCCGGCTCGACCTGACCCAGCGCGCCACCCAGTGGGGTTATTCGCTCTGGGAGTTCCAGGTGTTCGGCACCAGGGACACCGGAAACGCCGAAACCCTGCTCTCCTACGGCAAACCCGGTGCCGCGTCGACCTTCCAGGACGACCCGAACTGCGGCGGGTGCACGCCCGCCAAGGCGTTCGACCGCGACCCCGCCACCCGCTGGGCCACCAGCGCCACGACGGGCTGGGTCGACCCCGGCTGGATCTCGGTCGACCTCGGTGCCCCCGCCACGATCTCGAAGGTCGTCCTGCAATGGGATCCGGCGTTCGCGACCGCGTACCGGATCGAGGTCTCGGGCGACAACTCGAGCTGGCGCGAGATCTACTCGACCACCACCGGCCGTGGCTTCAAGGAGACGCTGACGGTCAGCGGCACCGGCCGGTACGTCCGGATGTACGGCACCGCCAGGTCGAACGGCTACGGCTACTCGATGTGGGAGTTCCAGGTCTACGGCACCGGCGGCAACCCGACGCCCGCCCCGTCGCTGCCGCCGAACCCGGCGTTCCCCGGCCGGCTGGTGTGGGCGGACGAGTTCAACGCGCCCGCGGGCACCGGGCCGGACGCCGCGAAGTGGCAGCCGGAGACCGGACCTGGTGTGAACAACGAACTTCAGTACTACACGAACAACAACAACGCCCGGCACGACGGCAACGGCAACCTGGTGCTGCAAGCACGGCGTGAGGTCATGCCGGGCAGCGCCTGCCCGCCGGACCCGGTCAGCGGCAGCACGACCTGCCAGTACACCTCGGCACGGCTGAACACCTACGGCAAGTTCACCTTCACCTACGGCCGGGTGGAGGCGCGGATCAAGGTGTCGTCGACGCAGGGGTTGTGGCCGGCGTTCTGGATGCTGGGCGCGGACTTCTTCGACAAGCGCACGCCGTGGCCCGCGTGCGGCGAGATCGACATCATGGAACACGTCGGCAAGGAGCCGAACCGGGTCTACTCGACGCTGCACGCGCCCGCGTACTTCGGCGCGGGCGGGGCAGGGGCGCCGCTCGACCTCGGCCAGCCGGCGTCCTCGGCGTTCCGGACGTTCGCGGTCGAGTGGGACTCCAGCCACATGACGTTCAGCGTGGACGGCAACAGGTTCTTCACCGTCGACCGGAACCAGCTGGAGACCACCCGCGGGCCGTGGGTCTACGACCACCCGTTCTTCATCATCATCAACAACGCGGTGGGCGGCGACTGGCCCGGCCCGCCGGGGGCCGGGACGCAGCTGCCGCAGGACATGGTGCTGGACTACGTCAGGGTGTTCCAGTGACGGAGATGCGAGCGGGCGGTGAGACGTCGAACGCCTCGGTGACCGCCTCGACCTCGATCTGCGCGGTCTCGCCGTTCGTCAGCGGGATGGCGGGCACGAAGTACGCGTCGTTCGTCGTGCCACCGAGGAAGATCCGCTCGGAACCGGTCCACTTGTAGACCCGGTACTGCCGAACGGAACCGGGCGAGCGAGTCCAGGTGAGCCGTGCCGACACCGTCGTGGCGTTGGTGCGGCTCACCTGCTCGACCCGCACGTTCGACGGCGCGACGGGCGGCGTCAGCACCGGGTTCGTGACGCCGATCCGGCCGATCAGCGCCGTCACCGCGGCACCGGGCAGCACCCGCAGCGAGATCTCGGTGAGCGTCGCGCCGGAGTGCTCGCCGAGTGGGAACACGCTGCGCCGCCACGCCCCGGAGACGCCGCCGAGGTCCAGGACCTTCTCCACGGCACCGAACCGCAGCACCGCCTGCAGCCGCGACGGCCCGGTGCCGGTGCGGTGGACGATCTCGAACTGGCTGCTCCCGGTCAGCTTCAACGACGTGGCGAACAGCCTGACGTCGTTGGCCGACAGGGGAGTACCGGTGATCTTCAGCGCGGTGCCGCCGTCGTACGGGTCGTCCCAGTCCAGCGACGGCACGACCTTGGTGCCGGTACCGGTGACGCTCCACCGCCACGTCGGCAGCACGTCCTGCAGCGACAGGTTGTTCCACGCCTGACTCGATCGCACGGTGCCGTTGACGGCGAACTTCCCGCCGTGCCCGGTGTTGAAGTTCGTCACGAACGGCAGCGAGGTGATCGGCGTCAGCTCGGTGATGTAGTGCGCGATGCCCTTCCAGTTCGCCGTCGTCGTGGTGTTCGACGGATCACCGTTGGGGCCGACCCAGAACCTGTTGTCGCGGGCGTAGAAGTCGGCGGGACCGGTCGACGACTTGAACGTCCACTCCGGACGGTAGAAGCCGAGCGAGGTCGTGTGCGGCTTGCCCTCGGGGAACACCGAGGCCCAGCCGATGCTCGTGTTGTAGCCGTTCGCCTCGACGTCCACACCGGACGCGAGGTCGTACGGGCTGCGGCCCATCTGCCGCGCGAGTGAGGCCGAGTTCGCCAGGCCCTGCGTGCTCCACCAGAAGTTCAGGAACATCTCGTCGGACTGCTCGAAGAACATCCGGTTCCGCTCGGTCAGCGCGTTCTGCCAGCTCACACCTCCGCTGTCGGTCATCGCGTCGTACCAGATGACCCGCAGCCCGCTCTTGCGCAGGTAGACGATGAAGTCGCGCATGTCGTTCGCGAGCTGGGTGTTGCCGCCGGCGGTCTCCTGGTTGAGGAACCAGCCGTCGAACCCGTGGTGGCGCGCGACCTGGATCATCTTGTCCGCCACCGGGAACCGGTCGCCCTCGCGCCTGACGAAGTCGCGGACCCACTGGATCTGGCCGCCGTACGCGGTCGGCGGGAGGAAGACGTTGCCGATCACGCGGACACCGTTGCGGTGCGCGGCGTCGGTGACGGTCGGGTTCGGCGCGAGGATCAGGCCCTCGGACGCGGAACCACCCCAGAACACCAGTTCGTCGATGTACTGCCAGTAGTTCGTGGCGTAGTAGTTCATGTCGAGCGAGCCCTGCGCCGGGTTGTTGCTCGTCGGCGCGTACGCCACCAGCGCCTGCACACGGGCTTCGTTCGGGTGGGCGTGCGCGTTGGCCGGTCTGGCCGGGACCACCCTCCGTGCCAGCGGGACGGTGCCGCGGTTGTACCTGGCGTCCCGGTCGGTCGCCGGATCCCAGTCGAGGATCGTGGCCGGGTGCCAGTAGGACGCGTACGGCTGCGCGACCTCGGCTGCGGACGCGGGAGTCTCGGACAGCAGACCGGTGAGCGCTGCTGTGGAGCTCAGGACGAGGAACTGTCTCCGGGTGGGCACGTGATCACCCTCGTGCGCCGTCTGATTCGCCGCATACCGCCGCTGCGGTGACTGAACAGGACGACAACGTCACGGTCTGCTGCGCTGGGTAACCGGCTCGTCCTCGATGACTTTCTGTCGAACATCGTCGAAATGTCCCGGTAACCATCCGAGTGGCCGAATCCCCGCCGGGCTACTGGGCGGTAGCGTGAGCCTCGCCGTCGCTTTTGGTTCCCCTGCAACCAATCGAGGTGTCCTCGTCGTGCGCATCAAAGCTGTGCTTGCGGCGCTCATCCTGGCGCTGATCCCGGCCACCGCCACCGCGGCGGCCAATCCCTACGAACGCGGTCCGGTACCCACGGCCGCATCTGTCGAGGCCTCCCGCGGCACCTTCGCGGTGACCTCGGCCGCCGTCGCCCGCCAGTCGAACTTCGGCGGTGGCACCGTTTACACCCCGACCAGTGGCCTCACGTTCGGCGCTGTCGCAGTCTCACCCGGCTTCACCGCCACCCAGTCGTCCGTCGCGCACTTCGGCCCGCGGCTGGCGTCCTACGGGTTCGTGGTGATCACCATCAACACCCTGTCCGGCTTCGACGACCCCGACAGCCGGGGCCGTCAGCTGCTCGCGGCACTGGACTACGTGGTCCGCACCAACCCCCGTGTCGACGCCTCGCGCCTCGCCGTGATGGGCCACTCCATGGGCGGTGGCGGAGCGTTGCGCGCCGCCGCGACCCGTCCCGCCCTGCAGGCCTCGATCCCGATGGCCGGCTGGCACACCACCAAGAGCTGGCCGACGGTCGCGGTGCCGACCATGGTGCTCGGCGGCCAGAACGATCCCACCGCACCCAACTCCCAGCACTCGACGCCGTTCTACAACTCGATGACGGCCGCACCCGACAAGGCGTTCCTCGAACTGCGCGGCGGCGACCACTCGGCGCCCCGCAGCGACAACGTGACGGTCCGCAAGTACACGCTGTCGTGGCTCAAGCGGTTCGTCGACGACGACCTGCGTTACGACCAGTTCCTGTGTCCGGCCCCGGTGGCGAACACGCTCATCTCGGCGTACCGGGACACCTGCCCGCACGCCTGATCGTCGACGGGTTGCTGTGCCAGAGCGCGACGGCCTGGCACAGCGCCCGCGGCAACACCGCGGGAATCGGCGCGGTTCTGCCTTTCGTGGCAACCGAAGCAGTCATGACTCTCGCACCATCAGACCGGCGCCTTCCGGGATCTCCAGCGGCACGGTGTAGAAGCGGACGTCGTAGCCGTCCGGGTCGGTGATGCCCGACAGCAACCAGCCGACCTGAGTCCGCATCACGCCGTTGTGCGCCACGCCCTGCGCGGCGAGGTGTGCCGCGAGCGCGTTGATGGCGTCCTCGCCCGGTACGCCGATGGCGAAGTAGTCGAACCCGGACGCCGCCGCGGCCTTGTCCGGGTTGAGGCGGATGGCGTAGCCCGGCCCGCCGTTGGGGTGGGCCAGCGCGATGCCCATCAGGACGCTCTCCTCGACGAAGTGCATGACGGGGACGTAGCCGAGGTGGTCCTGGTACCAGGCCAGCGACTTCTCCAGGTCGGACACCGGCAGCTTGATGTGGTGGATGCCCTCCAGAAGCGGTGCGTTGTTCATCCGTGACCCCTTGATTGCAGTGGAACTGCACTTATGCAGTTAGACTGCAACATGTGGCAGAAGACGTCAACAGGGATTTGCGGGCGGCGCGCCGGGCGGACACCGAGGTCCGGATCATCGAGGCGGCGACGGAGCTGTTCACCGAACGCGGCTACGTCGCCACGACACTCGCCGACGTGGCGAAACACGCCGGAGTGGGGGCTCGCACGGTGTACGTGCGGTTCGCGACGAAGGCCGTGCTGTTGCAGCGCTGCCTCGACGTGGCGATCGCGGGGGACTACCACCGCGTGGCCGTGCCGGACCGCGACTGGTTCCGGCAGGCGATGAACGCGCCGACGGTCGAGGAACGCATCGCGCGGATGGCGCGGATCAGCGCGATGCTGATGGGGCGCACCGGCCCGCTTCTCCAGGTGGCGCAACAGGCTGAGGCGATCGAACCCGAGATCGCCGAACGCGCGCAGGCGGCCCGCACGCAGACACATCAGGCCATCGGCGGCTTCTTCCGGAAGCTGGCCGCCGACGGCCTGATCTCAAAGCGGAACGTGGACTGGCTCGCGGAGACCGGTGCGGTGCTCGGCCAGGCCGAGACCTACCTGCTGCTCACCAAGACCACCGAGTGGACCATCGAGCAGTACGAGTCGTGGCTGGTGGAAACCTGGACCCGCCTCGTTGGCTAGTGGCGTCTGCAAGTACTCCCAACAGCGAGTTGGTGGTACTTGCAGACGCCGTCAGCCATCACTCGTAGGCGATCGCGTCCAGCACGTTGAGGCGCGCGGCGCGGATCGCGGGCAGGATCGCCGCGATCACGCCGACGAACGCCGCCACCACCAGGTACTGGACCATGGTGGCCCAGGGGAACCCGATCTCCGAGATGCCCTGGTCCTTCAACGCCTGCACGGTCGCGACGCCGAGCGCGAGACCGACCGCGAGGCCGAGCACCGCGCCGAACACCGAGATCACCACGGACTCGACGGTGATCATCCGCATCACCTGCGACCGCCGCATGCCGATGGCCCGCAGCAGACCCAGTTCACGGGTCCGCTCGATCACCGACAGCGCCAGCGTGTTGATGACGCCGAGCACCGCGATCAGGATCGCCAGCGCCAGCAGGATCTGGATCATCAGCAGGACCGTGTCGAACTGCGACGTCGTCTGCTTCACGAACGCGCTGCGGTCCTGGACGGTGATCTCCGGGTTGTCCGCGAGCAGCGGCTCGACCCGCTTCTGCACGTCCGCCGCCGACACTCCCGGCTGGACCTGCACGAACGCCTGGGCGATCTGGTCGGACCGGAAGTTCTTGCTCGCCGACTCCGGCAGCACGAGCGCACCCTGCAGCACCTGCGACTTCGCCCAGATGAAGCCGACCGTGAACGTCTGGGGATCACCCTTGGGCAGTTGCAGCGTGACCTTGCTGCCGACCGACCAGCCCTTCTCCGCCGCCATGTCCTCAGGCAGCGCGAGCTGATCGTTCTTCAGCGACCCCATGTCCCCGGACTTCGGCTTGAGCGCGAACATCGTCACCATCGCGGGCACGTCGGTGACGGAGACGGCGAACATCTGGTTCTCGCCCTCCAGCACGCCGTCCTGCGACCAGCCGAGCGCCGACTTGACGCCGTCGGTCTTCTCGATCCTGGTGAGCACGTCGCGCTGGAACGTCGCCGGTGAGCCCTCCGCCTGGCCCTCGCCGGAGATGATCAGGTCGGTCTGGAGCTGGCCGGAGGCGAGCTTCTCGATCGACTTGGTCGCCGACGTCAGCACCACGCTCACGCCGGTGATCAGCGAGATGCCGACCATCAGCGCGGCCGCGGTGATCGCGGTCCTGCGCGGGTTGCGCGCGGAGTTCCGCCGCCCCAGCAGACCCGGCATCGACCACGACAGCAGGCGGCCGATCAGCGACACCATCGGCTTGGACAGGATCGGGGTCAGCAACGCCACCCCGACGAACGCCACCAGGATGCCGCCGAAGATCAGCGGCAGCGACGCCAGGTTGAAGCCGAAGCCCAGCGCCGTACCGCCAGCGGCGGCCACGAGAGCACCGATGATCGTGATCTTCGTCAGCGGGCGGTCCGGCGTCGCCGCCTCCCGCATCGCCGCGACCGGCGCGATCCGCGACGCGCGCAGCGCCGGCATGACCGCCGCGATCACGGTGACGATCATGCCCACCGCGAACGACGAGATGATCGCCGACATCGGCACACCGATCCCCGCGAGACGCAGGTTCGTGCCGCCGACCGAACTGAAGATGTTCGCCAGCAGCGCCCCGATGCCGACGCCCGCCGCGAGGCCGACGATCGACGCGATCAGGCCGATCACCAACGCCTCCAGCACCACGGACCCGATGACCTGGCCGCGTGAGGCGCCCATCGACCGCAGCAGCGCCAGTTCCCGCGTGCGCTGGGCGACGATGATGGAGAAGGTGTTGAGGATGATGAAGATGCCGACGAACAACGCGATGCCGGCGAACCCGAGCAGCACGTAGTTGAAGAACTTCAGGCCCTCGTTGATCTGGTCGGACTGCTCCTTCGCCAGCGTCGCACCGGTCTTCACGTCGTAACCGGAGCCCATCCTGGCCGCGACGGAGTCGCGCAGCGCGTCGTCCGTCGTGCCGTTCGCCGCCGTCACGGTGATGCCCGAGTACGCGTCCTTCTTGCCCAGCATCAACTGCTGCGCGACGGGTTCGGTGAACGCCACCGCCAGCTCGCCGCCCATCGAGTCGCGGCCGCCCGCGTACTCGAAGACACCGGTGATCCTGAAGGTCTTCTTCGGCTCCAGCGTCAGCAACGAGATGTCGTCGCCGACCTTGAACCCACCGCTCGAAGCCAGGAACGCGCCGACGATCACCTCGTTGTCGGCCTGCGGTGCCTTGCCGTCGCGGATCTTCTCCTGGCCGGTGCCCGTCCAGTTGAAGCCGTACCGCGGCGCCCCGGACGTGGTCATGACCTTGCCGTTCTTGCCGATCGGCCGTGCGGAACCCTGCACGTCCCCCACGGCCGAAGCCACGCCCGGCACCGTCTTCACGTCGGCGATCGCCTGGGGCGCCAGCGGTTCCGGCTGCTTGCCCTTCTCCGCCTTCGGCGCCACCGAAACGTCCACATTGGCGAAAGCCGACGAGAACAGGTCGGTGAACGAACGCTGAAGCGTGTCGGTCAGCACGAACGAACCGGACACGAACATCACGCCCAGCACCACCGCGAGCGCGGACAGCACCAGCCGGAGCTTGCGCGACAGCAAGCTCTTGATAGTCGCCTTAAACATGCGGCACCGCGACGGAGTCGAGGTGCTTCATGGTCTCGAGGACCTCTTCGGCGTTCGGCGCCAGCAGCTCGCGGACGATGTGGCCGTCCTTGAGGAAGATCACGCGGTCGGCGTACGACGCGGCGTTCGGGTCGTGCGTGACCATCACGATCGTCTGCCCGAACTCGCGGGCGGACCGCTGCAGGAACCCGAGCACCTCGGCACCGGACTGCGAGTCCAGGTTGCCGGTCGGCTCGTCCGCGAACACGACGTCAGGCCGCGACACCAGCGCACGCGCACACGCGACGCGCTGCTGCTGGCCACCCGAGAGCTGCGTCGGCCGGTGGGTCAGCCTGTCCCTCAGACCCACCGTGTCGACGACGACGTCGAACCACGCCCTGTCGACCTTCTTGCCGCCGATCGCGAGCGGCAGCGTGATGTTCTCCTCCGCGGTCAGCGTCGGCAGCAGGTTGAACTGCTGGAAGATGAAACCGACCTTGTCGCGCCGCAGCTCGGTGAGACCGCGGTCCTTCAACCCGGTGACCTTGGTGCCCCCGACCCACACCTCACCGCTCGTGACGTCGTCCAGCCCCGCGAGGCAGTGCATCAACGTCGACTTGCCAGACCCCGACGGGCCCATGATCGCGGTGAACCTGGACTTCTCCAGGTCGACGCTCACCCCCGCGAGCGCGGTCACGGCAGCGTCGCCGGACCCATAAGACTTCCAAACGTCGACGGCTCTGGCCGCGACTCCATCGGACGCGCTCACTTTTCTGTCCCCTCCTATGGCTTTCGTGCGCACCATCTTCGGTGACACGGGCACACCGAAGGGTCAGGTCTTCCACTGAGATCGACCCTGAGATTAACCCCGGTGCCCCCGCCCGAGTCACCACGCTGAGAGAACTCTCAGCTGCGCTGCGTGTGCGGATGGTTGCTGCGGAGGAAACAATATTTCACTGCTGCGGCAATGTCTTCAGCCTTCGGAGGACTACGCCGTCAACTTCCGTCGCATGGGGACGGTCGGTTCCATCAGCCATGAAACCAATTCGACGCGCAGGCCTTCGCGCAACGCGTTCTCGGCGAGCCAGTGGTCCACGTCACCGAGGTAGGCACTCGCCGGCCGCGGCCAGCACGCCAGCCATTCTCCGAACGCCGCGTTGAACGCGATCGGGCCGCCCGGCGGTCGCACGCCGAGCACGAGCACGGGGTCCTCTCCAGTGGCCATGGAGGCGGCGATGTCGTACGCACCACCGAAGAGGATCCGATCCGCACCCAACTCACGGGCTTTGTCCGCCACCCCGAAAAAAGCCGACCCGCGCCCGTGTGCGCGCACCACGAACTGGTGCGCACGGAAGTCGGTGTCGAGGAACTCGTCGGCGTACGTGCCGTCATCGGCCAGCACCAGCACGTTGGTGCCGTCGGGGAGCGCCCCGACCTGCCCAGGATGCGTGATGCCGATGACGTTGATGCCCACGACCGCAATCCTGCCGCGCCAGTGTTAACCCTTGGCAGCGCTCACGTTAAACAAGTTTCGGCAGCACTTCCGCGCCGAACAGCCGGATCGTCTCGATGACCGACTCGTGCGGCATGCCCCCGATGTCCACCATCACCAGGTGCGTGTCGATGGACAGGTGCTCCGCCAACGCGTTCAGCCGCGCCGCCACCTCGTCCGGCGTCCCGCACACCGCCGAGCCGTCCATGATCGCGTCGACGTCGATGTCGCCGTCCCCGCGCCACGGATCCGCGAACCGCGCGTACTCGGCGAGGTGCGGCCGCCACCGCTCGCGCGCGTTGTCGTTCGCCACGAACACGTGACTCGGCACGCCGACCCGCCCGCCGGGGAAGTGCTCGCGGTAGCGCTCCACGACCTCGCGGTAGATCGACGGGTCCCGCAGCGTCGACGGCAGCATCAACGGCATCTCCAGCTCGGCCCCGAGATCCGCCGACACCGCCGACCCCGAGCCGATCCACACCGTCGGCCGCGGCGTCTGCACCGGCCGCGGGGTGGTGGTCACCTCGCTCAGCTGGCCGCGGAACTTGCCGTCCCAGCTCACCGACGGCTCCTCCAGCAGCTTGAGCAGCAACCGCAGGTGCTCCTCGAACCGCGCCCGCAACTCACCCGGCTGCACCCCGAACGCCGCGTCCGTCTGCTGGTCGACGCCACGCGCCACGATGAGCTCGGCCCGCCCGTTCGACAGCACGTCCAGCGTCGCCAGTGACTCGGCCACCAGCACCGGGTCGCGGTGGGCCAGCAGGGTCACGCCGGTGGAGAGCCGCAACGTCCGGGTGCGCGCCGCCACCGCCGCCAGCAGCAACTCGGGCGCCGACACGATGTAGCGGGTGAAGTGGTGCTCGCCGATCGCGACGCCCGCGAACCCCGCCTCCTCGGCCACCACGGCCTGCTCGACCATGGCGCGCAGCCGCTCGGCCTGGGGCACCTCCTCGCCCGTGCACGGATTGGGCAGGTGGTCACCCAGGATGAGCAGGTAGACGTCCATGCGGGCCATTTTCCATCGTCCGGGGCAAGATGGTTGACGTGGTCACCAACAACGAGGCCGAGAGCCGCTACGAGGTTCACGTCGAGGGTGCGCTCGCCGGGTTCCTGGAGTACCGGATCATCGGTGACGTCATCGCGCTCGTGCACACCGAGGTCGACGAGGCCTACGCCGGTCAGGGGCTCGGCGCCCAGCTCGCCAAGTACGCGCTGGACGACGCCGTCGCCCGGGATGTCAAGATCTCACCGCTGTGCCCGTTCGTGGCGAAGTACATCGACAAGCATCCGGAATACCGGGTTACTATCCGGTAGATAGTTGCGGGCGCTAACAATGAGGTGAGCGGCGTGTGGAGTGAGCCGGGCGCGTTCGAGGTGGCACCAGGTGTGCACCGCATTCCGCTGCCGCTGCCGAACGACGGGCTGCGCGCGGTCAACGTCTACGCGATCGAGGACGGCGACGGCCTCGTCCTGATCGACTCGGGCTGGGCGCTCGACGAGGCCCGTGACCAGCTCGAAGCCGCGCTCGGGACGCTGAACAAGGGCTTCGAGGACATCCGTCGCTTCCTCGTCACGCACGTGCACCGCGACCACTTCACGATGGCCGTGTCGTTGCGCCGGCTGTTCGGCAGCAAGATCGGCCTCGGTCTCGGCGAGCAGCCGTCGCTGATGCACATGCTGCACGGCCAGGACGACCAGCACGTCGCCGACCTGCGCAAATGGGGCGCCGGCGAGCTGGCCGAGACGTGGATCAAGATCATGCATCACGTCGACCGGGGTGAGGCCCTGCGCGACTACGAGGAGCCCGACGAGTGGCTCACCGCGTCGACGCTCGACCTCGAACACCGCAGGCTGGAGGTCGTCCCGACGCCCGGCCACACCCGCGGCCACGTCGTGTTCGTCGACCACACCGCGAAGGTGCTCTTCTCCGGCGACCACGTGCTGCCGCACATCACGCCGTCGATCGGCTTCGAGCCGTTGCGCCCGGAACTGCCGCTCGGCGACTACATGACGTCGCTCCGGCTGACCCGCGAGTTGCCGGACCTGAAGCTCCTGCCCGCGCACGGCCCGGTGACCGACAGCTCGCACGCCCGCGTCGACGAGCTGTTGCAGTTCCACGAGCAGCGGCTGGAAGAGATCCTGAAGGCCGTGAGCGGCAGCGCGTTCGAGACCGCCCGCAAGATCGGCTGGACCCGCCGCCAGCGCCGGTTCGACGACCTCGACATGTTCAACCAGGTGCTGGCCATCGGCGAGACGGCCGCGCACCTCGACGTTCTGGTCGAACGTGGTGAATTGACCCGAACGGACAACGCCGGCGTGCTCGAATACCAAACGTGACACCGCTTGAGCTGGCCGCCTGGACCTGGAAGATGCCCCGCAGGGGCCGGGGATTCTGGTTCTCGCTGGCGATCGACGTGCTGTGGCCGATCGTCGTGCTGTTCGTGCGCCTCAGGGTGCGCGGCAGGCAGCACGTGCCGGGCAACGGTGGCGTGATCCTCGCGTTCAACCACCTCTCCAACTCCGACACGGTCGCGGCCGTCGTGTTCGCGCTGATGTCGCACCGGGTGCCGCGCGTGCTCGCGAAGGCCTCCCTGTGGCGCACACCGGTCATCGGGTGGGTCATGCGCTCCGGCGGGCACATCCCGGTCGAACGGGGCACTGTGAAGGCCTCAGAGGCCCTCAAGCCCGCCGTGGACGCGTTGCGAAAGGGGGAGTGCGTGATGGTGTTCCCCGAGGGCACGTTCACCACCGACCCCGACCACTGGCCGATGAGGGGCAAGTCCGGTGTCGCGCGGATGGCGCTGGAGAGCCGTGTCCCGGTCGTACCGGTGGCCGAGTGGGGCACGCAGGACCTGCTGCCGAAGGGCACGATCCTGCCGAGGTTGTTGCCGCGCAAGAACATCGAGGTGGTCGCGGGCGCGCCGGTCGACCTTTCGGACCTGTACGACCGCGAGCTGACGGCGGAGGTGCTGGACGAGGCCACCGCGCGGGTCATGGACGCCATCACGACGATGCTGTCGGGCATACGTTCCGCGCAAGCGGGTAGCCCGAAGGCATGACCGCGTTAGAGGAAGTACTTGTCAGCAAGGACGTCGTCCGTCCGGGTGGGACGGGGATCTGGGCACCTGTCGTCCCCGAACCGCGTGAGGCTCAGCAGTGGGTGGTGCAGGCGGACGACGATCCGTCGATCGTGCGCAGCCTGGACTGAGTGACTGTCTAGCCACCCTAGACGCGTCTAGGTACGCTAGACGCATGACTCTCGACGAGGAATTACTGGCGGCGGCGCGCAAGGCCGGCACCGCGTCGGTGGCTGCCCAGGAGCAGGCCGACATCGCCAAGGCCGTCTACCACCACTCCGTGCTGCGACTGCACCGCGCCGGAGGGTCGATGCGCGAGATCGCGGAGGCGCTGAAGATCAGTCACCAGCGCGTGCACCAGATCGTCGAGCAGTCCAAGCGGACCGAGCGCTGCTGGTTCTGCGGGCGCGGCGCCGACGAGGTCGACAAGATGATGGCCGGCCCGGCCGCGCTCATCTGCGACGTCTGCGTCCGCGAGGCTCAGGTCGCCGAGACCGGCGACTGCTCGTTCTGCAGCGAGACCAGGGCTGTTCACCAGGGGGCGGAGGCGCGGATCTGCCGGTCCTGCCTGGACTTCAGCGCCGCGGTGATCAGCGGGGCAGCTTCACCACGGTGACGAAGAAGTCGTCGATCTGGCGGACGACCTCGATGAACCGGTCGAAGTCCACCGGCTTGGTGACGTAAGCGTTGGCGTACAGGCTGTAGCTGCGCAGAACGTCCTCTTCGGCCTCCGAGGTCGTCAGCACGACCACGGGGATCGACCGGAGCTCGGCGTCGGCCTTGACCTCGCTCAGCACCTCGCGGCCGTCCTTGCGGGGCAGGTTGAGGTCCAGCAGGATCAGCCCCGGCCGCGGCGCGTTCTCGTACTTGCCCTGGCGCCGCAGGAACTCCAGCGCCTCCACGCCGTCCTTCACGACGTGCAGCGTGTTGCGGATCTTGTGGTGCTCGAAGGCTTCCTGGGTCATCAGTGCGTCGCCGGGGTCGTCCTCGACGAGCAGGACGTCGATCACGTTCAGCGGTGACTCAGACATGTACTTCCTCAGCTTGTGAGACCGGTTCGGGGACAGCGGGCAGGGTGAACTCGAACCTGGAGCCGGAGTCCACATCGGTCTTCAGCCAGATCGTGCCGCCGTGGTACTCGACGATCTTCCGGCACATCGCCAGTCCGATGCCCGTGCCCGGATAGGCGTCCTTCGGGTGCAGACGCTGGAAGATGACGAAGATCCGGTCAGCGTACTCCGGCTCGATCCCGATGCCGTTGTCGCGCACCGAGAACTTCCACATCTCGCCGTCGCGCTCGACCTCGATGTCGACCACCGGGTCCGACGGGCCCTTGAACTTCAACGCATTGCTTATCAGGTTCTGGAACACCGCGCTGAGCAGAGTCGGCTCACCACGCACGGAAGGCAGGTCCTCGGCGACGACGACGGTGGCGCGGGTCTCCTCGATGCGCTCGGAGAAGCTGTCCACGACCTGGCGCACGATCTCGTTGAGGTCGATGACCATCTGCTCGCGGGTGATGCGGCCGACGCGGGAGAACGCCAGCAGGTCGTTGATCAGGCCCTGCATCCGCTTCGCGCCGTCGACGGCGAACTCGATGTACTGGTCGGCGCGTTCGTCCAGCTGTCCGCCGTAACGTCGTTGCAGCAGCTGGCAGAACGACGCCACCTTGCGCAGCGGCTCCTGCAGGTCGTGCGACGCGACGTAGGCGAACTGCTCCAGCTCCGCGTTCGAGCGTTGCAGCTCGGTCTTCGCCTCGTCGAGCGTGGCGAGCTCCTGCACGATCCGGCGGCGCATGGCGTTCACGTCCTCGCCGAGCATCACGGTCTCGCGTGGACCGGTCACGTCGATCTCGTGCTGGAAGTCGCCGGACGCGACCTGCCGGACCTCCTCGGTCAGCTTCGACAGCGGGGCGACCAGCAGGCGGTGCAACAGCAGCGACAGCCCGCCGATCACGGTGACCAGCAGCACGCCCATGCCGATCACCAGCCACAGCACCACTTTCGCCGCGTGGTCGAGCTCCGTGCGGGACTCGCGCCCGAGCTGGGCGATGTCGTTGTCCAGCGCCGCGACCTCGGTGCGGAGCTGGTCGAACAGCACCTTGCCGCGGTCGATGTCGTTGGCAGGCGTGATGGTGGGGCCGGACAGGCGGATGCCGATGATCGTGGGTTCCGCGTACTGCGAGCGCCACTGCCGCGCGAGCTCCTCGATGCGAGTCACCCTGCCGTTGACGTCGCCCACGAGGCGGCGCACGCCCTCGGCGGCCTCCACCTCGGCCGCACGCCCCTCCGTGTACGGCGTGAGGAAGTCGTCCTCGGCGGTCAGCACGAAACCGCGCAGACCGGTCTCCTCGTTGAGCAGCGCGCGGTTCAGGTCCTTCGCACGACGCCCGGCGGGTTCGATCTGGTCCACCGACCGCGCCCGCGTGTCGCCGAGCGCGTCCAGCGCCACGACCGTCGAGGCGATCGCCACCGCCGTCATGGCCAGCAGGACCGCGACGATGCCGATCAGCAGACGACTCGCTGGCAACTTCTCCGGCAGCGTCAATTTCCGTCCCTCAGCAGCAGAATGGCCACATCGTCGTCTAGCGCGCCACCGTTGAGCTCCGTCACCTCCGCGATGACGGAGTCCATCCAGTCCGGGCCGGCCTGCAGGTGCCGATGCAGGATGTCGCACAGGCGCTCGACACCGAGCCGGTCGATGTCGTCGGGTACCCGGCCCTCGATCAGTCCATCCGTGTAGCACGCCACAGCCCAGCCGGGCGGCAGCTGCACGTCCACACCGGTCCACGCGTAGTCGGGCAGCACCCCGAGCGGTACCCCGATCTTCGACGGGGGCAGGTCCACGATCTGCTTGCCCACCAGCAGCAACGGTTCGGGGTGCCCGGCGAGGAAGTAGCGCGCGGAACGCCGGTCCGGTGCCACCGTGACCATGCACGCGGTGGTGAAGATGCCGTCGCCGTGCCGTTCCGCGACCAGTACCTGGTCCAGCGTCCGCAGCACCTTCTCGGGCGGTTCACCGGCGAGCACCAGCGCACGCCACGCGATGCGCAGGCAGACACCCAGCGCGGCCTCGTCCGGGCCGTGCCCGCAGACGTCGCCGATGACCGCGTGCACGGTGCCGTCAGGCATGCCGACCGCGTCGTAGAAGTCGCCGCCGAGCAGCATCCGCTGGCCGCCGGGCTGGTAGCGGACCTCGAGGTCGAGGTCCGAGTTCTGCAGCAGCGGGGGAGGGAGCAGGCCGCGTTCGAGGCGGGCCCGTTCCGAGGCGAGCAGTTCGGCCTCGCGCAGCTTGCGTTGAGCGTCCTCGGCACGGCGCCGTTCGACCGCGTACCGGACGCCGCGCAACAGCAGTTCGCCGTCGACCTGGCCCTTGATCAGGTAGTCCTCGGCACCGGCGGCGACCGCCTCGATGCCCTCGCGTTCGTCGTCGAGCCCGGTCAGCACCAGGATCGCCGGCGCGTTCTGCTTGCCGAGCAGCCGGTGCAGGCCTTCCAGCCCCTGTGCGTCGGGCAGGCCGAGGTCGAGCAGCACGCACTCGGCGTCGCCGAGCATCCGCTCCGCCTCCGCGAGCGTGCCGGCCCGCGACAGGACGAAGGGCGCGCTCGCCTCGTCGAGCAACGCCTCGACGAGCACGGCGTCGCCATCGTCGTCCTCGACCAGGAGGACCCGCACGGTCTTCGTTCGCATCAGGTCGGAACTTTAACGTTATTGGGCTGCGGGGTCCGCGTCCGACCTACCAGGATGTCGGGCGTGTTGATCCGTCTCGCCCAACCAGCCGAACTGCCGTACCTCCAGGAGATCGAAAACGCCTCCGGAGAAGCGTTCCGCGACATCGGAATGCCCGAGATCGCGGACGACGACCCGATGTCCCTGGAGGACCTCGCCGAGCACGACGTGTGGGTCGCCATCGGCGCGGAAGGCGTGCCGGTCGCGTTCATCGCGGCCGGCGACGTCGACGGCGCCGTGCACGTCCACCAGGTCAGCGTGCATCCGTCGCACGCGCGCCAGGGGATCGGTGCCGCGCTGATCGAGCACGTCACCCGCAGCGAGCGCGCCGTCACGCTGACGACGTTCCGCGACGTGCCGTGGAACCAGCCGTACTACGAGCGCCTCGGGTTTCGCGCCATGGAGTTCCACGCCGTGGCCGAGGCTTCTCCCGGCCTGGCCGAGATCATGCGCGAGGAGGCCTCACGGGGACTCGATCCCGCGACTCGTGTCGCGATGGCCCTTCTCCCAGCGAAGGAACGACCCTGAGGTGATGGAAAGGCTGCTGAGCAGCCACACCAGCACGCCCGCGTCGTCGGTCACGCCGATCACCGGCAGGAACTCCGGCAGGAAGTCGATCGGCGACACCAGGTAGACCAGCGCCACCGCCCACATCACCACCTGGCTGCGCGGCAGCTCCGGATAGTTGCCGCCGCGCCAGGCCTTCCACAACCGCGGCAGGGCCTTCGCGCGCTGGATCGGGTTGCCGACCGGGCCTGGGCCCTTCTGCGCGCGCTTGCGGCGGTTGCGCAGGATTCCCAGGACCACGAACACCAGGCCCAGCGGGATCATCACCCAGCCGACGACGGCGGGGCTGAGCCCGCCCAGGCTCGCGGTGCGGAACAGCAGGATCAGCAGGCCTGCCAGTGAGATGAACGATCCGAAGACGACCACAGTGCCGCGGCCTCCAGCCTTTGCCTCGTATTTCGCCGTTCAGACGGGTGCATCGCGGTGCCGGCCCCGGATCCTCATACTGGTTGTCTGTGGGTGCGGGGCCGGTACCGCGAGGCGCCCTGCTGGGCGCCGAAAGACGCGGTGAAGGCTGGTGGCCGCGGCACGGGGCACGGGCTCCTTCAGCTCGGCTCCTGGAAGAGCATGGTCGGAATGGCCTTGTGGGGCTGCTTGAGCTCCTGTGGTTCCGGCTCCCGCAGGTCGATCACCGGCTCGGGTTCCTCGACGGGAACCTCTTTGACCGCCGGCTTGCGCGCAGCCTTCACCGGCGGGGGCGTGACCGTGTCCAGCGCGACGCGCGCGTTGGCGATCCACACCTTCTGCATGGCCTCGTCCTTGCTGCCGGCCGCCGTCGCGCTGAGTCCGGAGAGGACGCCGCGGATGCGTGGTACCAGAGCTGGATGACGCCGGATCGCCTGCCACACCGCGTGATCACCCGGTAGCCGGGCGGACACGAGCCGAGTGACCTGCGCGCGCAGCTCCTCAGTGGACAGATCGAGCCAGCGTTCGACCGCTGACGGGCCTATAGCCACGTGTAATGCCTCCCCAAAAACGACAACCGCCCCTACAGGATCTCACGGATCCCGCAGGGGCAGTGGTCTGGTGTCGGGAAGTGTCAGGAAGCGACGACTTCGAGGAGCGTCTTGCCGTTCTCGTCGACGATCCGGAACGTCGCGATCTCGTGCCAGCGCATGGCCACGTTCGCCTGCAGCCGGATGGTCTTCCGGTCGCCCGCCACCGGTTCCGGCGCGTACCAGGACGTGACCTGGGCGACGCGGCCCGCACGGCCAACGGCGACGAGAGAACCCCTGCTGGGACCGGACATGCCGCTGACCTCGATGTCCATCGAGGTGCCCCACGGCTCGTCGGAGGCGGTGATCTTCGTGAAGACACCGCTGTTGGGGTCCTGCTGCTGCACCTTCATCGACGAGTCGGTGGAGTTGTTCGCCACCGGAGTCTGCGACGTCGTCGTGTTCGTGTTCGGTCCGGCCGCCTGGTTCGAGCCGTCACCGCTGCCGCGCACGACCAGGGTCGTTGCGACGATCGTCACCGCCACGATGCCGGCGGCGGCGGCCGCGACACCCTGGGCGACGAACCACCGCCGGCGCTTCCTGCGCGCCGAGACGGCGTCGAGCATCACCCGCACCGACTTGCCGTCCGGGCGTTCCGGAGCTGTTCCGCGCAGCATTCCGCCCGCGTCGGCCTCGTCGATGAGGTCCGGCACCACCGCGAAGTCGCGCAGGTCAAGAGCACACCGCCGACATTCGGTCAGGTGGTTCTCGAACGCCTCCACCTCATCGGCATCGAGGATGCCGAGCACGTAGGCGGCGACGTCGAGGTGATCTGGTGCCGTTGTCACCGCGTCTCTCCCCGATCGTGCAACGCACGCCGCAACGCACGTAGCGCGTAGTACACCCTCGACTTGACCGTTCCCGGTGGCACACCCAGTGCCGCCGCGGCCTCACCGACGGTGCGGTCCCGCAGATATGTCTCGAGAATAGCCTCCCGATGTTCTTCAGAGAGACCGTTCATCGCCTCAGCGACGACGATCGCCGCGAGGGTGCGATCCTCTTCGCTGCCGGAGGGCGACTCGTCCGAAGGGGTCAGTTCGAACTCCTGCGGACGGACGCTTCTCTTACGTCTGTCGTCGATGACCAACCGCCTTGCCACCGTGAACAACCACGACCGCAAGAGCACGGGGTCACGCTCGAGTTTCTCGGCGTTGCGCCATGCCCTGACCAGGGTTTCCTGCACGATGTCCTCGGCCCACTGACGATCATGGCCCGTCAACCTCATGCAGTGTCCCAGCAGGGCACTGCCGAATTCCTCGTACAGCCGACGGATCAACTCTTCCTCGAGAGACCCCGGTCTTGGTGATTGCTCGTCTAACTCACGTTGACGTCTATGCCGCGCCACGGGGGACATCCTTGCCCTATCAACCGTCTCAAGTCGAGAGGCAAATATTCCTCACGAAGTTCGTGAACCGTTGCCGGAACGTGTCCGTACTCCTCGGTACCCCCGCCGAGAAAGGACTGCCGATGCGACGTGGACCAGCCATCACCGCCCTGGCGGCACTGGCTATCTCCCTCACGGCGTGCGGTAGCACCCAGACTCCCCCAGGGGGCGAGGTCGCTCCTGGTGCCTTGAAGGCGAAGCCCGCTGATCTGAGCGGCGCGAACATGTACTTCATCTCGAACACCGAGCAGATGGGGTGGTTCGTCACCGACGCCGACGGGCTTCCGCTCTACCGCTTCGACAAGGACGTCCCGAAGCCGTCCAAGTCCAACTGCGAGGGCGAGTGCGCGAAGGCGTGGAAGCCGGTCCTCGCGGACAAGGCGCCGATGGCGACCGGCGTGGATCCGATCTCGATGGGCGTCCTGACCAGGCCGGACGGCACCAAGCAGCTGACCATCGCGGGTTATCCGCAGTACACCTACGCCGAGGACAAGGCCGCGGGTGACATGAAGGGGCAGGGCAAGGGCGGGACCTGGTGGGTCACCGCCCCCAACGGCGCCAAGATCACCGGCGGAAAAGCGCAGAACAACAGCAACAAGAGCAGTAGCACGCCGAGCACGTCCCCCAGCTCCGGCGGCCGGACACCGCAGTCCGCGCCACCCCCGGCAGCGCCCGGCTACTGAGCGCCTCGCTCCTGGGCCTCACTGCTCGAGCCCCGAAATCCCCCTACCGACTCCCTTGGACAACGAGGACATCAAGACGATGACCAGAGCCCTCGCCACCGTCTTGGCGATGTTGTTCCTCTTCTCCGGCCTGACCGCCACGGCTGCAGCGCAGCCCGCGGACACCGGGGGAGTGATGGACACCCCGAGCGGACCGCTGACCGCGAACGACCGCGAACTGCTGAACAAGGTGCGCCAGGCAGGCCTGTGGGAAATGCCCATGGGTGAGCTCACGGCCACCAAGGCGTCGAACGCCAGGGTCAAGCAGATCGGCAAGATGATCATGCTTGACCACATGATGCTCGACAACCTGACGAAGAAGACGGCCGCGGGGTTCGGGCTCACCACCCCGGACGTGCCGACCCCCGCGCAGCAGTCGTGGATGGACGAGCTGAACGGTCTCGAAGGAGACGCGTTCGACCAAGCGTTCGTCGCGAGGTTGCGAGCGGCACACGGTCAGGTCTTCATGTTCATCGCGAAGGTGCGCTCCGGAACCCGCAACGACACCATCCGCGGGTTCGCGCAGGCCGGCATCGACGTGGTGATGAAGCACATGACGTTGCTGGAGAGCACGGGTCTCGCGGGTGATCAGTCCTTCGCGGAACCCCAGCCCGCCGGCGGCATCGTCAACGCCAGCCTGGCCTCCGGTGAGGGGCCGAACATGTGGGTGATCCTCACGGTCACCGCCGCGGGAGCGGTCCTCACGGTCCTCCTGCTCCGAGTACTCCGCCCGCGACGACCGGTGCGGTGAGTCTGCAAGACCCCGTTAGGCAACGGGAAACGGAGGTGGTGTCCCAAGGTCAGAGGCACTCCAACGCGGACCTGTTCCCACCCGCCCGGCCCTGATGTGTCCACTCCTGCACGACAGGACCGGGCGGGTTCCCGCGAGAAAGTCTTTTCCGGAGGAAGAGTTGTTGTCGAGCCAGATTCCGCTCCTGGTGGCCCAGGCCTCCGAGTTCGACTCGGGTGTCAAGAAGATGGCCCAGCTGTCCGCCAGGCTGGCTTACGTGATGATGTGCGCCACCTTGTCCTGGGGCGTGCTGATCGCGACCGGATGGGCCGAGAAGCTCACCGGCCGTGAAGGCCTGAAGAACGGGCACATGGTGCTCGCCTCGCTGGCGATCGCGTTCGGCTGCATCCACGCGATCGCATTCACACTGATCCAGACCGGCACGTTCAGCGTCATCAAGCTGATCCTGCCGTTCGTCGACGGCGGCCTGTTCCGGCACGCGCTGGGCATCCTCGGCCTCGAGGTCATGCTCGCGATCGCCGTACTGGCATCGATGCGACACAAAGTCTTCTACCGCAAGTGGTTGAGGTTCCACCAAACGGCGTACATCGCGGTGACCATCACCGTCGTGCACTCCTGGTTCGGCGCCATCGCGAACGGCAACCTGTCCGTTCTCTGGCTGGCCGGCCTCACCGTCCTCGTCCCGACCGCGACCCTGGCCCTGGCCCGGTTCCTGCCGCCGGAGGTGCTGATCCGCATCGGCATGCTCGACACCGAGCGCGGCAAGGAACCCGGCATCGGCGAGGGCGACGCGATGGACGTGAGCGTCAACAACGAGAAGTGCCACCGCTACGGCACCTGCCAGGCGGAGGCCCCCGATGTTTTCCAGTTGATCGAAGACAACCGCCTGACCTACAACCGCCGGCCGCCGGAGGAGCACTTCGCTCAGGCCCGGTCGGCAGCCCGCGCGTGCCCGATGCGCGCGATCGAGATCAGGGAGCGAGTGAAGTGAGCGAACGGATCGTGGTCGTCGGCGGCGGGCTCGGAGGAGTCCGTTCCGCGGAACGGCTGCGGGAGATGGGTTTCGACGGGCAGATCACGATCCTGTCCGCCGAGCGGCACCTCCCGTACCACCGCCCATGCCTGTCGAAGCAGATCATCACCGGAGAGTGGACCCCGGACGACTCGATGCTGTCGTTCTCGGGTGACCTCGACGCCGAGTGGCGGCTGAACTCCCCGGCCCTGCACCTGGACCCGAAGACGCAGTCCGTCTGGGTGCCCGGCGGCGAGGAGATCAAGTACGACGGCATGATCATCGCCACCGGCGTGGACGCCAGGGCGATGGGCGGAGCACCGCGCCACGACCCGCGGGTGCACGTGCTGCGGACCCTGGACGACGCGGTCGCGATCCGCAAGAACATCCGGCAGTCGCAGGGCCTCGTCGCCGTCATCGGCGGCGGGTTCATCGGCTGCGAGCTCGCCTGTTCGATTCGTCACATGGGCCGCGACGTGGCCCTGATCGTGCGCTCGCCCGCGTTGCTGGGCGGCGTCGTCGGTGACGACATCGGCAAGAAGATCACCGAGGCGCACGTCGAGCACGGCGTCCGTCTCGCCACCGGTGTCGGCATCAAGCACTGGGTGCGCCAGCCCGGCGGCATCGGCATCCACCTCTCCGACGGCCAGGTCTTCTTCGCCTCGTGCGTCGTGCTGGCCGTGGGCGCTTCCCCGGCCGTCGACTGGCTGCGCGGCTCCGGCCTGGTGATCGAGGACGGTGTGTTGTGCGACGCTACGAACCACGTGGTCGGCGCCGAGAACATCGTCGCCTGCGGTGACGTGGCCCGCTGGCCCAACATGCGCTTCAACGGCGTGGTGCGCCGAGTCGAACACTGGCTCAACGCCGTGGAGGGAGGCCGTGCCGCGGCCGAGAACCTCCTGGTGGGCCGACAGCACGCCAAGGCGTACACGCCGGTTCCTCGGTTCTGGACCGAGCAGTACGGCATGCGCGTCCAGGGAGCCGGCCTGCCCGTGCTGGGCACCGACACCACGGACGTCAACGGCCTCACCGGCTTCATTGCCGACGGCAAACTCGTCGGCATCGTGGGTCTCGAATCGCCCGGCAAGATCATCACCGAGACCCCGGAGCTGTTCCGTCAGAACCAGGTGGACCCGAACCGCTCGGTCTGGACGCAGCCAGAGGTCGAGGAGACCCCTGCCGCCGCGGCCGCCCCGGAAGTTCTGCCCACCACCCAGATTCCGGTTCCCGAACCGGTCG
This sequence comes from Lentzea miocenica, assembly GCF_033949945.1. NCBI lineage: Bacteria > Bacillati > Actinomycetota > Actinomycetes > Pseudonocardiales > Pseudonocardiaceae > Lentzea > Lentzea miocenica. The sequence goes on from NZ_JAXAVW010000001.1 coordinate 40,025, forward strand.
CCGCCCGCGCATCATCGGTTCCCCCGTCAGTCTCGTCGTCGATGTCCCCGCCTTTGCAGCGGCGGCGGCATTCACGTTCGAGGCCGGAGATGGTGCGAGTGGGCGGAGGACGCGCGAGGCCTTAACCAGGTCAGGAGGTTGTGTGCCTGCTGGCACAGGGCAAGCGGTGACGAGCGAACTCCGACGTCGCTGTCGTGGCCAGGTGGCGGACCGATGACGTCACGCGGCGATGCGCTCGATCCCGCGCCGGCAGGCCGAATCTCCATCTCGTGCGTCACCAACGGTGTGGCGGCTCGGCGGGCTCCCGAGCCGTCACACCGGCCTCGTTTCCCCCGCGTGTGGCTGGGGGCGAAACAAATCAGTGAAATCCCCGAACTGAACTGTTAAACGCGTTCGCGGCTGTCCGCGGGCCGGGTGCCGGACATATTTTCCCGGAACCCTGCCTGAAGGAGTTCCAGCCATGCAATTGCGCAGAATCATCGCCGCCGCGTGCGGACCGGTCCTCGCGATCGGTGTCCTAGCGGCAATCCAAGGCAGCCCGGCAGCAGCCGGACAGCCCGACACGCCGGGCGCTCCACCCGCCGCCGTGAACGGCGTCGCGAAAGCGTTGGGCATTTCGCCGCAGCAGGCCCGCACCCAGCTCAATGCGCAGGACGAGGCGCACAAGCGGTTCAAGAGCCTGCCGCCGTCCCTGCTCGGTCAGCTCGCCGGCCACTGGTTCGACGCCGAGGCCGGCGTGCTGACCGTGGCGGTCACATCAGACGAAGCCGCGGCCCAGGCGCAGGCGCGGGGGGTCAGGGCGACCAGGGTCCAGCGGAGCAAGGCGGATCTCGACCGGCAGCTCGACGAGGTGCGGACGTTGGTCGGCAACGGCGTGCCCGGGGTGTTCAGCTGGGGCGTCGACGTCAAGAACAACCAGGTCAGCGTCACGGTCAACACGACCAGGACGACCCAGGCCACCGAACGGTTCGTCGCCGCGGTCAGGAAGCTGGGGGTCAAGGCCGTCGAGACCGACTCCCAGCAGCGGCAGCAGGCCGGGACCGTGCAGACCGGCAGCCCGTGGTGGCCGGGGTCGGAGTCGAACTGCTCGGTCGGGTTCGGTGCGACGGATACCAACGGGGGCAAGCACTTCCTGACCGCCGGGCACTGCACGAACGACGCCGGCCAGGCCGCCTACGGGCAGAGCGGGCAGCAGAACCGCATCGGCACGTCGAACGTGGGTGGCTCGCGCAGTGTGAACGCGCGGGAGGGCGACATGGGGGTTGTCGCGGTGACCGAGGCCGGGTGGAACCTGTCCGCCGCGGTCAACACGTGGGGCGAGCCCGCGATCACGGTGACCGGATCGGCCGAGGCGATGGTCGGCGACCGGGTGTGCCACTCGGGCAACACGTCCAAGTGGAAGTGCGGCGAGGTCAAGTACACGAACAAGGCCGTCGACTACGGCGGCGGGCTGGTCATCGAGGACCTGACCTGGACGACGGCGTGCTCGCTCGGTGGTGACTCCGGTGGCGGATGGTTGCTCGGAGACAAGGCGGTCGGGCTGCACGACGGCGGGCCGTCGCAGTGCGTGCAGAACCCGGCCGACGACGACATGTCGATCTTCCAGCCGGTCAACGAGGCGCTGCGGAAGTGGAACCTCACGCTGGTCACCGGCGGTTCGAACGACACCACCGCACCCAGCGCGCCGGGCAACCCGCGGTCGACCGGAACCACCTCGTCCAGCGTCTCGCTGCAGTGGGACGCCTCGACGGACAACGTCGGTGTGACGGGTTACGACGTCTACAACGGCAGTGCGCTCGCCACGACCGTCACCACCACCAACGCGACAGTCACCGGGCTCAAGCCGGACAACGGCTACACGTTCACGATCAAGGCGAAGGACGCGGCGGGCAACGCGTCCGCGGCCAGTGCGGCCGTCAACGCGCGCACGCAACCGGGTACGGCGGACGGCGAGCCGCCCACGACGCCCGGAAACCCGAGGTCAACGGGTGTCACGGCGTCCAGTGTGTCGTTGGCCTGGGACGCGTCTGTCGACAACGTGGGCGTCGCGAGCTACGAGGTGTTCAACGGCAGTGCGCTCGCTACGACCGTCACCACCACCAGCGCGACGGTCACCGGCCTGACCGCGGACACGGCGTACTCGTTCACAGTCCAGGCGACGGACGCGGCGGGCAACAGGTCGAAGCCCAGCCCGGCGGTGTCGGCGCGCACGTCACCCGGTGACACCGGTGGCCGGACGTTCACCAACGACACCGACTACCCGATTCGCGACTTCCAGGTGGCGGTCAGCGCGGTGCGATCCACCGCGACCGGGACCGCGAACAACCCGATCACGGTCAAGGTGGGTGCCACGCACACCTGCCTGGAAGACCTGAACGTCACGCTGGCGGCACCGAGCGGCCGCTGGTACCCGTTGCTGCGGACGCCGGGAGGCAGCTACTCCTGCACGCCGTTCCCCGCGGGCAGGACGTTCACCGTGGTCCCGGTGGCAGGGGAGGCCGCGGGCGGCACGTGGACGTTGCGGATCGGGGACAACGGCCCTGGTGACGTCGGCGTGCTGAGCAGCTGGTCGGTCACGCTCTGACGACCAGCGGAGCGGGTCCCGCATCCCCGGCGGGACCCGCTCACCAACTCCACTCGAACCCGTAGCAGCCCGGCCCGAACCTCAGCGCGACGCCGATCACGGAGTTGCCCTCGTCTAGCCGCACCCGATGCGACTGCCGCGCGCCGTCGACGTCCTGCACGTACTGCGTGCAGGTGGCGGGCAGCGCGGCGGCGTCGAAGTTCACCTCCAGCGCGTACTCGTGCACTGGGCGGCGGAACTTGCGCTCGTAGTTCGTCGCCGGCGGGTACGGGGCGCGGTTGACCAGCTCGTGCTCGGTGATCACGCTCTGGCCGCGTCGCAAGGGGGCGCGGAACAGCAGTTCGGCCACCAGCAGGCCGTCGTGCGGGCGGGTGACCACGCGGCCGAGCCGGCAGTTGCGCAACGGCCTGATCAGCGGCATCGGCCGGTCGTGCTCGTCGAGGTGCAGGATCACCACCCACCGGTCCGGCCCGTCCTCCTCCGCGCGCAGCACCTGCCGTGACACGTAGGAACGCTCGCCGCGCTCCGGGCCCACCGTGACGTGGTCGTGCTGGCTGATCCGGGTGAGGCGGACGTCCCAGCGCGTGTCGACCTCGTCGACCACGTCGTCGATCACCGACGGGACCGGCCACAGGGCGCTGATCGCGTTGTCCTCACGGCGCCTGCCGCGGTGGGCGGGTGCGGCGAGCCGTTCGGCCAGCGTGCCGGGCTCGAGCGCGAGCACCTCCTCCAGGTGCCGCAGTGCCACCAGCGACGCGCGCCGCTCCGGCTGACTGCGCCCGGTCTGCCAGTAGCTCAACGTCGCCAGGCTCACCGACACGCCCCGGCGGGCCAGGTGGTCGCGGATCCGTTCCAGCGACAGGCCGCGCGCCGCGATGGCCGCGCGCAACGTGTCGGCGAACGTCGGTTTCGGCTCGCAGGGCGAAATCGACATGACGCCTCCTCGTGGCCGTGAGTTGTCCGACCGTATTCCGGAGGATGGCGCAACGGAAGACTTGACTTAAATGTGAACAGCGCAGTCAAGAGTTAGGCGTGCGAGGTGAAAACAATGCGATTGATGTCCTCTCTTGGCTTTTGCTACGGGCAGGTGATGACCTGGCCGGCCCACGACAGCCCGCCGCCGAAAGCGAACAGCAGCACCGGCTGGCCGGACGGCAATTCACCGCGTTCGACCATTTTGGACAGTGCGAGCGGCACGGACGCGGCGGAGGTGTTGCCAGAGCGCACGACGTCGCGCGCGATCACCACGTCGTCGCGCAGCTTCAGCTTGCGGGTCATGGCCTCGATGATCCGCAGGTTGGCCTGGTGCGTGACGATGCCGGCGAGGTCGGTGGTGGCGATGCCCGCCCGTTCGCAGGCCTGCGCCGCGACGGCGGGAAGTTCGCTGGTGGCCCAGCGGAACACGGACTGCCCTTCCTGGGCGAACCGCGGCTGCCACTCGTCGACGAGCCGCACGGCGTTGTTGCGGGTGGGGTCGGAACCCCAGGTGACAGGCCCGATCTGGGCGTCGTCGGTGGCGCTGATCACCGCGGCTCCCGCGCCGTCGCCGAGCAGGATGCAGTTGGCGCGGTCGGTCCAGTCGACCAGGTCGGACATCTTCTCGGCACCGACGACCAGTGCGTGCTTGGCCGCACCTGCCCGCAGCGTGTGGTCGGCGGTGGCGAGCGCGGTGCAGAAGCCGGCGCAGGCGTTGTTGAGGTCGAAGCAGACCGCGCTGGGGATGTTCAGCCGATTCGCCACCTGCGCGGCGATCGAGGGACAACGGTCCTTGGCGGAACAGGTCGCGACGATGACCTGACCGATGTCGGCGGGCTGCAGCCCGGACGCCGCGAGCGCCTTGGCAGCCGCCCCCGCCGCCATGTCGGTGACCGACTCGTCGTCGGCGATGCGTCGCGTCGAGATCCCGGTCCGCTGGCGGATCCACTCGTCGCTGGTGTCCACCATCTTCTCCAGGTCGGCGTTGGTCAGCACGCGTTCGGGCTGGTGATGGCCGAGCGCGACGACACGGGATCCGGACACGGTGAACTCCTTCGGCGAGGCTGCGACCCGGCGAATATAGCAACCGATCGGTCGGTAGCTAAAGAGGTTAGGATCTCACTGTGAGCCCGCGCAGATCGGTTGCCGACACCCTCGAGACGCGGCAGCGCATCCTCGACCACAGCCTCGCCATCGCCTCGGCGGAAGGTCTGGAGGGTCTGACGATCGGCCGGCTCGCCACCGAACTGGGCATGAGCAAAGCCGGACTGCTGGGCCACTTCGGCACGAAGGAGACCCTGCAACTCGCCGTCGTCGACCAGGCGGCGGAGGTCTTCCAGCGCGAGGTGCCGGGCCGCGTCAAGCAGGCACCGTCCGGCCTGCCGCACCTCCGGGCGGTCTGCGAGGCCTGGGTCTCCTACCTCGAACGCGAGGTGCTGCCCGGCGGCTGCTTCTTCACCGCCGCGACCACCGAGTTCGACGGCCGCAGCGGCCGCGTCCGCGACGCGCTGGCCGGCATGAACGCGTTGTGGCGCAGGGACCTGCGCATCCACGTCCGCCGCGCGATCAGCTTCGGCGAACTGCCCGCGGACACCGATGTCGACCAGCTGATCTACGAGGTGGTCGGGATCATGCTGGCGCTCAACCACTTCCTGCAGCTCGAACACGACAGCACCGCGCCGGCCCGTGCCCGCCTCGCCCTGGACCGCCTCTTCACCGTGCGATGAAGTCGTTGACGATGGCGGCTGTCCGCGCGGGCTGCTCGAACACCATGCCGTGCGTCGCGTCGATCTCGTGCACCTGGACGTTGGGGCACGTCAGCGGCAGGTCGCGGCGCAATCCGGCGCGGTGAGCGTCCATCAGTGGCAGCAGATCCGGCGGCACGGGCAGGTTCCTGGTGGCCAGCACGAGCAGGAACGGCGACTTGACCTCTGCGAACACGGGCAAGGCGTCCAGGAACTCCGGTGCCGTGCGCAGCGCGTCGGTGATCTCGCGGTTCGGCCGGGTGATCGTCTGTTGCTGGGCGGAGAAGATGGCGTTGAGCTTCGCGAGGTCCGCCTCGACCTGGCTGTCCGGCATCCCGGCGTAGTTCGCGGGATTTGTCGCGGCGGAACGATGTCCGTCCAGGCTCACGGCCGCCGGGCACTCCGGGTGCCTGCGCGCCCACATGCCGGCGAGGATGCCGCCGAGCGAATGCCCGACGACGACCGGGTTGTCGAGTCCGAAGTGGACGGTTGTGGCTTCGAGGTCGTCCAGTGCCGCCTCCCACTCCCACGGCCCGTCGGGCGACTCGCCGTGCCCACGCAGGTCGACCGCCACTTTGTGTCCGTTAAGTTGTGGCGCAAGCGTTTTCCACGCCTCTTTGCTGCCGCCTGCGCCGTGCAGGAGCAGGATCGGCGGTCCGCCGCCGCCGTGATCGGTTGCTGCGAGGTTCACTGCTCTCTCCTCAAGCCGAGTCGTGCGCGGATGGAGGCGACGGTGACGCCGCCGTCGGGGTGGCGGAGCAGCTTGTGGCGGTTGACCAGGTCGTGGACGCCCTGTCGGGTGATGCCGAGCATCGCGCCGGCCACCGCGAACGACACGCCGTCTTTGCTGGGGTGACCCGCGCGGCGTGCGGTGACGCGTCCGAGCGGCGTCGCCCACCAGGTGTCGGGCGGGTCGAACGGGGTGTCGCCGGGGTAGAGCACGGACATCAGGCGGATCACCACTCGTCTGGCCAGTGCGTCGTCCTCGCCGAGCAGCTGGGCCGCCCACATCTCCGCGTCGATCCTGACCCTTTCGCGGAGGTCGTCGAGGTCGGCTTGCGGCAGGAGGATCTCCAGCGGGTCGAGCAGCCGGATCCTGACGAGCCGGGTCAGGTCGTCTCTCAGGTCCACGTGCTCCGAGGTGGTCGCCACCTGATCGATGGTAGCAACTACTTGACACCAGACGTCAAGTAGTGGTCGACAACATGTTGGGGTGGCGAGCCGTGTGGTCGGATCATGTTGTGGCGCGGGTGGCGTTCACAGTTTTCTTTGACCCCCCGGTGATTCGGGTGGATGGGCTCTGATCTAGCATTTCGACGGGGCGCCCAAGGGGGTGCTGGGCTCATTGTCGGCCCATTTTCCACTGGTTGTGAAAAATGGGAGAAGTGTGTCCAAAATCAATTCAACAGGGAGTTGAACCGTGCGCGGCTTTGGTGGAGAAGGCGGCAGTGGTGGAGCTGATGACAAGTAGGCCTCCCGCCTACTTGATATCCAGTTTCATGCCCACACGTGCGCCGTTGCGCACGCGATCAGCGATCAGGCTGATCTCCTCGCGGCCGCTCGTGTTCGTGCGCCGTTGAATGGAATATCGCTCGGTACCCGACTTCAGGCCGACACCGTCCCAGTAGCCGCTGCAGCCAGGTGGCAAGACGACCGTGTACTCCAGATGTTCGGGTCCCGGCGAGAACCTCTTGACGAACTCCTCTGGCGCGCCCTGCACAAATGGCTGGCACTTCGCGGGAAAGCTGAACTCGGCCACCAGGCTGATCTCGGTGTCGCGAAGTGCGGGTTCGCTGAGGTGCACCAGCACCTTCAACCGCCCTCTGCTCAGCCAGCAGGTGGTCGCGTCGAAGCGGGTGCCGCCTTCGCCTTCGAGTTCGACGCTGCGGACGTGAACTTGGGTCTTGCGCTGGTACCTCGCCGGCCAGTCCCAGTTCGGGCCCTCCCAGAACGTCAGGAAGTCGAGGGCGTCGCAGTCCGGCACGGCGGTGAAGGTGATCTTGTCGTGGGTGTCGCCGTTCGCCTCGATCGTCACCACCTGCCTCCAGTCGGTGACGCGCCACGTGAAGTTGCACCGCTCGTGGAGCAGGTTGCAGTAGCGCAGCAGGAGCCGCCGGTCCAGTTCGGTGCGTCGCCGCCACTCCAGCTTGTTCGCGGCGAGAAGTGCGAACAACCCAAGGACGGCGACAATCACCGCGACTATCGCGGCAGCACGAATGCTGGTCCGCCCCAGCAAGGCCGACAAGATGCCGCCGAACGCCAGAATGCCGAGCAGGCCTTCCACGACACCGATGACACCGGCGTTGAGCACGTAGGACTGCAGGGCTTCCACAGTGGATCCCAGCATTGTGGATTGCCCTGTCTTCAACCGCTTGCGGCGTTTCCTGCGTATATTCGCTCCGAGCGTCATCGGCTACATCCTCATGGCCCCCTCGGCGGGTGCACCCGCTGCTGATTCGCACGATACTTCCGGGTCGAGGGGCCACGATCAGGTTCACACCAATGGGCAGGGTGGCTCTGCTCCGGATCGGTGACGCTGTCCCGCGGCAATCGGTTTCGCGTTAGAATCCTTGCTTCGCCGTGAGGTTTTGAACTGAACGGCCTAACCCCTCCTGCCTGCGTTGCGCGGACAGGAGGGAGATGTTCCAGCTGGATCAGGCCGCCCACATCTGAACGGGCGCGATGTAGTTCCACGTGTAGAGCTGGTTCGCCCCGTCGTAGCTGCCGTCAGTCCCCGCGCCATAGGTGTCGTGGACGTAGAACGAGCCGTTGTCGTGGTAGCCGATGACCACCGACAAGTGCCCGGCGGTCGAGCCCCACGTGCCGCTCATGATGACGAACTTGCCCTGGTCGAGGAACGCGCGGACCTGGGCCGGGGTGAAGTTGCCCTGCTGGACGGCGGCGCCGTTGCGGGCCAGGAAGTCGCGCTCGGACTCCCAGGAGGCGCAGGGGCGGGCCGGGTTGCCGCCGCAGTAGTAGCCGGTGATCCAGCCGTGGGCGCCCTTCCAGCTGCCGGTGCGCGACCAGTCGTTCATCGTGCGGTTGAAGGTGGTGCCGCGGTTGGAGAACTCGTCGGTGATGTAGCGGCCCCACTTCGAGTAGTGCGAGGACGGTTGTGAGACCTGGACGCCGAACTCGTTCGGAAGCTGGTAGGTGACGAGGTCGATCACCGCGCTGGTCGGGCCGCAGGACGAGTTGCCGTTGAACTCGTTGCGCGTGTCCCACAGCTGGTGGATGTACTCGGCGCGGTTCAGGCGGCCCATCGTGGTCACCTGGCCGTCGAGGGAGGCCGCCTTCAGGCCGGACGCCTTCACGTAGCCCTTCGCAGGGCTGCCGATGACGGCCTCACCACCCGAGATGCCGGTCAGCGCGTAGTTGAACGACAGGCCCTCGACCACCCGCGACGCCTTGCGGGTGGCCAGATCCTGCACGTAGACGCCGTTGAACCCGGCGAACTGGTCAGGTCCGCGCGTCTTGTCGGACACACAACCCATGACCTCGTACGCCACGCGCGACCCGTCGGTGCTCCACACCGCGCTGCGGTAGTGGTGGCGGGTCTCGCCGATCAACGGCTGGACGACGCCGTCCTCGGAGACCAGGCCCAGCCACTGCGGGTCGGCGCCGCCGCAGCGGTAGATCTCGTTGTGCTTGATGAAGCTGACGTGCCGTTCGCCGCGCACGTCCACGAGCTTGAAGTCGCGGTAGAGCGCTGTCGCGTCTGAGGTGACCAACGGCTTGGCGGCGCCGGACTTCAGGTCGAACCGCACGAGCGAACCGACGAACGTGCTGTCGTCGGCCGCGTCCGGGTGTTCCACGGCGAGCAGGCCGGTGCCGTCGGAGGTGAAGCCGAGGAGCTGGGGTGCGCGGCCCTTGAGCCTGCCCACGGGCACGCCGTCGACCACCACGTTCTCACCGTCGGCGTAAGCGAGGACCGAACCGTGGAAGACGGCCGAGGTGATCGCGCCGCGAGCCACGAAACGGGACTTGCCGTAGCGGTCAACTGTCTGCAGGACAGCACCGGACGTGCCGTCGAAGTCGGAGATCACGGCGGCCTGGGTGCCGTCGGCCGAGGAGGTCGAACGGACTGTGTAGGCGGGGTCGCTGACGTTGACGGTGGCTCTCTTCACGCCACCGACGAGCACGTCGTAGCCGGTGCCCGAACGGACGGCCACGGACTGGGACGGGCTCTCGGAGTAGGGCTCGGCAGCCTGGGCGGGGGACACGGCCGCGGCCAAACTGCCGAGTGCCACCACCAGGGCCAGTGCGGTTTTCGTCATGGGTCAAACGTGATGACGCGTGGCATGTGTCCGGTATGCGTCCGGTAGATACGATCAGGAGTTGTGGAGTTCCGGGTGCTCGGGCCGGTGGAGTGTTACGCCGATGACGGCGTGCGCCTGAGCCTTGGGCCGCCCAAGCAACGGGCCGTCCTCGCGCTGCTGCTCGCGCAACCGGGGCGGGTGCTGTCGGTCGACCGGCTGATCAGCGTGCTGTGGGACGACGCGCCGCCCAAGACGGCCCTCAAGAACCTTCAGGTGTACGTCTACCAGCTGCGCAAGATCGTCGGATCACGGCTGCTGTCGCGGCCGCCCGGCTATCTCATGTCGGTCGACCCTGCCGAGCTCGACCTCACCCGGTTCACCGAGCTGCTCGACGTCGCCCGCAGGGAACGCACGCCGCAGCGCTATCGGGAGGCGCTCGCGTTGTGGCGCGGGCCCGCGCTGGCCGACCTCGCGGCGTCCGGGTTGCTGCGCGGGGTCATCGCGCAGCTGGAGGAGTTGCGGCTGGCCGCGCGGGTCGAGTGCGCCGAGGCGGAGCTGGACCTCGGGCGGCACGTCGAGATCGTCGCGGACCTCAACGAGTGGGTGCGCGAGCATCCGCTGAACGAACGCCTGCGCGAACAGCAGATGGGCGCGCTGCACCGGGCGGGACGGCCGGCGGAGGCGTTGGCGGCCTACCAGGAGTGCCGAAGGGTGCTCCTGGACGAGCTCGGAGTCGAGCCGGGGGAGTCGCTGAGACGGCTCCAGGCCGAGATCCTGCGGGCGAAACCCGTTGGCGCGTCGGCGATCCGGCAACTGCCGCCCGACGTGGTCACGTTCTCCGGACGGTCGCGCGAGCTGACGTTGATCAAGGCGCAGACCCGCCGCCAGGACCGCGTCGCGGTGTGCGTGATCACCGGGCAGGCGGGCATCGGCAAGTCCGCGCTCGCGGTCAGGGCGGCGCACGAGATCGCGGCGGGCTTCCCGGACGGCCAGCTCTACGCGGACCTCTCCGACGGCGCCTCCGACCGGATCCTCAGCCAGTTCCTGCGGGCACTCGGCGAACGGCCCGGCGACGAGGAAGCCCTGCGCTACCGGTCTCTCACCGCTCAACGACGGCTGCTCGTGGTGCTGGACAACGTCGCTACCGCCGCCCAGGTCAAGCGCCTGCTGCCGACGGGTCCCGGCTCGGCGGTGCTGATCACCTCACGCCGCCCGCTCACCTCGCTGGACGGCGTCTCCTACGTCAAGCTCGGCGCTCTGCCGTTGGAGGAGGCCTTCCAGCTGCTGGAAGGTGTCGCGGGGAAGGTTGACGACGCGGCGGAACTCGTGCGCTGGTGCGGCGGACTGCCGCTGGCGCTGCGGATCGCGGGCGCCCGGCTCGCCGCCCGTCCACAGTGGACAGCGCCGTTGCTCGCCGCGCGGCTGGCGGACGAGGCGCGCCGGCTCGACGAGCTCCGGCTCGGTGACGTCGCGGTGCGGTCGGCGTTCGAGGTCAGTTACGCCGAGCTGGGTTCTCCGGCCGTGGCAAGGGTTTTCCGGCTGATCGGGCTGCTCGACGGACCGGATTTCGCGGTCGCGGCGGCACGGGCGCTGACCGACGTGCCGGACGTCGAGGAGCTGCTCGCCGAACTGGCCGACGCGCACCTCGTCGAGGAACCGGTGCCGGGCCGGTTCGCCCTGCACGACCTGTTGCGCCTCTTCGCCCGCGAACGCTGCCGTGGTTCGGAGTCGCCAGAGGAACGGTCGCTGGCGCTGGAGCGCCTGCACAAGCACTACCTGGAAGCCCTGGCGGACAACCCGACGGACCTCTGGCTCGCCGAGGAGCGCGACAACCTGATCGCCGCCGCCCACCAGGCCTCGCCGGCCGACGCGATCGCGTTCGCCGCCGGGCTGTCCTGGTACTTCCGCCGCCGCTCCGAGGTCGCGGACTGGGCCGCCCTGAACACCCTCGCGCTGGAAGCAGCCCGTTCGTTGGGGGACATCCGTGCGGAAGCGTTGGCGTTGAAGGAACTCGGCGCGGCCTGCGAGCGCGGGTTCAAGTTCGCCGAGGCGCAGCAGCACTGGGCGGCCGCGCTCACCCTGGCCCGCGCGCTGCACGACCGCCAGCTCGAAGCCGTGACGCTCAACAACCTCGGCATCGTGCACTGGCGCCGCCGCGACCTGCCCGCCGCGCTGACCTCGCTGGAAGCCTCGCTGACGTTGCGCGAGGAGCTGGACGACTCGCAGGGCGCCGCTTACGTGCGCACGAATCTGGGGCTGGTGCACGCGGCGCTGGGTGATCTGCCGGCCGCGCTGGTCTGCTACGAGGAGACGCTGACGACGTTCCGGGTGTGCGGCGACCGGTCTGGCGAGCTGCACGCGCTGGCGAACATGGCCGACGCTCACCGCCAGCTCGGGTCGTTGGACCGCGCCCTGGAACTCGCGGAGGAAGCGCTGCGGCTGGCGCGTTCGGTGGGGGACAGGCAGATCGAGGCTGGCGTGCTGCTCGATCGCGGCATCGTGCACGAACTGGCCGGCCGGACGGCGGACGCCAAGCAGTCCTATGGCGAGGCCGTCGAGTTGTCGCGCCGGATCGGGTTCCGCTGGGGCGAGTCGGAGGCAACACGGCGACTGGCGGGGATGGACGGATGAATCCGGGGCTGCTGATCGAACTGACGACCGGGTACTGGCGGTTCAAGGCGATGGCGGCCGCTGTCGACATCGGACTGTTCGCCGCCGTGGATCGGCGTGGTGCGGCCACCTCCGCCGAGCTGGCCGCGGATCTCGGTCTGCAACCACGTCCGCTGCGCGTGTTGTTGAGCAGCTGCACCGCGCTCGGGTTCCTCACCAAGGACGGTGATCGCTACCAGAACGCCCCGGTCGCGGCGGAGTACCTGGTTCCCGGCAAGGAGCAGTACTTCGGCGGGTTCGTGCGGTACAACGACATGGTCGGCTATCCCGCGTGGGGCAGGTTGCAGGAAGCGTTGCGCACCAACGCTCCCACGACTTCGCACGCTTCGTTCATGACCTCCGACCCGGTGGTGCTGGACAACTTCTGGGACGCGCTGTTCGCGATCTCGTCGTTCACCGCGATGGCACTCGCCGACGCCTATGACTTCGGGCGCCACCAGAACCTGCTCGACCTCGGTGGCGGGATGGGCCCGTTCCCGGTCGTCCTGTGCGAGCGTTACCCGGACCTGCGTGCGACCGTCTACGACCTCCCGCACGTCGCCGAGAAGGCCAGGGCGAAGGCCACGGACCGGATTTCCGTGCACGCCGGTGACTTCCTCGCCGACGAGGAGTTCCCGGCAGGGCACGACGTGATCCTGCTCAGCATGATCCTGCACGACTGGGACGAGCAGACATCGCGCGAGATCCTGGGAAAGTGTTACGCCGCACTGCCTTCGGGCGGCGCGATCATCATCTGCGAGCTGGTGCTGGACGACGACGAGACCGGCCCGCAGCTCGCCGCGCTGATGGGCCTCAACATGCTGGTGGAGACCGGCGGCGGGCAGAACTGGACCGGCGCCGAGTACCGCGAGTGGCTCACCGGTGCGGGTTTCCGCGACATCACCACGATTCCGATGCTTTCGGCCGGAGCGAACGCCGCGATCGTCGCCTACAAATAGGTGCATGACGAGAATCCTGATCTCGCTGCTGATCCTCCTGCTCACCCCGATCACCGCGCACGCGTCGACCCGCTGCGAACCGGTGATCATGGGCAACGGTCCCTCGCTGCACCCGGAAGGCGTCACCTACGACCCGATCCGGCACCGGTTCCTGGTCGGCTCCGTCACGCACGGCACCGTCTCCCGCGTCGAGAACGGCCAGGCCCGCACCCTCGTCGACGACCCGTGGCTGATCACCACGATGGGCCTCGCCGTCGACGCCCGCCGCGGCCGTGTCCTCGTCACCAACGCCGACCTGGGCCTCGCCGACCGCAGCAAACCGGAGACCACCAGGGCGTTCGCGGGCTTGGGCATCTACGACCTGCGCACCGGTCGCGCCCTGCACCGCCTCACGCTCGCCACCGGACCCGGCCACTTCGCCAACGACGTCGCGCTCGCCCCGGACGGCACCGCGTTCGTCACGGACTCCATCTCCGGCACGATCTACCGCGTCACCCCGGACGGCACGTCCTCGACGCTCGTCCAGCACCCCGACCTCGCGCAGCCGTCCACCGGCGGCTGGGGCCTCAACGGCATCGCGCACGTCGGCGACAAGCTCCTCGCGGCGCTGTCCGGCGCCCGCAAGCTCGCCGTCATCCCGCTGGCGAACCCGCGGAACGTCACCACCATCACGGCTCCGATCGGCGCCCCGGACGGCCTGCTGGCGTTGTCCCGCAACCGCTTGCTGCTCGTCGACAACACCGCCGCGAATCGGGTCGCCGAGGTCCGCACGCACGACCGGTGGCAGACCGTCGAGGTCGTCCGCGAGGTCGCATGGCCGGACAAAGCCCCCACAACGCTCACGAACACCCCGTGCGGTGCCTACGCCGTGGCGGGCAGGCTGGACGTGTTGCTGGGCGGTGGGCGCAGCGACGAGTTCGTGCTCAGGAAGGTTTGAGCCGGACGGCCTAGTGTTGATCGGGTGGAACTGCTGCATCTGAGGTACTTCGTGGCGGTCGCCGAGGAGCTCAACTTCTCGGCGGCCGCGCGGAAACTGCACATGGCCGCCTCGCCGCTGAGCCAGCGCGTCAAGGACCTCGAACACGAGCTCGGCAACCAGTTGTTCGACCGCAGCACCCACCACGTGGCGCTGACCGAGGCCGGTGCCGCCCTGTTGCCCATCGCGCGGGACGTGCTCGACCGGGTCGGATCCATCAAGTGGCAGCTCGACCAGGCCACGAAACCCGCCCGCGCCACGGTGTTCGTCGGCATGCCCGCCGGGATCCACCCGGCGCTGCGGGAGCGGGTGTCCCTGCTGGCCGAGCGCGTCGAGGAGCGGTTCGAGGTCAAGCGGTGGCCCGGCACGACCACGGACCTCGTCGCGGCGGTGAAGGAAGGGAAGCTCGCCCTCACGCTGGCACGTCTGCCGGTGCAGGAGGCCTCTCTCGACACCCTGCACGTGATGTCGGAACGACTTGGCGCGGTGGTGCCGGCCGACCAGTTCAAAGGCCGTGAATCGGTCAAACTGGCAGATCTCACCGGTCTCGCGTACGCGAAGTCGCCGGAAGAAATCACGCCCGCGTATTTCGAGCAGCTGGACCGGCAATTGGCCGAACTGGGCATCAAAAAGCGCATTCAGCTGAGCAACACCGGCTACCAGGGCACCTCGGAGATCGTGTCCAGCGGGCTGGGGTTCTCCGTCTCGATGCTGGACGAGGGCAGCGCGATGCGTGGCTACCAGCTGGAGAACATGGCGGTCCTGCCGTTCGAGGACTTCCGTGCCCAGCTCGACACCGGGCTGCTGTGGCGGCGCGATCGCGGCGATTCGGGCGATCTCGCCGAGATCGTGCGAGCCGCGCGGGAGGTTTTCGTGGAACCGCTGGTCAAATAGAGAATGGTGTGACCGCTGTGGTCATACCATTGTTCGTGACATGATCGTTCCCTTTCGTCGAATTCGCTACTAGCTTCGGTGCTGCAAGAACGAAGCAGGTGCGAAAGGACGAACGATGAAGGACATCACCGCCGGTCCGCTGGACGGCGTGCGCGTGATCGACCTCTCGACCGTGGTGATGGGCCCGTACGCGGCCCAGATCCTCGGAGACCTCGGCGCCGACGTGATCAAGATCGAGTCGCCTGTGGACACCGTCCGCAACGGCCGCTACCGCACCACGCCGGGCATGACGCCGCTGAGCCTCAACGTCAACAGGAACAAGCGCAGCGTCGCCCTGAACCTGAAGGACGAGGACGACCGCGAGAAGGCCCTCAAGCTGATCGACACGGCCGACGTGCTGATCACCAACATGCGCCCCGGCGCGCTGAGCAGGCTCGGCCTGAACTACGCCGACGTCGCCGAGCGCAACCCCGGCCTGATCTACGCCCACGCCCAGGGCTTCCGCGGCGACTCCGACCGCGCCGGGATCGCCGCCTACGACGAGACGATCCAGGGCGCGTCCGGCCTGGTCGACATCGCGAACCGCGCGATCGGGCGGCCCGTCTACCTGCCGACGATCATCGGCGACAAGGTGTCGTCGCTGACCATCGCCTACAGCGTGCTCGCCGCGTTGGTGCACCGGAACAACACCGGCGAGGGTCAGCGCGTCGAGATCCCCATGGCGGACACGATGATCGCGTTCAACCTCGTCGAGCACCTCGCGGGCCACGCGTTCGTGCCGGAGGAGGGACCGACGGGCTTCAACCTGTCGATGGCCAAGGGCCACCACGCCGTGCACACCAAGGACGGCCTCGCCTGCGTCGTGCCCTACAACCCGCCGAACTTCCGCGACTTCTTCGCCGCCGCCGGACGTCCCGACCTGGTCGGGGACCCGCGCGTCACCGGCGAGAAGATCGATCCCGCCGACAGCGACGACCTGATGGGCCTCGTCGACGAGTGCGCCTCCGCGCTGACCACCGGCGAGTGGGCCGAGGTGTGCGCCAAGCACAGCATCCCGTTCGGGCCGGTGCTGGAGCTCGACAAGGCGCACGAGGACGACTACGTCCGCGAAGGCCACCTGCTCGACGTCGTGCGGCACCCCACCGAGGGAGCCGTTCGCTCGATCGGCATCCCGGTCCGGTTCTCGGCCACGCCCGCCACCGTCCGCCGGCTCGCCCCGCTGCCCGGCCAGGACACCGCCGAAGTGTTGAAGGAGCTGTCATGAACGAGGTTCGCACCGAGCGCGTCGGTTCGGCAATGCTGATCACGATCGACCGGCCGGCGGCCCGCAACGCCGTCAACGCGGCCGTCGCCGCCGAGCTCTCCGCCGCGTTGGACGAGCTGGAAGCCAGTCCGGAACTGCGCGTGGGCGTGCTCACCGGAGCGGGCGGCACGTTCAGCGCGGGCATGGACCTCAAGGCCGCGTTGCAGGGCGAGTCGCCGGAGATCGCGGGTCGCGGGTTCGGCGGGCTCACCGAGGCCGAGCTGACCAAGCCGCTGATCGCCGCCGTCGAGGGTTTCGCGATGGGCGGCGGGTTCGAGATGGCCCTGGGCTGCGACCTGATCGTCGCCGCCGAGGACGCGAAGTTCGGGCTGCCGGAGGTGAAGCGCGGCCTGATCGCCGCCGGTGGGGGAGTCGTCCGCCTGCCGGAACGGATTCCGCACCACATCGCGATGGAGATCCTGCTGACCGGCGAGCCGATCGACGGCGTGCGCGCCGGGTCGCTGGGCCTGGCGAACCGGGTGGTGCCCGCCGGGGAGACCGCGGCCGTGGCGTTGCAGCTGGCCGAACAGATCGCGCTGAACGCCCCGTTGGCGTTGGCAGCCGTGAAGAAGGTGGTGCGTTCGGCTGATCGCTGGGCCGCGCAACGCACTGAGATCGCCCGGCTGATGATCTCCGCAGATGTTCGCGAGGGCATGACCGCGTTCGCCGAGCGCCGCGCTCCACAGTGGACGGGGCGCTGACATGCTCGGGATCACGCCCTTGACCGCTCCCGCGTTTCCCGCGGTGCGGCCCCGGTTCTTAGACCGCGAGTACCTGAACATCGTCTACCGCACGGATGCCGACGCGTTGCGTGCCGTGGTGCCCGCGCCGTTGGAGATCGACGAACCGCTGGTCCGGTTCGAGGTCATGAAGATGAACGACGTCACCGGCTACGGCCCCTACACCGAGGCCGGACAGGCGATCCAGGTGGTGTTCGACGGCGAACGCGGCGAGTACCTGCACGCGATGTACCTGGACAGCTTCGCCGCCACCGCGTCCGGCCGTGAGGTCAGCGCCTACCCGAAGGTGATGGGTTCGCCGACGCTGTACGCCGACAACGGCGCGCTGGTGGGGACGTTGGACTACGGCACGCTGCGGGTCGCCACCGCGACCATGGGCTACAAGCAGTTCGAACTGGACCGCCGCGAGGCTGAGGCGGAGATCACGGTTCCGACGTTCATGCTGAAGACCATCCCTGACTATGACGGAACGCTTCGGGTCCAGGAGCTCGTGCGCACGGAGATCACCGACGTCGTGGTCAAGGCCGCTTACACCGGGCCCGCGCGGTTGCAGCTGTTCCAGCACGTCCTCGCGCCGCTCGCCGACCTTCCCGTGCTGGAAGTCATGTCCGCCAGCCACATCATCACCGACCTGACGCTCGCTCCCGCCAAGCCGGTTCACAACTACTTGGAGGAAGCATGAAGCCCAAGAAGGAATCCAGCACCGTTGCAGTCGTCGGGGCAGGTGTGATCGGCCTGTCGTGGGCCCGCCTGTTCGTCGAGCACGGTCTGACGGTGCGGATCGCCGACCCGCGCCCCGACCTCGCTGAAGCCGTCCCGGACGGTGTGCGGATCGCTGCCACGGTCGCCGACGCCGTGCGGGACGCGGACTTCGTGCAGGAGAACGGGCCGGAGAACCTGGAGTTCAAGAAGAACCTGTTCGCCGAACTGGTCCGCGTCGCACCTGAGCACGCCCTGTTGCTCAGCTCGTCGTCCGCGATCCCGTCCACCGCGTTCGCCGAGGGCATCGACGGTTCGCGGATCCTGATCGGGCACCCGTTCAACCCGCCGCACGTGATCCCGCTGGTCGAGGTCGTGCCTGGTGCGCGGACTTCGGAGGAGTCCGTCCAGCGCGCCGTCGAGTTCTACCGCTCGCTCGGCCGCACGCCGGTCGTGGAACGCAAGGAGATCCCCGGTTTCGTCGGCAACAGGCTGCAGGCCGCGTTGTCCCGCGAAGCCGCTTACCTGGTCGAACAGGGCGTCGTCACACCCGCCGACCTCGACGCCGTCGTGACGAACTCGCTCGGCCTGCGCTGGGCGACCGTCGGCCCGTTCCTCGGCGCCCACCTCGGTGGCGGCCCCGGCGGCTACCGGCACCTCGCCGGGCACATCGGCAAGTCCATGCAGGGCCTGGAGCTCGGCACCCCCTCACAAGATCCCGAACGGCTGATCGAGGCCGTTGAAGACGCTTACGGCTCCTCCACGTACTCGGCGCTGGCCGAGGCGCGCGACCGCAAGCAGCTCGCCGTTCTGACGGCATTGGAGGAGAACTAGTCATGCAACGCTTGGAAGACCAGCTCGTCGCCGACTTCTACAACTACGAGGCGTTGCTCAGCGACGAAGAGCGCAAGATCCTGCTGAGCGCCCGCGAGTTCATGGCCACCGAGATCAAGCCGATGGTCAACGAGTACTGGGCCAAGGGCGAGTTCCCTCCCGAGCTGATCGAGAAGTTCCGCGGCGCGCGCCTCACCGCGTTGTCCTACGAGGGCTACGGCGAACACCCCGGAGCCGTCAGCAACCTGCTCACCGGCATGCTGGCCATGGAGCTGACCCGCACCGACGCGTCCGTGGCCACGTTCTTCGGTGTCCACAACGGACTCGCGATGTACTCGATCTACGCGGGTGGCGACCAGGAACAGCGCGACCGCTGGCTGCCGGCGATGGCCGCGATGGACAAGATCGGCGCGTTCGCGATGACCGAACCGCTCGGCGGTTCCGACGTGGCGGGCGGCATGCGCACCACGGCGAAGCGCGACGGTGACACGTGGATCCTCAACGGCGCCAAGAAGTGGATCGGCAACGCCACGTTCGCCGACTACGTGATCGTGTGGGCGCGCGACCTCGACGACAACAACGTCAAGGGGTTCGTCGTGGAGAAGGGCACGCCCGGCTTCGTCGCGGAGAAGATCGAGGGCAAGATCGCGTTCCGGATCGTCGAGAACGCCGAGATCACCCTCACCGACGTCCGCGTGCCGGAAGCGAACCGGTTGCAGCGCATCAACTCGTTCCGCGACGTGGCCGAGATCCTGCGCGCCACCCGCGGCGGCGTCGCCTGGCAGGCGCTCGGCGTGATGATCGGCGCCTACGAGCTCGCGCTGGCCTACGCCCAGGAGCGCGAGCAGTTCGGCCGCCCGATCGCCCGGTTCCAGCTGGTGCAGGACATGCTGGTGAAGTCGCTCGGCAACATCACCGCCTCGTGGGGCATGCTCGTGCAACTGGCCAGGCTGCAGGACGCGGGCATCTTCCAGGACGAGCACTCGTCGCTGGCCAAGGCGTTCGTCACCTCCCGGATGCGCGAGGTCGTCGCCTGGGCCAGGGAGATCTTCGGTGGCAACGGCATCGTGCTCGGCTACGACGTGGCCCGGTTCTTCGCCGACGCCGAGGCGATCTACTCGTTCGAGGGCACCCGCGAGATGAACACGCTGATCGTCGGCAAGGCGATCACCGGGCAGAGCGCCTTCGTCTGATCGCTAGCGGGGATAGGTGTGGATCTCCGTTGCTTTGAGTGAAACCCACAACAGGTCGCCGGGCTGCAACCGCAGCTCGGCGACTGTCGCTGTGGTGATGTCCGCGAGCACGGCGGGGGAGCCGTCGAGATCCACCCGAGTGGTGTGGGCGTGCTGCTCGATGCCGGAAACGACGGCCTGCCAGGTGTTTCGCGGACTGCCGGCGGGCTTCTCCGGGTAGAGGCTCACCGCGGACGGCGGGAACACCACGTGCACCGGGCCCTCCGCCGGTTCCGCGATGGTGAGCGTGCCGCCGTCGTCGAGGCGGACCTCGGTGCCGGACGCTGTGCCGCGATAGAAGTTGAGGCCGACGAGGTTGGCGACGTAGTTCGTGCGTGGCTGCCGGACGACCTCGCGTGGCGTGCCCTGCTGGACCACGCGGCCGTCTTCGAGGATGACGATCCGGTCGGCGAGAACCATGGCGTCCAACGGGTCGTGAGTGACCAGCAACGTGTGGCCGGGGTAGTTCTGCAGGTGCCTGCCCAGGTCGGAGCGCACGCGCAGGCGGGTGCCGGCGTCCAGCGCGGCCAGGGGTTCGTCCAGCAGCAGCAGTTCCGGTGACGTGGCCAGGGCGCGGGCGAGAGCGACGCGCTGGGCCTGGCCGCCGGAGAGCGTGCGGGGCTTGGCCTTCGCGAACTCGGCGAGCCCGACCTGGGCGAGCCAGCGCAGCGCGATCGCGTTGGCCTCGGCCTTGCGGGTGCCGCGGGCGCGCAGGCCGAACGCGACGTTGTCGAGCGCGCTCATGGTCGCGAACAGCAGGTAGTCCTGGAAAACCACGCCGACGGGCCGTTTCTCGGCGGGCAGCTCGTCCCAAGTGGACTCGCCGACGCTGATCCGGCCGCCGTCGAGCAGCCCGGCCAGGGCGCGCAGGGCGGTGGTCTTGCCGGCGCCGTTGGGGCCGAGCAACGCCACGACCTCGCCCGGCTCGATCGCGAGGTCGAGTTCGAGCGAGAAGCCTTCGCGTTGGACGCGGAGTTCGGCGTGCAGGGTCATGCGCGGATCCACTTGTCCCGCAGCCCGGCCAGCACCGCGACGGACACCAGCAGCAACACGATGCTGAGCACGATCGCGGCGTCCGGGTCGGTCTCCAGCGCCAGGTACACGGCCAGGGGCATGGTCGTCGTCTTGCCGGGGAAGTTGCCGGCGAACGTGATCGTCGCGCCGAACTCGCCGAGCGCGCGCGCCCAGCACAGCACGGTTCCCGCGACGACACCCGGCATGACGCTGGGCAGCGTCACCCGCCGGAACGTCAGCCAGCGAGAGGCACCGAGCGTCGCGGCGGCTTCTTCGTAGCGCGGATCGGCGGCCCTGAGCGCGCCCTCGACCGAGATGACCAGGAACGGCATCGCGACGAACGCCTCGGCGAGCACGACTCCCGTCGTGGTGAACGGAAGTGAGATCCCGAACCACTGATCGAGGTACTGGCCGACCAGCCCGCGCCGCCCGAGCACCAGCAGCAGCGCGACACCGCCCACCACCGGTGGCAGGACCAGCGGAACCGTGACGAGTGCACGCAGAACGCCCCGTCCCGGCAGTTCGCTGCGCGCCAGCAACCACGCCAGCGGCACACCGAGGACGAGACAGACGATCGTCGCGAGCGAGGCGCAGATCAGGGAGAGCTTGAGCGCCTCACCGACCTCCGCGCTGAACAGCTGGGACGGCAGCGTCGCCCAGGGAGCCTCGACGAGCAGGCCAGCCAGCGGCACGAGCAGGAAGGCGAGCCCGACCAGCGCGGGCAGGACCAGGGCGACCGGCAGCCTCGACCTCACGGCGCCGCGAAACCGGCTTCGGTCAGGACCTCGCGCCCCTTCTCGGACAGCACGTAGTCGACGAAAGCCTTGGCAGCAGCCGCGTTCGGCGCCTTGGCGGTAGGCGCGATCGGGTAGTCGTTGACCGCCTTGTCCGCCTCGGCGAAGTCCAAGCCCTCGACCTCGGCGTTGGCCTTCACGTCCGTGCGGTAGACGAGCGCCGCGTCGACCTCACCCAGCGACACCTTGGTGAGCACCGCCTTCACGTCCTGCTCCAGCGTGTCCGGCGCGGCGGTGATCCTGGCCCCCTCGAACACCTTCTTCGACGCCGCACCACACGGCACCTGCTCCGCGCACAACGCGATCTTCAGGTCCGCCTCGGCGAAGTCCGCCAGCCCGGTGATCCTGCCGGGATTGCCCTTGGGCACCGCGATCTGCAGCGAGTTCTTCGCGAACGTCGTCGGCGCCGCCGTGATCGCCCCGGTGTCGGTCACCTGCTTCATGTTCGCCGGCGCCGCGGACGCGAACACGTCGGCCGGCGCCCCCTGGTTGATCTGCTGCGCGAGCGCCGAGCTGCCGGCGAAGTTGAAGGTGACCTTCGAACCGGGGTTCGCGGCCTCGAACTCCTTGCCCAGCGTCTTGAACGACTCGGTGAGCGACGCGGCCGCGAACACCGTGATCCCCCCGGTCACGCCGGTGCCCGTCGGGGTGGCCGCCGGTGTCGGCGATCCGCAGCCCGCCAGCACCAGTGCCGCCGCGACTGCGAGCACGCTCCTCAACTCAGGCCTCCGGGATCTCGACGACGACGTGGGTGGACTTGATGGAGGCGACGGCGACACTGCCCACCTCGAGACCGAGCTCGTCCGCGGACTCGCGGCTCATCAGCGACGTGATGCGGAACGGCCCCGCCTGCATGTCGACCTGGGCCATCACCCCGTCCTTGATGACCCGCGTGACGATGCCCTTCATCCGGTTGCGCGCCGAAGCCGCCACCGTCGCCCCCGGCTCGGCGATGTCCGTCATGGTCTGGGCGAACGCGGCGAGCTCCGTCCCGCTGACCCCCTTGCGCCCGTTGTCGAGCACAACGGACTCCAGGCGTCCCTGATCTATCCACCGGCGCAGGGTGTCGTCACTGACCCCGAGCAGCGCGGCGGCCTCACTGATCCGCAGATTCGGCACAGGAGGGAGTGTATGTCCGCTTCCGCGGAGGATTCAACTGCGGTTGGCAGTGCCTGCGGCTTTGTGGTGGGTGGGTCATCTCAACCGCTGACATGGATGCCCACGCGAGCGCCAGCGTCGACGTTCCGTGCTCACGCGCGCTGCTCTCGTGGGCGGAGGTCGATCCGGAGTTCGGCGCGTGCGCGGCGCTGCTCGCCACTCGGTACAACGGGCGGGCCAGCCGGTACTTGCGAGACGTGTGCCAAGTGCGGTTCACGCGGACCTGGCTCCGGAAACTTTCTGTGCTCTGGCTACGACAACCGAGGCATGGACTCAAGCTTCGACCCGGCCGACTATCGGCTCCTCTGGCCGCGCTCGTTGTTCAAGAAGGCCGCTGTTGATCTACTCGGCAACCTCACTGCCGTCGAGTGGGATGACCGTTGTGCACTCCTGCTCAAAGACGCTTTCACCGGCCAGGTGAGCAGCGGCCCGTTCGACGCCTTCAGGCGGATCCCTGCACAACAAGACTCGTCGGGCCGGTGGAGCGGGCGCGGTCTCTCGGACAGGCAAAGGTTCCTCGAGCACCTGTGGCGCAACATCGACCTGGTGAACGAAGGCCGTTCGTCCCGCAAAAGGTACTGGTCACAGCGCAAGAACGGCGGTCGCGCGCTGACCGGGCAAGGGGAAACCGCGCTTGCATGTGTCGCGTTGATCGATGAGCTCGACACAAAGGGGTATTTCGAGGGGCTGCTCAAGAACAACAAGGTCGACGGTCCGCGGGAGGCGGGCTTGGCCGCCGTCTTCGAACGGGCGATCGGGGTTGGTGGCCTGTGGCCGCCGCAGGCGGATCGGCTCGCAGGGGACTTGGATCTATTTTGTGACGTGATCGAGGTTGTGCACGATCTGGTGGCTCGTCCCGTCGCCCGCTCCATTCCCGGCACTCGGCGGTACTCGGCCTTCTCCGTCGAGACTGGTCGTTCGGTTTATCGGTGGCGTGTCAACGAGTTGCTGGAGCTGAGCGATCTCGGGCTCCTGCTGGCCGATGAGGGTGAGGACATCGGTCGGATGGTGACCGTGACGCCTGACGCTCGGGGCGACCTCGTGGAAGCCGTCGCCGCCATGGAGGAAGGTGGCACAAAGGATCAGGTTGGCCACGCTGTGGCGTTGTTCCGTGCGCGTGGCGCGGACCGGCACCAGAAGCGGTCCGCAGTGGTCGTGCTCGCCCGAGTCCTCGAGAGCGAGCGGAAGCTCCTGAAGGACGAGTTGCTGAGCAAGGACGAAGGCGCACTCTTTCAGATCGCCAACCAGTTCGATCTCCGGCACCAGAACGAGAAACAGCTCTCCGGTTACGACGTTGCGTTCCTCGACTGGATCTTCTGGTGGTACCTCGCCACGATCGAGCTGGTCAACCGCCTGAGTATCAAACAACAGCAGGATCAATAACTTCAGTGTTGACCGAAAGTCATAGTTGTCGCGGGAACCCCACTTATCGGTGGCTTCTCACCTCGTGACCATCGGCGCTTCGCATCACCGCCGATGCTCATAGGGGAGTCATGCTTTCCAGGGTCGTAGCCGTCGTCCTCCTGCTCGCCACCGGATGTGCCGCGGAGCAGGGCGCCGGTCCCAGCGGCGAACCCGTCAAGATCGGATACCTCAACAACGCGTCCGGCGCGTTCGCCGTGCCGGAGCTGCAGACCGGCGCCGAGGTCGCCGTCGCCCACCTCAACCGCGGGGGCGGGGTCCGCAACCGTCCGTTCGAGCTCATCACCTGCCCCACGGACGGCACGCCCGAGCAGTCCGACCAGTGCGCCGCGAAGTTCGTCGCGGAGAACGTCGCGGTGGTGGTGCAGGGCGTGGACACCGGCGCCGACGCCGCGATGCCCAAGCTCGCCGCGGCCGCCATCCCGCTGGTCGGGCACGTGCAGTTCACGCCGGGCCTGATGAACCACAAGAACGCCTTCTTCTTCGGCGCCGCCGCCGTCGCGTACGGCACCGCGGCGCTCAAGTACTACGCCGACCAGGACGTGAAAACGGTGGCCTGGCTGCTGCCGGAGTCGCCGACCACCCGCGCCTTCACCGACACCGTGCTCGCCCCGGCGGCCCAGCGGTTCGGCCTCGGCTACCGCTCGGTCTACTACCCGGCGGACCACCCGGACTGGGAGAGTCTCGCCCGCACCGTCATGACCGCGGAGGCGTCGGGCAGCATCGCCGCCACCGAAGATCAGTGCACGCACATCGTCAGGGCGTTGCGGGAAGCCAGTTATGACGGACGGATCCTCGCCGCGTCGTGCACCGGGTTGTCGAAGTCCGTGGGGAACCAGTCGATCGGCGTCGAGCTGTCCGCCGACTTCTGGCACCCCACGGACCCGATGTCCGCGCCGCCCGCGAACCAGGACGAGATCGAGGAGTACCGGCAGGCAATGAAGGACGCCGGTCACGACGAACCGGTCGCTGGCGCGGTGGTGTCGTTCGCGGACATCATGACGCTCGCGCGCGTGCTGTCCACTTCGGACGGTACGCCGGAGCAGGCGTTGCGGGCCGTGAAGAACCTCGACAGCTTCCTCGGTCCGCAGATCACCTGTGACCACGCCTGGTTCGGCAACTCGGCGTGCAGCACCGCCGTTCTGTTCTACCGATTCCAGCCGAACGGGGCGCTGAAAGCCCAGATCCCGGACTTCATCGAGGTCGCCAAGCTGGGTTGAACGGGCCGTAACGAAGCCGTCCGCACCCGCGACAGGTAATCACTGGCTTCCGGGTGGAGACGTGACTTCCTTGAGTGGTGTTGACTTCGCGATCGATCGGCTCGCCGCGTTCCTCAGCGGCATCGCGTCGCCACCAACGCCGCAGGAGCTCGCCGCGGTGCGGGCGGGCGACGACCTCGAACTCGGCACGATGGCGTGCATCTACACCGCATCCGCCTGGTACACCGACCAAACCAAGTCGACGGACCTGGTCGGGATGACGTTGACACGTGCCGTGGAATTGGACGCCGTGGTCGGCGAGATCCGGCCGTTGATCGACATCGTGCTCGACGACGTGAACCTGCACGACGACGCGATGGACGCGTTCGAGCAGATCGACTCGTTCGTCGCCGACTGCGCGGACGCGAGCCTGGACGAGGCGATCGAGGTGCTCGGCGAGGTCAGGGACCGCGGGCACCGGCTCGCGATCAGGCCGCACTGCGTCGCCGCGCTGATGACCGCGTTGTGGTTGCGGTGGCAGGACATCGGCCGGTCGGAGGACCTCGGCGAGGTGATCGCCGCCGGCGGAGAGGAAGGCGGTGCGCTGGCCGGTGCCGCGATCGTGGAGCGCGGAGACGAGGACCGTCCGGCGTTCGCCACCAGCGAGGTGTGGCGGCAGGTTCGCTTCGACATCGCGATGAGGCTGCGTGGCGCTCGTGCCTCCGCGTATGCCCGGACGCGCGACGCCGTGCACTTGGACGAGGTGGTGCGCCTGGGATCGGTGGCGATGCCGTTCGTGGCAGGCAGCGACAAGCCGTACCTGATGGCCTCGCACGCCGACGCGTTGCAAACGCGGTATCGGTCGACCGGCGACGTCGAGGACCTCGACGGCGCGCTCACCGCTCGGCGCAGGCAGCGGATCCTGTTCCCGCACAACGAGGACGGCTGGCTGCACGCGACCGCGATGTTGTGCGACCTGCTGCACGACCGGCGTGAGATCGGTGAGGTGCCGACCGATCTCGACGAGATCATCGACCTCAACGACGACCTGCTGCGAGACCCGCGGATCCAGCCGGAGCACCGGAACGACCTGCTGTCGAACCAGGTCCAACGGCTGCGCGAGCGGTGGACCCGGTCGGCGTTCGAGGACGATCTCGGCAGGGCGGTCGCGCTCGGACGTGAACTGGCCGGCTCGGCCAGTGACCCCGGGACGTTGTCGTCGGGCCGAGACCGAGCTTTCCAGTGCCAGATGCCAGGTCTGCGGCAGGAGGTCGAGCTACCTCGGATTCGGCCACCTGGAACCGATGCGGGAACGAAAGGAAGTGCGCGATGCGACCCTCGGTCGTGATCAGCGGCAGCGGTGTCCTGGACCGTCGCTACGTGCCGGAGCTCAAGGACGGGGAGACGATCCCTGCCGCGAGCGAGGCGATCGGTCGTGAACTGGCCCTCGCGGGATTCGACCTGGTCGTCTTCTCCAGCAGCGAGAACTTCATCGAGCGACACGTGGTGAAGGGCTACCTCGGCGCGCTCGACGCCGAGCATCCTGGCAACATCGTCGCCCACACGCCCCTTGACCGCGAGGTGGACTTCGACGTCCCCGCGCACCTGAAACACGTGTTGAAGGTGCGGACGGATCCGGCTTCGGAGTGGGAGATCTCCTACTACCGGGCCTTGTTCAACGCGGACAGCCTGCTGCTGATCGGCGGTGGCCGGGCGACCCGGATCGCGGGTGTCATGGCGGTGGCGAGGAGGATGCCGATCGTCGCGGTCGCCTGCTTCGGCGCGAGCGCGCAGACCGTGTGGAGAACCTTCGGCGGACCCAAGAACGACGTCACCCAGGACGATCTCGACGTGATGTCGGCGAAGTGGAGCGATGATTCGGCCGCGCTGCTGGTGAAAAGCCTGCAGGGCCAGCTGGCCCGGCGCGACGAGCATCTGCGTGCGGAGGAGCAGCGGGAGAAGAGCGCCGATCGCTCACGCACCGTGCGCGGACTGGTCGCGATCTTGTCGCTCGTCCTGGCGGGGCTCTCCGTCGTGCTGGCGGCCAAGGCCCAGTCCACTCCCGAGGCCATCGCCTACCTCTTCGCCGGACCGGTGCTGGCGGCGGTCTTCGGCGCGATCATGCGTGACGGCGGGGAGAAGAGCCCGAACATCGTCTGGACGGCCGCGCGAGGTGCCGGCGCGGGAGCGGGCGCCATGCTGCTGTACGTGCTGTCACAGCAGCTGACGGCCGCGCCCGTGCTCGACGTCGAGGCTGTTCGTCGTTTCTGCTGGTTCGCGGTCCTGATCGGGCTGTTCGCCGGTGTCACGGTCGACCTGGTGTGGGCCAGGATGCGCAACGTCGACGTGCTGTCCGATCAGCCGACGAAGGTCAACTGATCAGGAGTGCCCCGCGATGCGGTGCGGCACATACGCTTCCTCCAGCAGCCGCACCTCGTCGTCGGTCAGCGACACCTCCAGCGACGCCACCGCGTCGTCGAGCTGCGCGGGCTTGGTCACACCGAAGATCGGGGCCGTCACGACCGGGTTGCGGTGCAGCCAGGCCAGCGCCACCTGTGCCCGTGACACGCCACGGGCGGCAGCCACCGCGGCCACCCGCTCGACGATCACGCGGTCCGAGTCGGCGTACAAAGTGGACCCGAACTCGTCGGTCTCGGCGCGCGCCGTCACGGCGTCCCAGTCGCGGGTAAGCCGGCCGCGGGCCAGCGGGCTCCACGGGATCACGGCGATGCCCTGGTCCGCGCACAGCGGCAGCATCTCGCGCTCCTCCTCGCGGTAGAGGAGGTTGTAGTGGTTCTGCATCGACACGAACTTCGTCCAGCCGTTCTGCCGTTGCGTGAACAACGCCTTGGCGAACTGCCACGCGTACATGGACGACGCACCGATGTAGCGCGCCTTGCCGGACTTCACCACGTCGTGCAGCGCTTCGAGCGTCTCCTCCAGCGGGACGGACGCGTCGAAGCGGTGGATCTGGTACAGGTCCACGTAGTCCGTGCCCAGGCGGCGCAGCGAGTTGTCGATCTCGGCGAAGATCGCCTTGCGGGACAGACCGGCGCCGTTCGGGCCCTGGTGCATCCGGTGGTTCACCTTGGTGGCGAGCACGATCTCCTCGCGGTTGCCGAACTCCCGCAGAGCGCGGCCGGTGATCTCCTCCGAGGAGCCGTCGGAGTAGACGTTGGCGGTGTCGAAGAAGTTGATGCCGGCGTCGAGCGCGGCCTTGATGAACGGCCGGGAGTCCTCCTCCGGCAACGACCACGGATGGCCGCCCCTCGACGGTTCTCCGTAGCTCATCATGCCGAGGCAGATCTCGGACACGTCCATGCCGGCGAGCTTGGTGTAACGCACGGTCAGCCCCTCAGGAAAAAGGCGGTCACGGTCGGGTGATGGTGGCGACAACCCGTTCAACATCAACGTAGTCCGGCTCGCCGGATCGTGCCTCTGTTCAACACGACAGTGGAAACCAGGCATGTGCACCTGACCAGCGGGTTTAGCTTCATTTCCCGGGGTCTGAGAGGAACGCGCATGACGAGCATCGACGTGGTCGCGCCGCCGCGGGACGTGCTGGAGCGCACCAGGGCCATGGTCGAGCCGCTGCTGCACGCCGTGCTCGCCCAGCTCCCGGACGAGACCCGCGAGGTGGTCGAGTACCAGCGAACGGACTTCGCCACGGCGGCCCTCACGCTGCTGGCCGCCGAGACGGTCGGCGACGTGGGCAACGCGATCAGGGTCGCGGTCGCCCTCGAACTGGCGCACCAGCACGAACAGCTGCACGCGGACCTGATGTCCCGCGCGGTCAGCCACGGCCACCAGCCGAGCGCGTGGGTGGAGTTCGGCGACGACCGGGTCGTGTCCGCGGCGGACGCGTTGCTGTCGCTCGCCTTCGCGCAGCTCACCAAGCCCGAGGTGATGGTCCTCAACGTCGCACTGCTGTCCGTTGTGGACGGTTATGTCCAGGAACTCGAGATGGACGAACGGGACGACGTCGACATGGCCGAACATCTGGGCGTGGCGGCGGCGAAGCACTCCGCGCTGACGGCCTGTGCGTGCGAGCTGGGAGCCCTGGCCGCCGGTGCGAGCAGGAGCCAGGCCGGTCACCTCAGGGAGTTCGGTGACGACATCGGCCTGGCGCGCAAGCACGTGGACGACGTGATGGCCATCTGGGGCGGCGCCGCGGTCAGCGGCCGCCCGCTCTACGACGACCTCGCGCACCGCCGCCGCACCCTCCCGGTCGTGGCCGCGATCAACGCCGGCACCGACGTCTACGCGACCGACGCCGAGCCCCGCGAGCTGGCCGATCTCGTCGATCGGGCCGGCGGGCGGAAGTGGTGCGAGCAGCAGGCCGAACTGCTGCTCGCCCGCGCCCTCAACCACCTGCGGCAGGTGAAGCCGAGGGCGCGGGCGGCGGACGAGCTGTTCGGGCTCGCCAGGGAGGTCACGACCGCCAGGTGTGCGCGGGCTCGAACCCCAGCACCCGTCGTGCCTTCTCAATCGACAGCAGAGTCTCGTGCGGACCAAACTCTCGCTTGAGCGGCACGCCGGGGTAGACCTTCGCCACCAACTCGTCGTTCGGCGTCGTCATGCACGTATCGGCGTTGGCGATGATGAACACGTCGAACCCCGTCGCATCGTGCGCGAGAGCCTTCCGCACGGCCTGAGCACCGTCACGCGCGTCGATGTACGACCAGAGGTTCCACTTGCGCGAGAGAGGGTCGGCGTCGAACGGGAAACGCTCGTAGTCGTGCGGCTCCATGACGTTCGAGAACCGCAGCCCGATGATCTTCATCTCGGGCTCCCACCGGCAGAACTGCTGGGCGAGCGTCTCGTCGACCAGCTTGCCCAGCGAGTACGACGTCTCCGGCCGTCCCGCGTACTCCTCGTCGATCGGGATGTACGGCGGGGGAGTGTCGAACGGCAGACCGAGCACCGTCTCGCTGGACGCCCACACGACATTGCGCACGCCTGCTAGCCGTGCCGCCGCAAACACGTTGTACGTGCTCGTCACGTTGTTGTGGAACGTGCGCGCGTTGGGCGCCACGCCCGGCCCCGGAATCGCCGCCAGGTGCACCACGGCGTCCAGCCCGGCGTACCTGTCGTCGATGCCGCTGATCGCCTCCACGACCTGGCCGTAGTCGGTCAGGTCGACCCGCGTGAACTCGCACCCCTGAGCTGCGGGAGGAGTGGCCTGGTCGAGGTTGTGGACCTCCCAGCCGTGCTCCAGCAGGTCGGCCACGACAGCTCGCCCGAGTTTCCCGCTGCCACCGGTCACCGCGACACGTTGAGTCATGGCTCAATTATCGCCTCACGACGACGTCCGCAGCACCAGCTTGCCGTTCGCGTGACCGCTCGCGCTCACCTCCTGCGCCTTGCCGGCGTCGGCCAGCGGAAGACTCTGCGCGACCCGCACCGCGAGCTTGCCGTCGGCGGCGAGGCGCGCGTACTCGGTGAGCCGGTCGCCGAACGGGCCACCGCCGGCGGAGAACGTGACGCCCAGGTCGGCGGCCTGGGGGTCGGCGATCGTGATGATCCGGTCGGTGCCGCCGCGCAGCTCGATCGACACCGGCAGGTCGCCCTGCCCGGCGGCGTCGTAGACGGCGTCGACGCCCTGGGGTGCGGCGGCGCGGACGCGGTCGGCGAGGCCTTCCCCGTAGGCGACCGGCACGGCGCCCAGTGAACGCAGGTAGTCGTGGTTGGCGGGGGAAGCGGTGCCGATGACCGTGGCGCCGCGGGCCACCGCGAGCTGGACGGCGACGGCGCCGACCACACCGGCGGCCCCGTGCAGCAGGAGCGTGTCGCCCTCGCCGACCTTCAGGGCGTCGAGCACGCGGACCGAGGTCTCGACGGCCACGGGCAGCGCGGCGGCGGTGTCCCAGTCGAGGTCCGCGGGCTTGGCGGCGAAGTCGGTGGCCAGCGCGTACTCGGCGTAGGCACCGGTGACGGTCCAGCCGAGCACCTCGTCACCGACCGCGACGCCCGTCACGCCGTCGCCGACCTCGTCGACGACACCGGCCGCCTCCAGGCCGGGGATCGCGGGGAAGGACGGCGCCATGTGGGGCATCCAGCCGTTGCGGATCTTGTGGTCGAGCGGGTTGACGGCTGCCGCCACCACCTTCAACCGCACCTGTCCGGGTCCGGCGTGCGGCTCCTCGACCTCTTGCAGGCGCAGGACTTCCGGGCCGCCGAACTCGCTGTAGGTGATCGCCTTCATCGTTGACTCCGGGTGTTCGTCATTTGGTTGATGTGTCAACCCTAGCGACCCGGCGCTGGTGCCCGAGCCGGTACTTCGGCTAGTCCCGGCTGTCCGAAAGGTCAGTCTGGAACCCGTCCGGACGGGCTACGCTCGAACCATGGACCTGCAGACGGCCGTCGAGGTGATTCAGGCGCCGCTGGGCGAGATGCTGCCCCGGTTGTCCGAGGCGATCGCCGAGACCATTCCCCACCGGGCGGTCGCCGAGCTGTCCAACTGCTCGTTCGCGCCGTTCAAGTTCCGCGGCGAGTCGCCTGGGCCGTCGGCCACGATCGCCGACCTCGACGCGCTGCGGCCGCTGGTGCCCGTGCGGGGGACCTGGCAGGGGCGAGCGGTCATGGCCGGTGCCGAGGTCCCCGTGGTGGTCCTGTCGAGCGCTGTCTCCGAGCCCAACGCGCTGCTGGTGCTCCTGCGCGCCGAGGACACGCCGGTGCCGGAAGAACTCCTGGCGCCGGCGCGAGCGCTGTTCGACGTGGTCACCGCGCACATGGAAGGCCTGCGCAACGAAGCCGTCCCCGCGACGCTCGCCGTGTCCCGGGCAGCCGCGGCGGCACGTGCCATGACCATCTCCGACCTGGGCGACGCCTACGGAACCGTGCTGACCGCACTGCTCGACGTGTTGCGCGACCGCACAGTGGACGCCGCCGCCGCCCGCACACGTGCCGTCGACCTCGCCGTCACCGCACTCGTCGACCTGCGGTCGCGGGCCGAACTCGAGCGGGCGCTGACCGAGGAACGCGCCGACGACGCCTTCCAGCGCCTCGCCGAGTCGTTGCGGAGGGTCCTGCGCGGCCGCGGCGTGCAGCTGGATTTGGGCACACCCGGTGCGGAAGAGGGCGCGGACCGCGTCCTGCCGACGGAGGTCGCCTCGACGGCCGGCGCCGTCGTCCGGTCGGCCGTGCACGCGATGCTGGACGACCAGCGAGGCGTGCGGCGCGTCCACATCGCCTGGAAGGTCGTCGCGACCGTGCTCAGGGCGACCGTGCGCGACGACGGCCCCGGCACCCTGTCCTGCGGCAGCCTCGACACCCGCCGCGTCCCGGAACGCCTCGGCCCGCTCGGCGGAAAGGTGGAGGTGGACGCGGTCCCCGGCTGGGGCACGACGGTGACGATCGAGGTCCCGCTCGGCCCACCGGAGAACCCGCGCGAGGACCCGCTGACCGTGCTGGGCACGCGGGAGCTGGAGGTGCTCGGCCACCTCGCCCGCGGCCGCCGCAACCGCGACATCGCCGGTGACCTGCACATCAGCGAGTCCACGGTGAAGTTCCACGTGGCGAAGATCCTGGAGAAGCTGGCCGTCGGCTCCCGCGGCGAGGCGGCGGCGCTGGCGCACGAGTGGGGCGCCGCGCGCTAGCCAACTCAAGCCTGCTGAACGTGGACGAGTTTCGGGCGCGGCGCGCTAGCCGATCTCGCCCAGGCGCTGCCGCACCAGGTCGCGCACCACGTCGTCGGGCAGCGGCGTCTCCGGCGTGAACCGGACAGTGCCCTTGGAGAGCGAGAAGCCGGCCAGCCGGTCGCGCACCGCGTCGACGGCGGCCGGGCTGAACGGGAACACGGCCAGGTGATCTTTCGAGGCCTTGAACCCGAGCAGCGGCTTGCCGTGGTGCCGCAGCGCCGCCATGCCGTAGCTCATGCCCTGCTCGGCGTCCGGCGCCGACTCCTCGGCCAGCGCGCGGACCCGTTCGAACGCGGCCCGCGCCGGAGCGTCGAGTCCGGCGAAGTAGTCGTCGACAGCGGCCATGGCGGCCACGCTACCTGCACGAAGTGCTCCGCGAGCGAATCTGTGGCCGGTCCGGCGAGCATGTGATGTTCCGGCTCGATACAGAGACCTGGACCACGCTCAGTTGCACGTCCAATAGTAGGAAGTCAAACTATTCTCATGGCGACCACTCTGCACAAGCCGGCGAACCCGGTGCGCTTTGTGACCGCGTCCAGCCTGTTCGACGGCCACGACGCGGCGATCAACATCATGCGGCGCATCCTGCAGTCGCAGGGCGCGGAGGTCATCCACCTCGGCCACAACCGGTCGGTGGCGGAGGTCGTCAACGCCGCGATCCAGGAGGACGCGCAGGGCATCGCCATCAGCGCCTACCAGGGCGGGCACGTCGAGTACTTCTCGTACCTGGTCGAACTCCTGCGGGAACGCGGCGCCGGGCACATCAGGGTCTACGGCGGCGGTGGCGGTGTCATCGTCCCCGAGGAGATCGAGCTGCTGCACTCGCGCGGTGTCGCGCGGATCTTCTCGCCGCAGGACGGGCAGACGCTCGGCCTGGCTCGCATGATCAACCTGATGATCGAGGAGTGCGACCACGCGCTGACGGCGCCGTTCAGCCACGACGCGTTGCTGACCGGTGCGGACGACGCCCTGGCGCGCGCGATCACGCACATCGAGGCCGGTACCGCCGAAGGCATCGAGACCACCCGCAAGGTGCCGGTTCTCGGCATCACCGGCACCGGTGGCTCCGGCAAGTCGTCGCTCACCGACGAGCTGGTCCGCCGGTTCCGGCTCGACCAGCAGGACAAGCTGCGCATCGCCGTCCTCGCGGTCGACCCGACGCGGCGCCGCGGTGGTGGCGCGCTGCTCGGCGACCGCATCCGGATGAACTGCCTCGACGGCGACCGCGTGTTCTTCCGTTCGCTGGCCACGCGCCGTGCGGGCAGCGAGATCCCGGACGGGCTGGAGCAGGCCATCGTGGCGTGCAAGGCGTCCGGCGCGGACCTGGTCATCGTCGAGACGCCCGGTATCGGTCAGGGCGACGCGGCCATCGTGCCGTTCGTCGACTTCTCGCTGTACGTGATGACGCCGGAGTTCGGTGCCGCGTCGCAGCTCGAGAAGATCGACATGCTCGACTACGCCGACGCCGTGGCGATCAACAAGTTCGAGCGCCGCGGTGCCGAGGACGCGCGCCGCGACGTCGCACGGCAACTGGTGCGCAACCGCGAGGCGTTCGGCGTGAAGTGGGAGGACATGCCGGTCTACGGCACGTCCGCTGCGACGTTCAACGACGACGGCGTTACGGCGCTTTACCAGTTCCTGCGTGACGGCCTCGTCGAGCACGGCCTCCAGGCAGAAGAAGGCGCGCTCGCGACGGTCAACGGCAAGACGTCCACCAGTGCGTCCACGGTCGTGCCTGCCGCACGCGCGCGCTACCTGTCCGACATTGCTGACACCGTGCGCGGCTATCACCGCAAGACCGACGAACAGGTCGCCGCGGTCCGCACGCACACGCAGCTCACCGGTGCGCAGAAGGCGTTGGAAGCAGCCGGAAAGGCCGTCGCGGACATCTCCGAGCTGGCCGACGTGGCGGAGCGCAAGGTCGACCGCGAGACCGCGGACCTGCTGGGAGGCTGGGAGCAGACCCGCGAGCAGTACTCCGGCGACGAGCTCGTGTTCAAGGTGCGGGACAAGGAGATCCACACCAGGTTGACGCGGGAGACGTTGTCCGGCAACCAGGTCCGCCGGGTCAGCCTGCCGCGCTACGACGACGAGGGCTCGCTGCTGAGGTTCCTGCGCAAGGAGAACCTGCCGGGCTTCTTCCCGTTCACCGCGGGCGTTTTCCCGTTCAAGCGCGAGGGCGAGGACCCGGCGCGCATGTTCGCCGGCGAGGGCGACGCGTTCCGCACCAACCGCCGCTTCAAGTACCTCTCCAAGGGCAACCCGGCCACGCGCCTGTCGACCGCGTTCGACTCGGTGACGCTCTACGGCCGCGACCCCGACACCCCGCCGGACGTCTACGGCAAGATCGGCACCTCCGGCGTCTCCATCGCGTCGCTGGACGACATGAAGGCGTTGTACGACGGCTTCGACCTCGTCGCGCCGACGACGTCCGTGTCGATGACGATCAACGGCCCGGCGCCGACGATCCTCGCGTACTTCCTGAACACCGTGATCGACCAGCAGGTCGAGAAGTTCAAGGCGGACAACGACCGCGAGCCGGACGCCGACGAGTACGCGCGGCTGAGGGCGTTCGCGCTGGCAGGCGTCCGCGGCACCGTTCAGGCCGACATCCTCAAGGAGGACCAGGGCCAGAACACCTGCATCTTCTCCACGGAGTTCTCGCTGCGGATGATGGCGGACATCCAGGAGTGGTTCATCCAGCAGCAGGTCCGCAACTTCTACT
Organism: Lentzea miocenica; assembly: GCF_033949945.1. Taxonomy (NCBI): domain Bacteria; kingdom Bacillati; phylum Actinomycetota; class Actinomycetes; order Pseudonocardiales; family Pseudonocardiaceae; genus Lentzea; species Lentzea miocenica. The sequence continues at coordinate 75,826 of NZ_JAXAVW010000001.1, forward strand.
CGGTGTCGATCTCCGGCTACCACATCGCCGAGGCCGGCGCGAACCCCATCAGCCAGCTCGCCTTCACGCTCGCCAACGGCTTCACCTACGTCGAGTCGTACCTGGCGCGCGGCATGAACATCGACGACTTCGCGCCGAACCTGAGCTTCTTCTTCTCCAACGGCATGGACGCCGAGTACAGCGTGATCGGCCGGGTCGCCCGCAGGATCTGGGCCGTGGCCATGCGCGACCGCTACGGCGCCGCGGAGCGTTCGCAGAAGTTCAAGTACCACGTGCAGACGTCGGGCCGTTCGCTGCACGCGCAGGAGATGGACTTCAACGACATCCGCACCACCCTGCAGGCGTTGTGTGCCCTGTACGACAACTGCAACTCCTTGCACACCAACGCGTACGACGAGGCGATCACCACTCCCACGGAGTCGTCCGTCCGCCGCGCGATGGCCATCCAGATGATCATCAACAAGGAGTGGGGCCTGTCCGCGAACGAGAACTCGCTGCAGGGCTCGTTCGTCATCGACGAGCTGACCGACCTCGTCGAAGAGGCGGTGCTGATGGAGTTCGACCGCATCTCCGAACGCGGCGGCGTGCTCGGCGCGATGGAGACCGGCTACCAGCGCGGCCGCATCCAGGACGAGTCGATGCTCTACGAACAGCGCAAGCACGACGGCTCGCTGCCGTTGATCGGCGTCAACACCTTCCTGCCAGAGGGCGGCGAGCGCGAGGTCGTGAAGATCGAGCTCGCCCGCGCCACCGAGGAGGAGAAGGAGTCGCAGGTCGAACGCACGCGTGCGTACCAGGCGGCGCACCGCGACGAGGCCCAGAAGGCGCTCGCCCGTCTGCGTGAGGTGGCGCAGACGAACGAGAACGTGTTCGCCGTGCTGATGGACGCGGCGCGGGTGTGCACGCTCGGTCAGATCACCGAGGCGTTCTTCGAGGTGGGCGGCCAGTACCGCCGCAACATCTAGACGGCGCTAAACGGCGTAGGGCCGGCCGACGATCCACCCGCCCACGTGGTCGGGAAGCTCGTCGGTCGGCACCACCTCGACGGTGTCGCCGACCTCGACCACGCCGGGCTGGATCACCCAGCTGTCCAGGCACAGCACGCCACCGAACTCGTGCCGGATCCGGCGGTGCACGTCCAGGTCCTGCGCCCCGGTGTCGGGGTCGATCGTCGTGACCACGCACCGGGCCCGCTTCTGGTACATGCCGATCACAACGTCACCGACCGCCAGCGCGTGCCCCGGCCAGCTGTCCTCCTCGCCCGCCTCGACGCCGCCGATGAGGATGTTCGGCCGCAACCGCCGCACGTCGACGCCCGCCGCCTCGACCTGGCCGTCCGTGGCCACGAGGACGTTGAGCACGTCGAACCGCTCCGGCCCGGCGTAGCGGGTCAGCCTGCCGCCGTACGGGAGCACCAGCTCGTGCGCCGCCCAGCTGTCCCACGGGTGCCCGTCGACCAACGGGCCGTCCGGGCCGGTGGAGGCGGGGATGGTGAGCAGGCCGTACCGCGTGCGCCCAGTCAGGACACCGCGCGGCCCCTGCACGTGCACCAGCCGGTCGCCCTCAACCCCGTCGGAGGTGAACCTGGCCTCCTGCAGCGGTTCGCCGCCCAGCGACTTCACCGGGTAGCGCCACAACGCTTCGACATGCATCTCGCTACTCCGTCGGGATGTCGTAGGTCGACCCGGGGTCGATGCGGCGGTCGGATTCCGAGATCTTCACGTCGTTGATGCTCGCCTCGCGCCGCGACATCAGGCCGGACGGCGCGAACTCCCAGTTCTCGTTGCCGTAGCTGCGCCACCACTGGCCCTCGTCGTCGTGCCACTCGTACTGGAAGCGCACGGCGATGCGGTTGTCGCCGAACGCCCACAGCGACTTCCGCAGCACGTACTCGTGCTCGCGCTCCCACTTCTTCGTCAGGAACGCGACGATCTCGCCGGTGCCGCGGACGAACTCGGACCTGTTGCGCCACACCGAATCCGGCGTGTAGGCGCCGGCCACGCGGTGCGGGTCGCGGGTGTTCCAGGCGTCCTGGGCCGCCTGCACCTTGAGCCGGGCGGTGTCGGCGTCGAACGGGGGAACGAGCTTCACGAGAGGTCCTTCCAACGGTTGGGCGACGTTGTAAACGTTAGAACGTGAGCCTAACGGATGCAAGCCTGTGTTACCGTTAGACGTGCTGACGCCCGACGAACCCCGTCCGGTCCTGCTGATGAACACGGTGTGGGCCAATCGGTCACAGGTGCACGACGACCTGACCACTGTGAGCGGGCTTCGCGAGTTCCTGGGCGTACCGGCGGATCAGGGTGATCTCACGGCTTTTCGCGCACTGCGGCAGGCACTCCGCGACCTCGCCGGCGTGCTCACGGAAGACACGCGTGCGGTCGCGCAGGACCGTGACCTGGAACGCGCGGTGGGCGAGGTGAACCGTGCGGCGAGGAGTGCGCGGCAGTGGCCGCAGCTCGCCGTGCATGACGGGGAACTGTTGCGGCACAACGAAAGTGAGGGAACGCCTGCACGTCAGGCGCTCGCCTCGATCGCCGCGGAGGCAGTGGAGCTGTTCACCGGTGAGAACCGCGTTCTGTTGCGCGCCTGTTATGCACCGGGCTGCGTGCTGTACTTCGTGAAGGACCATCCACGCCGCGAATGGTGCTCGCCGTCGTGCGGCAACCGGGTCCGCGCGGCACGCCACTACCGGCGCAATCGGGGTGAATCCCCTGGTCCGAACGGGTTTTCCTGATCGCGGAGGCTACACAAGAGCCGCCCCAGTTCCGATATACGGAAGAACGAGTTGGGCGCGTTTTGTGTGGTGGTGATCCGCGATGTCCCGAGAATCCGTGCCAGGCCACGACATCGGCTATCACCTCGTCTGTTTCGACGAGACCGGCAACGAGCGGGGGCGTGAAAGCGCTGACGTCGTCTACGACGCCCGCGGTGGTGTCACCGATGTCTTCTTCTTCATCCACGGGTGGAACGGCGATGTGCCCGCCGCCCGTGAGCAGTACGGGCAGTGGGTCAAAACGATGGCCGACTGCCGCGCCGAACGTGAAGCGGCGCACCGGCTTCCCGGCGGCTTCAAGTCGTTGCTCGTCGGCCTGCACTGGCCGTCGAAGGCGTGGGGCGACGAGGACGTCCGGTCCGATGACTTCATCAAGGCGCAGGCGCAGCGCCTCGGCGGAGGTGCCGGCCGCACCGCCGCGGTGCGCACGATCGTCGAGGCCGCGCGCGAACATCCGTGCCGGATGTCGGCGACGGTCAAGCAGGCCTACGACTACCTGGAGAGCTCGGTTCCCGACCTGCCGGGCGACGACGGGATGGTGTTCGACGCCGAGCAGCTCTACCGGGCGTGCCTGGAGGATCCGGCGCTGGGCGGGATCCTGTCACCGTTGCGGATCCTGACGTTCTGGAAGATGAAGCGGCGCGCCAGGGTGTTCGGCGAGAGCGGTGCCGCGCGCATCGCCCGCGAGGTCGCCCAGGCCGCCCCGAACGCCCGCGTCCACCTGATGGGCCACAGCTTCGGCTGCATCACCGCGACCGCGATGGCGAACGTGGTGCCGGCCGCGACGCTGACCCTGGTGCAGGGCGCGATGTCGCTGTGGTCGTTCGCGGAACGGCTGCCCGGCGAGCCCGGCTCCGGTTACTTCCGCGGCGTGCTCGGCCGGGTACCGGGTCCGATCATCGTCACGACCTCCCAGCACGACCACGCGATCGGCCGGTTCTACCCGCTGGCCGCGAGGTCGGGCCGCCAGGTCGACCTGGACGAATACCCGAAGTACGGCGGCATCGGCTCGCACGGCGTGCAGGGCACCTACGTGCACGGGCACAACATCGGATCTCCTGGTGAGCTGAGCCGGGGGCAGGTGCACAACGTCGACTGCACCTCGGTGATCCGCCGTGTCGACGGGATCGCCGGTGCGCACAACGACATCTGCCACCCGGAACTGGCCCGCCTGCTGTGGCGGGCGGTGCTGACGCGGTAGAGGTTGTCCGTTTTCAGAAACACGCGTTTTCGTTGACTGCTCCGATGTCTCGGTTCTACGGTGGGTTGCACCGTCGCTGCCGAAAAACCTCGGAGCCGAGGACGGTAACAAATGTTTCGTCGTCCATTGTGGATAGCCGCTGCCTTCGTGCTGGCGCTCGTCGCGGGCATGACCCCGGCGCGAGCCGCGGATCCCGTGCTGGTGCCCATCTTCGACGGCAAGACGCTCGACGGGTGGACCGCCCACGCGAAGGACGCTTTCGTCGTGAAGAACGGCGCGATCCACAGCCAGAAGAACGCGTCGCGCGGCTGGATCTACTACAACAAGCAGCAGTACAAGAGCTTCCGCTGGATCTTCAAGCTGCGCCAGGTCTCCGGCAACCACAAGCCGACCGTGCTGATCTGGGGCAAGATCGCGACACCGGCGTTGAACGGTCTCGGCGCCATCCAGTTCCAGCCGCCCAACGGAGGTGCGTGGGACTACCGGCCGGGCCACAACAACGGCGGCGGCAAGCTGTTCACGAAGTACCCGCACCCGAGCTGGGACGTCAAGAAGTGGGCGCAGTGCGAGATCCTGGCCAATGGTGAGACCGGAATCGCGCGCATGGCGTGCTGCCCGCTGCCCGACGGCGCCACCAAGTGCAAGGCGCAGGAGGTCCTGAAGTTCGAGGACAAGAAGGAACCCGCCGGCCGCGAGGCGCCGCTGGCGATCCAGATCCACAACAAGGGCATCGAGGACGAGTACAAGGACCTCGTCGTCGAGTCACCGGTCGCCGACCCGACGAAGTTCATCACCACATGACCAACGAGAACGGAGCCTCCGGGTAGAGGGAACCGTGCCCGCCCCGCGCCGCGAGTCAGATGACCCCCGCGCGACGTGGGGCGGCCACGGTCTACTCCGCGCCCAGCCGCAGGACCATCTGCGGCACCAAGGTGCTGCCGAGGCACGGACGCAGGTCCGCGCGCAACGCGGACAGGCTGATCGGTTCCGGTGGCGGGGAGACGGCGATCCCGACCGTGCCCGCGGTCAGCACGACGCGTTGCATCGCCTGCCCCGCACGGATCTCCGCCGCGGCCCCCTGGTTGAACGTGCACAGGACCAGCTCGCACCCGTTCTTCACGTGCACCCACGCTCGCTCCACTTCGGCCGCGCGCGACAACAACCCGCGCCACAAGGCCAGTTCGGGGAACGCCGTCCACCTGCGACGGTTCGTGCGCAACGCGTGCAGCAAAGCCAGCACGTCCGAGCTCGGCTCCTGGTAACCGCCGAGCCGCACGGCCGCCGCCGCGTCCGAGGCACTCGGGCCGGGCAGCAGCGTCACGAGTGGACGGATCCCGTGTCCTTGCAGGGCCAGCCGGACGTTGAGCAGCGCGACACCGCACGCGATCCGCGTTTCCCTCGTGTGCGGTGAGGTCGTGTGCAGCTCGATCTGCTCGGAACGCACCTCGAAGCGCACGTCGGGCGTCGACGCTCTTGCGAGAGCCAGGACGCCGCGCACGTCCTCACCCGCGAGTCCGAGTGCGTCGGGCACAGCGATGGTCATGCCCACACTGTCCGGGCGGGGCCGTTGGCGGGCCACGGTCGAAGGTCCTCAATTGCTAGGGCCGTGCGGGGCCGAAAAGTGTGCGAATCTAGTCGTCGTGTCTGACGTGCCTGGTCGCCGTGACCTCGACGAGCTGCTCGACGAGGTGCGTGATCGCATGGACGAGATCGTCACCACCCGCGACCACATGCAGGAGCTGCTCGGCGCCGTGCTCGCCGTCGCGTCCGGGCTCGAGCTCGAATCCACGCTGTTGCGGATCGTCCAGGCGGCCGTCGACCTCGTCGGGGCCCGCTACGGCGCACTCGGTGTGCTCGGCACGCGTGACGACCTGTCGGAGTTCCTCCACGTGGGCGTGGACGCCGAGACCCGCTCGTCGATGGGCCACCTGCCGGAGGGCAAGGGTCTGCTCGGCCTGCTCATCAAGGACCCGACGCCGCTGCGGTTGCGCGATCTGGCCCAGCACGACATGTCGGTCGGCTTCCCGCCGAACCACCCGCCGATGCACAGCTTCCTGGGCGTGCCCGTGCGCGTGCGCGACGAGGTCTTCGGCAACCTCTACATGACCGAGAAGATCGACGCCGCCGAGTTCACCGCCGATGACGAGGCCGTCCTCCTGGCGCTGGCCGCGGCCGCGGGCATCGCGATCGAGAACGCCCGGCTGTTCGAACGCTCCCGCATGCGCGAGCGGTGGCTGGAGGCGATCGGCGAGGTCAACTCGGAACTGCTCGGTGGCGCGTCCGGCGAGTACGCCCTGCGCCTGATCACCCAGCGCACCGTGGAACTGACCGGTGCCGACTCCGCCCTCGTCGTGCTCGGCGACGGCCAGCACACGCCGTTGCGGGTCGCGGCGAGCGCGGGCGTGAAGATCGACGACTTCAACGCCTCCGACTACGCCGTCGACGAGGTCGTCCGCTCCGGCATCCCGCTGCTGGTGGACGACCTGGGCTCGGCGTTCGGCCCCGCCCTGGCCGTTCCGCTGCGCTCGGGCCCGGAGGTCACCGGTGCCCTGGTGGTGTTGCGGAAGGGCGGCGAGACGCGGTTCCTGCCCGACCAGGTGCCGGTGCTGGCGTCGTTCGCGGACCAGGCGGCGGTGGCGCTGGAGTTCGCCGAGCAACAACGCTCACAGCGCCTGCTCGACGTGCTGGAGGACCGCGACCGCATCGCCCGCGACCTGCACGACCACGTCATCCAACGCCTGTTCGTCACCGGCCTCACGCTGCAGGCGACCATGCGCCGCATCACCGAACCGGAGGTCGCCGCCCGCCTGCAGACCGCCGTGGAACAGCTCGACGAGACCGTGCGCGAGATCCGCACGTCCATCTTCGACCTGCACTCGACCGACAACACCTCGCTGCGGCGCAGGCTGCTGGACCTCGTCGCGGGCCTGACCGAGGACACGCACCTGTCGCCCGCGGTGCGGATGTCCGGCACCGTCGACAACTCCGTGCCCCCGGAACTCGCCGAACACGTCGAGGCAGTGGTGCGCGAGGCCGTCACGAACTGCGTGCGGCACGCCGAAGCGACCGAGCTGACCGTGCTGATCGACGCCGCCGAGGACGTCGTGATCACCGTGCAGGACAACGGCATCGGCATCCCGCCCGACACCGCGCGCAGCGGCCTGCGCAACCTCGCCCACCGGGCGTCGAAGTTCGGTGGCTCGCTCGCGGTGCGGGCGACGGAAGGCGGCGGCGCCTGTGTGGTGTGGAGAGTTCCGCTGTCAGCCGAGTAGTGGCGTGACTAGTGGGGCTTCTCGACGTCGTTGCGGAACTGCGAGGCGAACACGGCGGCCTGGGTGCGGCGTTGCATGCCGAGCTTCGCCAGCAGGTGTGAGACGTAGTTCTTGACCGTCTTCTCGGCGAGGAACATGCGCTCGGCGATCTGCCGGTTGGTCAGGCCCTCGCCGATGAGGTCGAGCACCGTGCGCTCCTGCTCGCTGAGCATGCGCAGCGGGTCGCCCTCCTCGCGTTCCCGGCGGATGCGGTTGAGCAGGGCCGAGGTGGTGCGGGCGTCCAGCAGGGACTGGCCGGCGGCGACCGTGCGGACGGCGTTGACCAGGTCGGCGCCCAGGATCTGCTTCAGCACGAAGCCGGAGGCGCCCGCCATGATCGCGTCGAACAGGGCCTCGTCGTCGGCGAAGCTCGTCAGCATCAGGCACTGCAGGCCGGGCAGGCGGCTGCGGAGCTCGCGGCACAGCTCGATGCCGTTGCCGTCGGGGAGCCTGATGTCGAGCACCGCCACGTCGGCACGGGCGGAGGGCACTTTGGCCAAAGCCTCCGCCACCGACGCGGCGTCGCCGACCACTTCGAGGTCGGATTCCTCGCCCAGCAGGTCCGCGATGCCGCGGCGGACGATTTCGTGGTCGTCGACCAGGAAGACTCGCGTCGCCATGAAGGTCACGGTAGCCCAAAGACCCTGACATGAGGGGACCAACGGCACGCGGCTCGCTACATCATCTGGGCTTACTTTGAGATCATGAGCGGTCTTCCCGTTGTCGTCGGAGTCGACGGTTCCTCGTCCGCGCTGGCCGCGGTGGCGTGGGCGGCTCGGTCCTGTGCGCGGCACTCGGTGCCGTTGCGGCTGGTGCACGCGTACACGCTGCCGACGCGGGGCTACCCCGAGGTCATCTCATCGGCGCGTGAGCTGCGGTCGGCGATGTACGACCAGGGGCGGATGTGGCTCTCTCAGGCCGTTGCCGTCGCACGGGCGGAAGCGCCTGATGTGCCTATTGAGCACGACCTCCGGATGGAACATCCCACGCCCGTGTTGCTCGCGGAGTCTGCACGCGCGCGGGAAGTCGTGGTGGGGTCGCATGGGCTGGGCGGGTTCACCGGAGCGCTGGTGGGCTCAACGGCTGTCGCGCTGTCGGCGCACGGAGAGTGCCCGGTAGTGGTGGTGCGAGGCAACGGACATGACGGGCCCGTGGTGGTGGGTGTCGACCTCTCGCCTGGTTCGGACCCGGCTCTGGGCTTCGGGTTCGAGGAGGCGGCGGCGGCCGGAGTGCCGTTGGTGGCGGCGATGGCGCACGTCGACGAACAGTCGTCACTGCTGAACACGCGAATGTCCGGGTGGCTGGAGAAGTACCCGGACGTCGCGGTGGAACAGCTCGTGGTGGGGGAGCGGCCGATCCCCCTGCTGCTGGAGCTGGGGGAACGCGCCGGACTGCTGGTGGTCGGTGCACGGGGGCGTGGCGGATTCGCCGGGATGCTGCTCGGGTCTACCTCGCAGGCCCTGATCTACCACGCCCCGTGTCCGGTGGCCGTGGTCAGGCCTGCTTGACCGCGGAGATCTCGAACTCGAGGACGACCTTCTCGCTCACCAGCACGCCGCCGGTCTCGAGCGCGGCGTTCCAGGTGACGCCGTAGTCCTTGCGGTTGATGGTGTGCGAGCCCTCGAAGCCCACGCGGGTCTGGCCGTACGGGTCGACGGCGACGCCCTCGAAGGCGAACGGGATCGTGATGCTCTTGGTGATGCCCTTGATCGTCAGGTCACCGGTGATCTCGAAGTTGTCCTCGTCGACCTGCTTCGCGGAGGTCGAGACGAACGTGATCTCCGGGTGGGTCTCGACGTCGAGGAAGTCGTTGGTGGTCAGGTGACCGTCGCGCTGCGCGTTGCGGGTGTCGATGCTCGCGACCTTCAGGGTCACCGCGGCGGTGGTGTTCTCCGGCTTGTCACCGTCGATGGAGATCTTGCCGTCGAACTCGTTGAACGCACCACGAACCTTGGTGACCATCGCGTGGCGTGCGACGAAGCCGATGCGGGAGTGCGAGCCGTCGATGACGTAGTCGCCGGTCAGTTCGGAGAGGTTGGTGGCGGTGGTCATGGTGGTGTGTCCTTCGGTTGCTCGATTTGGTTGAAGTGTCATCCACCCTGCCGGAACGTGGATGATGTGTCAACTATTCCCGTATGCTGAACGAGTGACACGATGGTTGGAACCCGAGCAGCAGCGGGCGTGGCGTGCGTACGTCCGCATGCAGGGGGAGCTCAACGCGCACCTGAACAGGCAGATGTCGGTCGATTCGGAGATCTCGATGGCCGACTTCGCCGTCCTCGTTCAACTCACGGACAGGCCGGACGGGCGTGTGCGCGTGTTGGAGCTCGCGCGGTACCTGCACTGGGAGAAGAGCCGCATCTCACATCACGTGGCCCGGATGGAGAAGCGCGGGCTGGTGCGCAGGGAGAACTGCAGCAGTGACGGGCGTGGCTCGTTCGTCGTGCTGACCGATCAGGGCCGGTCCGCGATCGAGGCGGCCGCGCCCTCGCACGCCGAGATCGTCCGGGCGCTGGTGTTCGACCAGCTCTCCGACACCGAGGTCGAGGCGCTGCGGGAGATCTCCGAGAAGATCTTCACGCGCCTAACGACAGGAGAATGTGCGTCGGTAATCGCTCGGGGCGACGCCGACGACCCGGTGGAAGTGATGCCGGAGGAGGGCGGCTGTCCCGAAGCCGGAGCGGGCCGCGACGGCGTCGACGTCCAGGTCGGTCTCCTCGAGTAGACGGCGCGCGTGCAGCACCCGCTGCAGTGACAGCCACTTGTTCGGGGTGGTGCCGGTCTCCGCGACGAACCTGCGCGCGAACGTCCGCTCGGACATGACGGCGAGCTTCGCCATCGTGGCCACCGTGTGGTTGTCCGCGATCGTGCCGAGTACCTGCTCCAGCACCGGTTCGAGGCTGTCCGAGCTGCACTCCGGGATCGGGAGCTCCACGAACTGGCGCTGACCGCCGTCGCGCTGCGGCGCCACGACCATCCTGCGCGCGATGATGTTGGCGACCTTGGTGCCGAGCTCCCGGCGGACCAGGTGCAGGCACGCGTCGATGCCCGCGGCCGTGCCGGCGCTGGTGATGATGTCGCCGTCGTCCACGAACAGCACGTCCGGATCGAGCTGGGCCTTCGGGAAGCGTTCCCGGAACCGCCGCACGTCGTGCCAGTGCGTGGTGCAGTGCCGGTCGTCGAGCAGGCCCGCCGCGCCGAGGATGAACGCCCCGCTGCACACGCTGAGCAGCGTCGCGTCGGTCTCTTTGAGCGCCTTGACCAGCTTCTCCGGATAGTGGTCGCGGACGCGCGCGGCCGGGAGTGCGACGAGGTCGACGCTCTGCAGCGCGTCGAACCCGTACTCCGGCGTGATGCTCACGCCGCGGATGCTCGTCGGCACCGGTTCGTGCGGGGTCTCGCCGCACACGCGGAAGTCGACCAGCGGCACGCCCTCCTCGGTCCGGTCGATGCCGAACACCTCGCAGAGCAGGCCGAACTCGAACGGCGCGACGCCGTCGATGAGGGGAACCGCCACCGATCGCAGCATGGCAGGATATTAGCGCGCCACGTCAGATCTGCCACTGTTGGCAGGATCTGGTAGGTCGCAAACTTAGTGCCATGACTCTTGCAGCGATCGTCCTCGCAGTGGCCGCCATCTCCGTCTGGCTCGACCGGCACCGTGACCGCACCGCCGGCCTGGCGGGTTCAACCGACGTCAACGACCGTGACCGCACCCGCGTGCGCAACGACCTGCGGTACCTCACCTGAGAGTGGGCCGCGTGATGGTCGGCTGGGGTCCCGTGTAGCGGGCGACCGGGCGGATGATCTTCGTGTCCTCGGACTGTTCGAGCGCGTTGGCACACCACCCGATCACCCGGCTGCACGCGAACGTCGGCGTGAACATCTCCCGCGGGATGCCGCACAGCTCCATCACCACGCCGGCGTAGAACTCAACGTTCGCGTACAGCTGCCGGCCGGGCTTGAGCTCGGCCAGCAGCTCGGTCACCCGCTGCTCGACGGTGACGGCGAACTCGGTCAGCGGCGTCGGGTTCTCCAGCGCGATCTCCTTGAGCAGACGTGCCCGCGGGTCCTCCGTCCGGTAGACGGCGTGCCCGAAGCCCATGATCCGGTCGCCCTGCTCGATGCGTTCCCTGACCCAGGCGTCGATGTTGTCCGGCGTCCCGATGAGGTCGAGCGCCTCCAGGGCCCGGTCCGGCGCGCCACCGTGCAGCGGTCCGGAGAACGTCCCGATCGCCGCGGTCACGGCCGACACGACGTCGGCGCCCGATGACGCGACCACGCGTGCGGTGAACGTGGACGCGTTGAACCCGTGGTCGATCGTGGCGATCAAGTACTGCTCGACCGCACGGCTCGTCCATGTTGACGGCTCCAGTCCAGTCAACATGTACAACCAGTTCGCCGACGTTGACAAATCAACCCTGGGGTTGACGGGATCAAGTCCGAGCTTGAGCCGGTGCAGCGCCGCGAGGATCGTCGGCGTCATCGCGCTGACCCGGAGCGCGTCCGCCTTCCTGGTGCTCATCGGCGCGTCCCACATCGGCTGCGCCGGCAGCATCGACAACGCGGTCCGGAGCCCGGCCAGCGCCGTGCAGCCCGAGCGTGCGATCGCCGGCAGCACCTCACTGATCGCCGCTGGTAGCTGCCTCAGCGCCGCGGTCTGCGTCGCGAACACTGCGGCCTCGTCCCGGCTCGGCAGGCGGCCCTCCGCGAAGAGGAACCACACCTCCTCGAACGACCGGGTCCTGGCCAGCTCGATCGCGTCGTGCTCGCGGTAGTGGTAGTAGCCGGCGGCACCGTTCACGTCCCCGATCAGGGTCGTGGTGACGACGACGTCTTTAAGCCCTTTGGGTGCATCAATCAACATGGACAACAGGCTCCGTCAACATGTCTTGTACAGTCAACGTTGATGGAATCAATGTTGACGACGAATCAAGCTGCCCGGCGCCTGGGCGTGAAACCGGCGACGGTCTACGCGTACGTCAGCCGTGGACTCCTGACCAGCACCAAGCTCAACCGGCAGAGCATGTTCGGCGTCGCCGAGGTGGAAGCCCTGGCGCAACGCACTGGTGCCCGCGGAGCAGTGGCCGCTGTGACCGATCGCATCCGCACCCGCATCTCGCTGCTGGAGAACGACCGCCTCTACTACCGCGGCCGTTCGGTACCGGAGCTCAGCGGCACCAAGCGCTTCGAGGACGTCGCCCACTGGCTGTGGACCGGGATCGACTCGACGGGCGTGCAGTTCCCCGAGGGCCAGGAGATCTGGATGGCCCTGCCCGAGAGCGCCACCCTGACCGACCGCATCCGCGTGGCCGTGGCACTGGCCAGCGCCGGCGACCCGTTGCGCTTCGACCTCGACCGCTCGGTCACCACGGCGAAGGCCATGATCGCCGACGTCGTCGAATCCCTGCCGCTGGTGGGCAAGCCCCAGGGCACCGACATCGCCGAACGACTGTGGGCCCGGCTGTCACCCCTGCCGCCACAACCGGACGTCCTGAACGCCGCCCTGATCCTGCTCGCCGACCACGACCTGGCCATCTCGACGATGGCCGCCCGCGTCGCCGCTTCGGCCCACGCGCACCCGTACGCCGTGGTGTCGGCGGGTCTGGGCGCGATGGAGGGGCAGAAGCACGGCACCGCAACGACGATCGCGCACCGGTTCCTGGCGCAGGCCGAGTCCGACCCGATGGGCACCGTCGCCGAGCACCTGAGGTCGGGCCAGCCGATCCCTGGCTTCGGCCACCGCGTCTACCAGGCCCGCGACCCGCGCGCCGACCACCTGCTGGCGCTGCTGCGCGGCCACGGTGATCTGGTGGCGGACAAGGTGATCGCCACCCAGCCGCAGATGTTCCCCAACGTGGACCTGGCGCTGGCCCAGCTGGGGCTGACGTTCAAGATGCCGGCGGACGCGGGGGAGGCGATCTTCGCGATCGCCAGGATCGTGGGCTGGATCGCGCACGCGATGGAGGAGTACCGGGAGCCGGGTCTGAGGTTCCGTACGCTCGGCGTCTACACCGGCGACCGCCCGTGACCTGGCGCTGAGTGGTCGACGCGAGGCCGAGCACCGACGCCGCGGGCGAACGGGAGCCGTCCGCCCCCTTGGCCGCTGGCGTTCCGCGGCCCGGAAGCGGAGCATGGAACGCGTGAGAGTGTCCGCTGTGGACAACCTGAAGGTGATCCTCGTGGCGTGGGTCATCGGCGGCCACGCGCTGCTGGGCTACGCCGCGATCGGCGGCTGGCCGTACGACGAGGTCAACGAGGTCACGTTCCGTCCCGGCGTCGAGACCGTGCTGGCGGCGTTGATCGGGCCGTCGGGGTTGTTCTTCATGGGCACCTTCTACTTCATGGCCGGGATCTTCACGCCCGGCTCGATCGAGCGCAAAGGCGCCGGGCGGTTCATCACCGAACGGCTGATCCGGCTCGGCACGCCGTGGATCGTCAGCGCCGTGGTCGTCTGGCCGACGTTCGTGTGGATCGCCTACAACGGGGCCGGGCGGAGCGTCTCGTGGTGGCATGCCTTCACGCACCGCGATCCGTTCCTGGACAGCGGGTCGTTGTGGTTCGTCGGGGTGTTGCTGATCTTCTCGATCGCGATTGCCCTGGGGCCGCCGATCAAAGAGCGCGCCATCACCCCGAAAACGGTGGTGGGCATGACGATGATGGTGGCGGGCACGACGTTCCTGACGCGGCTGGTGTTCCCGGCCCGCAGCGGACAGGTCGGCGACCTGCACCTGTGGTGGTGGCCGCAGTGCCTCGGCATGCTGCTGCTCGGCGCGATCGGCGGGCACAAGCTCGCGGAACGGGTGCCGGACGAGATCTACCGGATGACCCGCAACGTCGTCATCGCCACCATCGCGGTCCTGCCGATCGCCGCGGCGCTGCTCGGGGTGCTGGACCTCGCGCGGAACGCTGATCCGTTCCTCGGCGGATTCACCTGGCAGGCACTGGCACTTGCCCTCATCGAGGGAATCCTGGTGGTGGCGGGCAGTTTGTGGCTCATCGGGCTCGCACAACGCAGGCTGACCCGCCAGGGGCCCTTCGCCGAGGGGCTGGCGCGGTCCGCCTACGTCGCGTTCGTCGTGCAGGGACCGGTCCTGCTCAGCCTCGCGACCGCCATGCGCCCGCTGGAGCTGCCGGCCGAAGCCAAGGCGCCGCTGGTGGGTGCTGGGGCGATCGCGTTGTCGTTCGGGATCGGCTGGTACGTCACTTCACGCCGAGGCGCTTCAGCACGCTCGTCGTGATGCCGGCCGCGTCGAGCCCGTGCGCGCGCAGGATGCGGGCGCGAGAGTCGTGCGGCAGAAAACGGGGCGGTAGTGCGAAGGTCGCCACACAGGTCGACGTACCGGTCAGCGCCTGACCGAGCCGTGCGCCCAGTGCGCCCGTTGACGTCGTGTCCTCGACGGCGAGCACCAAACGGTGTTGGCCGCTGTACTTGACGAGGTGCGGATCCAACGGCGCGGTCCAGCGCGGATCGACCACGTTGACCCGCACGTCGTGGGCGGCCAGCTCCTCGGCGGCGGCCAGACACGGACCGGCGAGAGGGCCGACCGCGATCAGCAGCACCTCGGCGTCCGGTACCTCGTGCAGCAAGTCGAAATGGCTCACCCGGCGCACCGCGGGCACGTCGGCGCCGACGGAAGCCTTCGGGTAGCGCACGACCGTCGGACCGTCCGACACGTCGACGGCTTCACGCAGCAACTCGGCCAGCGAGGCCGGATCGCGGGGAGCCGCCAGCCGCAGACCGGGCACGACGGGCAGGATCGAGGCGTCCCACATGCCGTGGTGCGAGGCACCGTCCGGGCCGGTCACGCCGGCGCGGTCCAGCACGAACGTCACGGGTAACCGGTGCAGCGCCACGTCCATCAGCAGCTGGTCGAACGCACGCGACAGGAAGGTCGCGTAGACGGCGACGACCGGGTGCAGCCCGCCCATCGCCATGCCGGCGGCGGACGTCACGGCGTGCTGCTCGGCGATGCCCACGTCGAAGACGCGCGACGGGAACTTCGAGGCGAACGGCCGCAGCCCCACCGGTTCCAGCATCGCCGCGGTCAGGCAGACGACGTCGGGACGTTCCGAACCGATCGCCACGATCTCGTCGGAGAACGCGTCGGTCCAGGTCCGGCCGCCGGAGGCACCGGAAGCGCCGACCGCGTGCATCCGGTCGGCCTCGTCGGTCTCCGCGGCGTCGTAACCCTTGCCCTTCACGGTCTTGCAGTGCACGACGACCGGACGCCCCAGAGCTTTCGCCTCCCACAGGGCGTTCTCGACGGCGTGCACGTCGTGGCCGTCGACCTCGCCGATGTAGGCCAGCCCCAGCGCCTCGAAGAGACCGCGGGCCGACCCGTTCAGCAAGGACGCCGCGAACCCGCCGGCAGTCGGGTCGTAGGAGCGGCCGTTGTCGTTCAGCAGCACCACGACCGGACGGGAGGAGCCGCCGATGTTGTTCAACGCCTCCCAGCACATCCCACCGGTCAAAGCCCCGTCACCGACGATGGCCACGACCCGGCGCTCGGCACCGCCCAGCTCGAACGCCTTGGCCAGACCGTCCGCATAGGACAGTGCGGTGGAGGCGTGCGAGTTCTCGATGACGTCGTGCGCGGACTCGGCCGCGGACGGGTAGCCGGACATGCCACCGGCCTGGCGCAAGGAGTCGAAGTCCGAGCAACGGCCGGTCAGCATCTTGTGCACGTACGACTGGTGCCCGGTGTCGAACAGCACCACGTCGGTGGGCGAGGTGAAGACCCGGTGCACCGCGATGGTCAGCTCGACAGCGCCCAGGTTCGGCCCGAGGTGGCCGCCGGTCCGGTGCACCTTGGAGATCAGGAACGACCGGATCTCGCCGGACAACGTGCTGAGCGAAGCGGAAGGAAGTGCCCGGACGTCCGCGGGCGAGGTGATGTCAGCCAGCACGGCGCACCGCCAGCGGCAGCGTGAAGGCGATCGTCTCGGTCGCCGCCGTGTGCGTCGACACGGACACCGAGCCCAATGCCTCCAACGCGGACACCACCTCGTCCACCAGTTCGGGAGGAGCAGAGGCGCCGGCCGACAACCCCACCGTCGACACCCCGTCCAGCCAGGCCGGGTCGATCTCCGACGCGTCGTCGATCAGGTAGGCGGGCGTGCCGCCACGCACCGCCAGTTCGACCATCCGGACCGAGTTGGAGGAGTTCTTCGAGCCCACCACCAGCACCAGGTCCGACCGCGCGGCGACGTCCCTGATCGCGACCTGCCGATTCGTGGTGGCGTAACAGATGTCGTCGGACCCAGGTCCGCGCAGCTGCGGGAACTTCCGTTCCAGAGCCTCGATCACCTCGAGCGTCTCGTCGACGGCCAGCGTCGTCTGCGTCAGGTACGACACCGGGCCGGAGATCTCCAGCGCGTCGACGTCCTCGACGGTCTCGACCAGCACCATGCGTTCGGGAGCTTCTCCCAAGGTGCCTTCGACTTCCTCGTGCCCGGCGTGTCCGATCAGCACGATCGTGTCGCCGCGGTCGGCGAAGCGCCGGGCCTCCGCGTGCACCTTCGTCACCAGCGGACAGGTCGCGTCCAGCACGTCCAACGACCGTTCCACAGCTTCAGCACGCACAGCGGGAGAGACGCCATGTGCGGAGAAGACCGCCGTGGCACCACGAGGTACTTCCGACAGCTCCTCCACGAACACAGCGCCACGCGCCTCCAGCCCACGCACGACGTGGACGTTGTGCACGATCTGCTTGCGCACGTAGATGGGGCCGCCGCGCTGGTCGAGAAGTCGTTCCACGATCTCGATGGCCCGCTCCACCCCGGCGCAGAACGACCGGGGTGAGGCGAGCAGCACCGAACGCGGCGGGTGTTCCGTCATCGAGTGCCTTCCGAAGGATCTTGATTCAGTGGTCTCGGTGGGTGACCAGCTGGGCGAGCGTGCCGAGCTCCACGGCCGCACGCGCGGTCGGGGACGCCTCGCCGAGATGGAGCAGCGCCCGCGTGTGCAGCTCGTCGGCCTGCGTCTGGCTCCACGCGCGTCCGCCGGCCGCGTCGACCAGGTGAGCCGCCCGCGCAAGCGTTTCCGCGTTCATCTCCTGGGAACCGAAGTAGAACGACGCCAGCTCGGCGGAGGCGGGAACGCCGTTGGTCAGCGCGTACACGACCGGCAGGGACTTCTTGTGGTTCGCCAGATCCGAGTGCGCCGCCTTGCCGGTCACCACCGGGTCGCCCCAGATGCCGAGCAGGTCGTCCACGTGCTGGAACGCCAGTCCCAGCTCGGCGCCGTAACCGCGCATGGCCTCGATCTGCTCGTCGGTCCCGTCGCCGTACAACGCGCCCAGCGCCGTGGAAGCGCCCAGGAGCGCACCCGTCTTGCCGCGCGCCATCCGCTCCACTTCGGACACGACGACATCGGACCGCGTCTCGAAGTCGAGGTCGTAGGCCTGTCCGTCGAGCAACGCCACCACGGCGTCGCCCAGCGTCCTGATCGCCTCCAGCGCACGCGGATGTCCTGATGCCGCGAGGACGTCCACGGCCAGCGCCTGCAGCGCGTCGCCGGCCAGGATCGCCGCGTTGACGCCGAACACCGTCCACGCCGTGGCCCGGTGGCGCCGGGTCGTGTCGCGGTCCATCACGTCGTCGTGCAGCAGTGAGAAGTTGTGGATCAGCTCCACCGCGACCGCCGCCGGGACAGCGGCGGAGGCGGCGCCGCCGACGGCCTCGGCCGCCAGCAGCACCAGCGCGGGACGGATCGCCTTGCCGCCGTTCTCCAGCACCGGATTGCCGTACTCGTCGCGCCACCCGTGGTGGTACTCCGCGATCGTGCGCATCGACGGCGGCAGCTGCTCGACGGCCTTGCGCAGAGCCGGAAGCACGAGGCTCCGGCTCCACGCGAGCACCTCACCGGCGGGCCTGCCGGCCGCCAGTGGTTCGGTCATCCCAGGAGATGTCTCTGCTGTCATGACTTAGAGACCGATCTCCACGTTCTCCAGCACACCCAGCGCGTCCGGCACCAGCACGGCGGCCGAGTAGTACGTGGACACCAGGTACTTGAGCATCGCGTGCTCGTCGATGCCCATGAACCGCACGTTGAGGCCGGGCTCGTACTCGTCGGGGATGCCGGTCTGGCGCAGGCCGATGACGCCCTGCTTCTCCTCGCCCAGGCGCATCGCGAGGATCGACGTGGTGCCGTTCTTGTTGACCGGGATCTTGTCGCACGGCGCGATCGGGATGCCCCGCCACGACTGCATCGGCTTGCCCTCGAGCTCCACCGTCGGCGCGTAGAGCCCGCGGGACGACAGTTGCCGGCCCAGCGCGGCGATCGCCTTGGGGTGCGCCAGGATCAGCTTGGTGTTGCGGCGCCGCGAGATCAGTTCGTCCATGTCGTCCGGCGTCACCGGTCCGGACTGGGTGCTGACCCGCTGCTTGAGGTCGGCGTTGGCGAGCAGGCCGAACTCCTTGTTGTTGATGAGCTCGAACTCCTGCCGCTCGCGCAGGGCCTCGATCGTCAGCCGCAACTGGTGCTCGACCTGGTCCATCGGCTGGCTGTAGAGGTCCGCCACACGCGTGTGGACGCGCAGGATCGTCTGCGCCACCGAGAGTTCGTACTCGCGCGGCCGCAGTTCGTAGTCCACGAACGTGCTCGGCAGCGTCGGTTCGCCGTCGTGGCCCGACGCGATGTCGATCTCCGCCTCGCCGTGCTTGTTCGACGCGTTCGACGGGTTCGCCAGCTGTAGCGCGATGTGGTCGCGCAACGGCTCGATCTGCCCGTTGAGCTGGTTGAACATCGCCCGCGTCAGCACCACGGCGGTCGTCGGCGTCAACGCACGCGCGGTGAAGCTCCACTGCTTCTCGGTACCGGACAGCACCGGCTCGTCGCCGATGTACTCGCCGTCCGCGATCGTGCCCAGCGCCACGTCGTCGCCGTACTCGCCGAGGCCGGTCTTGGTGACCTTGCCGTGCGCGATGACGATGATCTCGTCGACGGACCCGCCGCGTTCGGCGATCACCTCACCCGGCTGGTACTCGCGCTGCTCGAAGCGGTTCGCCACCGCGGTCAGCGCTTCCTCGTCGTCGAACCCGCGCAGCAGCACGAACTCCGCCAGCTCCTGCGGCACGATCCGCACCTCGGAACCGACGCTGGTGAACGTCACCCGGCCGTCGCCGATCGCATAGGTGAGCCGCCGGTTGACGCGGAACGCCCCACCCTTCGCCTCGACCCACGGCAGCATCTTCAGCAACCAGCGGGGGGAGATCCCCTGCATCTGCGGCGCCGACTTGGTGGTCGTCGCGAGGTTGCGAGCCGCTGCCCTCGACAGGGACATCGGCTGGTCCTCGACCCCAAGACCCGGATCGGTAACGGTCACTGCGAATCCAATCTATTGACGAACAAGAACGGTGTTAGTGGTCGTGCCGACATGCTTTTCGTCGGCACGACCACTAACACCTGCTTTTGGGTGTATCTGGTGTGACTGGGTGCCGAGTCCTGCGGGGGAGTGGAACGACTTCCGGGTGGGGGAGGGGGAGAAGCTGAAACGGCCGGACCTCTGCGACCAGAGCAGCTCGCCTGCCAGCCACGACTTCAAAGCCTCGACATATCGGTGCAGCCCGGCCTTCGCCTCCGCGTCGAGGGCGTACTCGTCGGCGATCGAGGGAAGTTCGGCGATGATCGAGCCGATCTGCCGCAACCGTGCCGCGACGAGATCTCCGACCACGGACACGGCCTGTTGCGGCTCGCACTCGAAGAACTGCCGCACCGCCAGCACCGCGCTCGTCGTGCTGGCGCCGGAGCCGTAGACGGTGTCGAACCCGAGGATCTCCTGACGCAGACCGGGAACATCACCGAACGAGTCGACCAGCGCGCGCATCGTGGAGTTGCGCAACAACTCCGCGGGCAGGTCGGCGCCCACGGACTTCATCGCGAGCGCCGCGGACAGCTCACCGGCGTTGGTCTTGCGGCGCATCTCGACCAGGTCGATCGGGTCCGGCACCCGGCCCTGGGCGGTGTTGTGCAGCTCCCACAACAGTCCGTCCAGGAGATCCGTGACGCCCGCGCAATCGTCGTCGTCCAAAGTGGAACGGGAGACGAGGTCGGCCAGACCCTGCTCGGCCGGGTTCAGCGACACTGCCGATCCCGAGCCGAGAACGTCCTTGAGCCGTGCGATGAACGTCCTGCCGCCGGGCACGTTGCGCGTCCGGAGGAAGCCCTCGCGGAACGCGTCGTGCAGGTAGAAGCCCCACGTGTGCCAGTCGTTGATGTGTTTCAGGTCGTCCAGCGACGCCGTGGGGTGGGTCAGCGGGCCGAAGCCGCCGTAGTCCGCCGCGTCGTAGAACGCCTCGGACCACGGAGCGCCGCCCAGCATGCCCATGTCCCGCACCCACGTCTTGGTGTGCTGGCGCACCCGGTCGACGTGCGGCGAGAGCCTTGCCGCGAAAGGCATGTCGAACTCAACCACGGGCCGCCCCCAGCCACGCGGCGGACGTGCCCAGGCCGGTCGGCCCGCGCAGGATCGTGCGGAAGAACGCGCTGTTGCCCGCACCCGCGTTCTCGGCCTTGGTGTAGCGACCCGCGTGCAGGTGCCACTCGTGCCCGCCGGACTGCCAGTCCTGCAGGCCCTTCACGTACCTGAGCACGCGGGCCTGCTCCAGCGGGTCGACGCCGTGGTCGGTGAACAACGTCGGCAGCTCGGTGAACACGGTGTTCTCGAACTGGTGCAGTCGCGAGGTGAGCAGGCTGTTCACGGCCTCGACCGCGGTCTGCGTGTCGTGGCCGAAGAACTTCTCGAACACGAGCACTCCGTTGGAGTTCTCGCCCTCGCGCAGCACTTCCCGTTCGTACGAGAAGATGTCGTTGCGCAGGTGGATCGCGTCGGAGAACGTGTCGGACAGGACCCGCAGCGGCCGGGTGCCCGCGATGGATGCGGGCACCTCGGCTGCTTCGGAGACCTCCACCAGGTTCGCCGACCACGGCGCGCCGCCGACCTTGCGGCGCATCTCGATGTACTCGATGGGGTTGGCGACCGTGCCGCTCTCGATGTTCTTGATCTCCCACATGCACTCGAGCAGCAGGTTGTGGGTGCTCGTGGTGAACCGGCGCCGCCAGTCCTGCGACATCAGCGGAATCGTCCGCTGCCACAGGTCGACGAGCCCGCGTTCGGTCGGGTTCCGCGGCTCGGGTGACGGGTCCGTGCCGTTGATGGGCATGAACGCCGGCAGCCGGTCCAGATACGCCTTCGCCCCGGACACGTCCTTGGTCTGCTTGAACTCCGCGAAGAACTCGTCGTCGAAGTAGAAGACCCAGACGTACCAGTCCGTGATGAGGTCGAGGATCTCCGCGGGCGCGTCCGGATGGGTCCACGCGCACATGAACCCGTAGTCGTCGCCCGCGAGGATCTCGTCGGTCCACACCCCGGTGTCGAGCATCCCCATGTCCCGCGCCCACCGCGTCGAGTGGGCGCGGGCGCGTTCGAGGTGCGGGTTCATCCGCGCCGGGTGCGGCACGTAGAACTCCGGCATGGTGAAGGAAGCCGCCCGTCCAGAACTCAATTTGGCTAGCCCTCGCGACCGAGCTCGACGTGCTCCAGCACACCGATCGCGTCGGGCACCATGATGGCGGCCGAGTAGTAGGCGCTGACCAGGTAGTTGATGATCGCCTGGTCGTTGATCCCCATGAACCGCACCGAAAGACCCGGCTGGTACTCGTCCGGGATGCCGGTCTGGTGCAGGCCGATGACGCCCTGGTTCTGCTCGCCGGTGCGGATCAGCATCACCGACGACGTGCGGGTGTCCGAGATCGGGATCTTGTTGCACGGCAGCACCGGGATGCCGCGCCAGGCCGGCACCTGCTGGCCGTTGAAGTCGATGTGCTGCGGGTAGATGCCGCGCTTGTTGAGCTCACGGCCGAACGCCGCGATGGTGCGCGGGTGGGCGAGGAAGTAACCGGGGTCCTTCCACACGATCGACAGCAACTCGTCGAAGTCGTCCGGGGTGGGCGGGCCGGTGCGGGTGTGGATGCGCTGCTTGAGGTCCGCGTTGTGCAGCAGGCCGAACGACCTGTTGTTCACGATCTCGTGCTCCTGGCGCTCGCGCAGGGCTTCGATCGTGAGCCGCAACTGCTGCTCGACCTGGTCCATCGGCTGGTTGTAGAGGTCCGCGACCCGGCTGTGGACCTGCAGCACCGTCTGCGCGACGCTCAGCTCGTACTCGCGCGGCGAGAGCTCGTAGTCGACGTACGTGCCGGGCAGCACGGGCTCGCCGTCGTGGCCGGCCGACATGCCGATCTCGGCCTCGCCGAAGTCGTTCTGCGGCTTGTTGCGGCTGTTGAACGCCTGCTGGATGTGCGCGCGCAGGCCGCCCGCTTCGCCGTTGAGAGCCTGGAAGTCCTGCCACGACAACGTGAGCACGGTGACCGGGGTGACGGCCTTGGCGGAGTACTCCCACTCGCCCTGCGGCCCGGCCAGCACGGTCTCGCCGAAGTACTCGCCGTCGGCCAGGTTGCCGAGCACGGTCTCGCCGCCGTACTCACCGGTGCCGATCTTGTCGACCTTGCCGTGCGCGATCAGCACGACCTGGTCCTTCGGCCGGCCCTTCTCGACGATGACGTCGCCGATGCCGTACTCGTGCTGCGTGAAGCGGCCGGCGAGCGCGGCGAGGACGGCCTCGTCGTCGAAGCCGTGCAGCAGCGACAGCTCGGTGAGCTCCATCGGCACGACGCGGACCTCGGCGCCCGTGTTCGTGAACGAAACGCGGCCATCGCCCAACGTGTAAGTGAGACGGCGGTTGACGCGGTATGCACCACCTGCGGCCTGAACCCAGGGCAACACCTTGAGCAGCCAGCGGGAGGTGATTCCCTGCATCTGCGGGACGGACTTGGTCGTCGTGGCCAGATTACGTGCGGCGGCCGTGCCCAAACTCAGCTGCTGACGGCCCTCATTGAGGTCAGAATCCGTCACAGTCACAACCCACACCCACCTATCTCAATGCGCTAATGGTCCAATCGATAAGCCGGAATGGACGTTAGTTCTCGCGAATGAGAGCTGTGAAGGGGCCAAAAAGGCGACATTCGGGTGGGTGGTTTACGCCTACCGTTGCTACGGAGCGTACAACTACTGGCCCGCGCAACTACTCCGGTATCGGCAGGCGAGTGACCTGTCTCTATTCGTACATGTGTGGAATAGGGTACTCGTTTGGCCCAGTAGGATCACCCTTTTGAGCGCATTGGTGACGCATGTGCTGCTGCTACACAGCACCACTCCGAGTGGGTCGAAATCCACTCGAAGCGGTGTGTGCCAAAGCGCAATAACACCTCTCGGTACGACTTCGAACTCAGGTCCGAATTTTGTACCAACGACTATTCGTGCTATTACGCGTCACGGGAGTTCAGGAACGATTCCACCTGAGTCACGACGAACTCGTGGTCATCGGCCTGCGGCAGTCCGGAGACACCGACGGTGCCCACCGGTCCGGTGCCGCGCAGGATGACCGGGAAGACCCCGCCGTGCGCCGCGTACAGATCCGGGTCGAGACGTGACTCCGCCTCGAACGTCGTCCCCTTTTCGCGGAACGTTTCCCCGACGTAGAACGAACTGTGGCCGAACAGCTCGACCACGCGGGCCTTGCGCTCCAGCCACCTGTCGTTGTTCGGCGCGGTCCCGGGCAGTGCCGCGTGGAACAGCCGGTGTCCGTTGCGCTGCACCGAGATCGCGATCGGGAGACCCTGCTCGCGGGCGGCGTCGAGCAGGTGCAGGCCGAGCTCGATCGCGACGTCGTTGCCGAAGCGGGTGAACTGGAGACGCCGCTCCTGGGCGAGGAGTTCTTCGCTGGTGCTCACAGCTCCACCACCCGGTTCTCGCGCGCGGACGTGAACGCGGCCTCGATGACATCGAGCGCGTCGACCGCGCTGGAGGGGGCCACGGGGATCCGCCCGGCCCGCAGTTCGGCGTAGAAGGTCTGGTATGCACCGGGTTCCACGGGGATCTCGGTGGTGTGGTCGAGGATGCCGAGCCGGCCGGTGCGGGCCTCGCGGCCCCAGTGGGAGTCGGTCGGGCGGCGGCCCGCGGCGAGCGCGTCCTCCTGCTCGTCCAGGCCGTCGACCACGAACGCGCCCTCGCTGCCGAGCACGCGGAACCGCGGCCCGTTGTTCGCCGCGTGCGCACTGGCCCACAGGTGGGAGCGCACGCCGTTCTCGTGCGTCAACGCCACGAACACGTCGTCGTCGACCTGGACGCCGGGGCGGCGCAGGTCGAGTTCCGCGTAGACGCTTCTGACCGGCCCGAACAGCTGCAGCGCCTGGTCGACGAGGTGGGCGCCGAGGTCGTACAGCAGGCCGCCGGCCTCCTCCGGCGAGCCGAACTCGCGCCAGTTGTCCCAGATCTCCGGCACCCAGCGCTCGTATCGAGACTCGAACCGCCGAACTTCGCCCAGTTGGCCGATGATCTTGCGGACGGTGAGGAAATCGCTGTCCCAGCGGCGGTTCTGGAAGACCGTGAGCGGCACCCCCTTCGCCCGCGCCGAGGCCACGAGTTCCTTCGCCTCGGCGCTGCTGGGCGCGAACGGCTTGTCGACGACGACCGCGACGCCCTTGTCGATCGCGCGCTTCGCGTACTCGACGTGCGTCTTGTTCGGGGTGCCGACGACGATGAGGTCGAGGTCCAGCTCGAACAGCTCGTCCGCCGTGACGATCTTGGCCTCGGGGTGCGCGGCACGGGCCCGCGCCTGCCGCTCCGGGTTCGCGGTGACGATCGCGACGAGGTCCATGCCCTCGGTCGAGGCGATGAGCGGGGCGTGGAAGACCCGTCCCGCGATGCCGTAGCCCAGCAGTCCGACTCGTGTCATGCTTCTCATTAAAGCAACGCTGTTGCATAATCGCCACGTGGACCTCACCTCGCTGCGTTCGCACAACGACCGGACCGTGCTCCGGCTGGTCCGCTCAGGAGCTCTGAGCAGGGCTTCCATCGCCGCGGAGGCCGGGCTGACCCCGCAGGCGGTGTCGAAGATCGTGGCGCGGCTCATGTCGGCGGGGCTGCTGGAGGAGACCGGCGCGGTCCGCGACGGAGGCCGGGGCAAGCCCAGGATGTCGCTCCAGCTGGTCGCCGGCGGGGCGTACGCGTACGGGGCGTACGTCGACCGCGACGAACTGCGGGTGGTGCGGCTGGACCTGACCGGTGAGGTGGTGTCGGCGTCGGTCGTGCCGCTCGCGCCGATGTTCACCCCGGACGACGTCCTGGACGCGCTGGCCCCGTTGATCACCCCGGACGAGAAGGTGCTCGGGCTCGGCATCGGGATCGCGGGCCCGCTGGACTTCCGCGACGGGGTGGTGTCGCCGAACGGCCTGCCGGGCTGGTCCTCCGTGCCCCTTCGAGCGCTGGCGGAGAAACGACTCGGGCTCCCGGTCGTGGTCGACAAGGACACCAACGCCGCGGTGCTCGCCGAGGCGTGGCGAGGACCTCTGCGGGACGCGGCACTCGTGTTCGTCGGCACCGGCCTGGGTGTCGGGCTGCTGCTCGGGGGAGAGGTGCACCGCGGCGCGCGGTCGGGCGCGGGCGAGTTCGGGCACACCACGATCCAGCTCGACGGGCCGCTGTGCGTGTGCGGACGGCGGGGCTGCGTGGAGGCGGTGCACGCCGCCGCCACCGGAGCGGAGGCCGCGCGGGTGCTCGCCGCCGCGGTGACGAACCTGGTGCAGCTGCTGGACCTCGACCAGATCGTCCTGAGTGGACGGAAGGTGCTGGAGTCGCCAGAGCTGTACCTGCGGGCGATGCGGGACGTGGACGTGAGCGTCACGTCGTACGGGGCCGATCTGGTACCGGTGGGCGCAGGACTGCTCGTGCTAGGAGAATTGTTTTAGTGCCGTGGCCTGAAAACCTGCCGGCCATTTCGCGGTCAGACGGGTGCCGCGAGGTGCCCTGCTGAGCGTGAAGTTGCACGCCAGGTTTTCGGGCCACGGCGCTAGCATCGGACACGTGGACGTCGAGCACGTCGTCGGCCTGCCGCACCCGCGGCTGCGGCCGTTCGTGACGCGGTACTCCGGGTATCGGATGCGGACCGAGCCCGGGACGCACCGCGGCCTGCCGTCGCGCTCGCTCACGCTCGTCGTCACGCTGGACGGCACGGTCGACCTCCCCGACGGCCGGTTCGCCACGCTGTGCGGCGGGCTGCACGACGAGGCCGTGATCATCACGCACGACGGGTTCCAGCACGGCGTCCAGTGCGACCTCACGCCGTTGGGGATGCGGGCGTTCTTCGGCATGCCGGCCGGTGAACTCGCCGCGACCACGGTCGGCTTGGACGTTCTCGACGCACCGGCCGCTGAGCTGCGCGAACGGTTGCAGGACGCGACGACGTGGACCGATCGGTTCGCGCGGCTGGACTCGCTGCTCGGCAGCCTGGTCAGGCCGGTGCGGCAGCAGGTCGAGGTGGCGTGGGCGTGGCAGCGGCTCGCGTCCGGGGCGCCGGTCGCGGAGATCGCCGCCGAGGTCGGGTGGAGCCGGCAGCACCTCAGCGCGCGGTTCGCCGCGGAGTACGGCCTGACGCCCAAGGTGATGGGGCGCGTGATGCGGTTCGAGCGGGCGAACCGGATGTTGCGCGGCGAGCGGCGGCCCACGCTGACCGAGGTGGCCGCTGCCTGCGGTTACACCGACCAGGCGCACTTCAACCGGGACTGGCGGGCGCTGTGCGGGGCGACCCCGACCGAGTGGATCGCGGCCGAGCTTCCATTCGTACAAGGCAGCGAGCACGGTCAGGGCGCAGAGTTGCCGTCATGAGCACACCACCACCTACCTGTTGGCCCACTTTGTCCTATCAGGACGCTCCCGGCGCGATCCGCTTCCTCGTGGAGGCGTTCGGGTTCAAGGAACATCTCGTCGTGCCCGGTGAGGCCGACGGCGAGGTCGTGCACTGCGAGATGGTCTGGCCAGAGGGCGGCGGCGTGATGCTGGGATCCGTCGCCCGTTCGGTCGGCGAGGTCGAGGCGACCAGGGCCGGCGCCGGATCGATCTACGTGGTGACCGACCGGCCGGACGAGATCCACGCGCAGTGCACGGCCCGCGGTGCCACGGAGATCCGCGGTCTGCGCGACGAGGACTACGGCTCGCGCGGGTTCACCGTGGCCGATCCCGAGGGCAACCGCTGGAGCTTCGGCACTTATCGCGGAGCGTGAGGCAACCTTCACACGGCGTTTGGAGTCTCCTGGGTGGAGAGGTTCACACCTAGGGGAGGACACGTGCGCCTTGCACGATGTTTGGTGATCGCCGCGCTCGCCGCCGGGCTGCTCAGCCCGGCGGCGACGGCGCAGGCAGAACCGTTGAGAGCTCAGCGGACGTCGGCCATCACGCTCATCAGCGGTGACAGGGTCGTCGTCAACGAGCGCGGCGAACTCGTCCGGGTCGAGGGGCGGCCCGGCATGCAGTTCGCCCAGTACGTGCAGAACGACCACCAGTACGTGGTGCCGGCGGACGCGATCGACGCGGTGGGGCAGGATCGCGTCGACAAGCGTTTCTTCGACGTCACGTCGTTGCACGGCTACGGGTACACCGACGACAAGATCGACCGGATTCCGTTGCTGAGCAATGGTTTCCGTGCGGCCGGCGCGGTGCAGAAGAAGGACGCGGCCCAGCAGTGGACGGCGCGGCGCACGAATGCGTTGCGGGCGGAGAAGCTGTGGCTCGACGGCAAGTCGAAGATCTCGTTGAGCGAGAGCGTGCCGATGGTGGGCGCGCCCGGCGCGTGGCAGGCCGGGTTCGACGGCACCGGTGTCACGGTCGCCGTCCTCGACACCGGGTACGACCAGAAGCATCCCGAACTCACTGGCGTCGTCGCCGTGGCGAAGGACTTCACGCCGACGGGCATCCAGGACGACATCGGGCACGGCACGCACGTCGCGGCCACGGTCGCGGGGCGCGGCGGCCAGTACGTCGGTGTCGCGAAGGGCGCGAAGCTCGCCGTCGGCCGCGTCTGCGAGGCCGAGTACTGCTTCGACAGCGCGGTGATCGCCGGCATGGAGTGGGCGGCGCGCGAGGTCAAGGCCAAGGTCGTCAACATGTCGCTGGGCGGCGACCAGTCCGACGGCACGGACCCGTTGTCCCTCAAGGTCAACGAGCTCACCGCCGAGACCGGCTCGCTGTTCGTGGTGGCGGCGGGCAACTCGGGGGTCTACCGCAAGGTCGGTTCACCGGCTTCGGCGGACTCGGCGCTGGCCGTGGCCAACCTGACGAAGGCCGGTGGCGTCAACGAAGGATCGTCGCGCGGGCCGCGGCTGAGGGACTTCGCGGTCAAGCCGGACATCGCCGCGCCGGGCACGGACATCGTGGCCGCGCGGGCCGAGGGGACATTGCCGGAGCACGCCGTGGACGACCTGCACGCGCGGCTGACCGGCACGTCGATGGCGGCGCCGCACGTGGCGGGCGCGGCGGCGGTTCTCGCGCAGCGCAACCCTTCCTGGACCGCGGCTGAGCTGAAGGCGCACCTGATGTCGACGGTGAAGCCGATCGCGGACACGCCCGCGAACGTCGGCACCGGTCTGCTCGACGTCGAACGCGCGGTGAAGCAGCAGGTGCGGGCGTCGGCGGGCAGTCTGTCGTTCGGGCTGCTGGAATGGCCGCACACCGGGACGTCCACGAAGACGATCACCTACTCGAACGCGGGCACCGAGCCGGTTTCGCTGGTGTTGCGGCACAACCTCGGGGCGGACTTCACGGTGCCGGCCTCAGTCACCGTGCCGGCTCAGGGCAGCGCCGCGGTCGACGTGGTGCTGGATCCGCGCAAGGGTGACGGCACGTTCTTCGGGCACGTCAAGGCTTCCGGTGCGGGCGTCGAGCTGACCACGTCCGTCGGCGTGTACGTGCAGGAGGAACGGCACGCGCTGACGTTGTCGATGATCGGCCGCGACGGCAAGCCGGTCCCGTCCGAATTCGTCGTCGTGGTGAACATGACGACGCGGGAAGCGTCGGTGATCTCCATCGTGGACGGCACCGGCTCCGCGCGGTTGCCGGTCGCGGACTACGCGGTGATCGGCCGGATCGACGAGCTGACGCCGAACTACGCCTGGTTCGCCCCGGTCTCCGCGACCGAGGTGGCCGGCCGCGTCTCGCTGCGGGCGGACCTGTCCGTGACGCTGGACGCGAGGCAGGGCAAGCAGATCAGCGTCGAGCTGCCCGAACGCGACTCGGTCGTCTGGTACCGCGAGGCCCGGCTGCGCGTGCCGTTCGCACCCGGCAAGATCAGCGGTGTCGCGAGCGTCATCGACGGCCGGGTTCCGTTGTACGGCCTGTCCTTCGGCGCACCGCTGCCGGAGCTGACCTACGACTCCGGGCTCAAGGGCGGACAGCCCCTGATCTCTGTGCCCGGCGGGTTTCCGGTGCGCTACTACGAGAGCAGCAAGTACCTGCCGCCCGGTGAGCACGAGTTCGACGTGGCCGAGCGCGGCACGGACGTGCGCGGCAAGCTCGCCCTCGTCCGGCCGGAGGCCGAGGACGTATACGCGGTGGCCCAGGCGATGAAGGACGCCGGAGCGGCCGTGGTGCTGTGGGCGGGACCGGTGCCGTTCGGTTTCGACGAGCAGACCGCCGTTCCGGTGGTCACCGTCTCGGAACACCACGTGGCCGTCACGCCCGCCAAGCTCACGTTGCGCGCCATCGCGGGTTCGCCGGTCTCGTACACGTTGTTCCTGCAGGAGAAGGGCGCGTTGCCGGCCGGGACAAAGAAGATCCGGCACGCGGAGCTCGCCGAGGTCAAGGCGCGGTACCACACGTCCGGTGGCGACGGCTCGATCAACCAGCGCAACAACCCGCTCGTCAACGGTGAGCTCGGCATGGTGCTCGACGAACGGCTCTCCGCTCCCGCGCAGCGCACCGAGTACTTCAGCGCGGGCAAGGGAATCAGCTGGTACCAGGAGGGCTTCGACGGTCGCAGCTTCGGCGGCGGCGACGACCCGCTCACGACCTCGTGGGCGGACCTCGAACCGGTGACCTTCCAGCCTGGCAGGAAGTACGAGCGGACCAACCTCCGCGCGGTCTCGTCACCCCGGCTCGGCGGCTCGTCGCTCGTGACGTGGGCGGAGGGCGGCGGTGTCGACCGGGCGGGCGACCTGATCAACACCCGGATCTCGCCGTTCGGCGGCTCTGGCTGGGTGGAGAACTGGCGGCGCACCGGCGGCGGCTGGCTGGAACTGCGGCACAACGGCGTCACGCAGGGCTATTCCGACGTCCGGCGGGGTTCCTTCCACGCCCCAGCTCGCGACGGCAGGTACCAGCTCCTGCTGGACGCGTCGCGCGACACGTTGGCGTTGTCCACCAACGTGAAGACGACGTGGGAGTTCTCGGCCGCGGCCGACGGCAGGTTGCCGTTGCTGGAGGTCGACTACTCGGTGCCGGTCGACCTGCGCAACACCTGGAAGGCCGGTGCCCCGATGCCGGTGAAGTTCTCCGCGGCACGTCAGAGCGGAGCCGGCAAGGCGGCCCTGCGTGACCTGTTGGCTTACGCGTCGTTCGACGACGGGATCACCTGGGTGCCGGTGAAGTCGATCGTTCCCCCTGGTGGTCAGGCGGGCGGGTTCGTGTCGCTGCGCGTCGTCGCCAGTGACACCGAGGGCAACACGGTCGACCAAACGGTCCTGAGGGCGTACCGCCTTCGGGCGTAACCAGACGGCTGTTCGGTCGTTGTAACCACCTGCGGCACCTGCCTTGTCGTGCGCGAGACGAACCAGGGACGCGGCGTCTCGCCGCCCGAGGCAGGTGCCGCCATTTCGGGGCGAAACGATGTCGATCGCGGGCGCGATGAATTGGGCATCGCGCCCGACGACCTCGGATCGGACACCGTTGTCTCACGTGTTCATCAGCTACAGCCGCAAGCACCGGACGTACGTCCGGCGGCTGGCTGACCACCTCGTCCAGGTAGCCGGGGTCGAGGTCTGGTTCGACTACGAGCTGGTGACCGGAGAACGCTGGGACAACGTTGTTCGCCAGAAGATCGACGACTGCGCCGCGCTGATCGTGGTGATGACGCCCGACGCGGAGAACTCGCACTGGGTGGCCGAGGAGGTCGCGCGAGCGCGTGACCAGGGCAAGCTGCTGCTGCCGCTGCTGCTCAAGGGATCTCCGATCTTCGGCTTCATGACCGTGCACCACGAGGACGTGCGCGACAGGAGCATGCCGGGCGACAGGTTCGTCGCGGACCTGCGCAAGGCCGCCGCGCTGGAACCACGTCCACCGGTCGAACCGCCACCACGACGGCGAACCAGGTGGTTGCCTGCTCTGCTCCTCGCACTTGCCGTGACGGCCGCTTTCCCTCTGGGCAACATGGTCTGGTCGCTGGTCGACAACCCCCAGTCCACGGACAAGCAGACGAGCGCGGGATCGAGCACCACCACGGCACCGTCGACAACCACCACCATCACCACCTCGTCGACAGCGACCTCATCACCCACGTCGGATGCGGCAAAGGTAGTGGTCCGCATCTACAACAACGCCACCGTCGCCG
The DNA here is from genome assembly GCF_033949945.1 of Lentzea miocenica. Classification (NCBI taxonomy): domain Bacteria; kingdom Bacillati; phylum Actinomycetota; class Actinomycetes; order Pseudonocardiales; family Pseudonocardiaceae; genus Lentzea; species Lentzea miocenica. The sequence goes on from NZ_JAXAVW010000001.1 coordinate 107,549, forward strand.
GTCTGGCCGGCCGTGCAGGTGATGACGCGAGGAAGTTCGGCTGGACCGTGGCCGAGACCGGCAACTACACCAGCGGGATCATCCCCACCAGCACCGTCTACTTCGGCCCCCGCCCTGAGGAAGAGGCCTCTGCGAAGGAACTTGCGTCGCTTCTCCGCGCGAGGGCTGAGCCGAGGTTCGACGCCATCCGCAGCGCGGCTCCCGGTCTGATCCTGATCGTCACGAACGACTATCAGGGGCCGACGACGAACAGTTGACGTCGGAGTATTCCGGTGGCCTCAGCAGGGTGGCTGTGCTGACATTCAGGCCATGAGGTCGTTCGAGGAGCTGGTGGCGGAGGGCGCGGCGGTCCCGCTGGAGGGCTGGGACTTCTCGTGGTTCGAGGGCCGCGCCACCGAGGAACGCCCGCCGTGGGGTTACGCGGCGCTGATCGCGGAGAAGCTGGCCGCCGTGGAGTCCGCGCTGGACCTGCAGACCGGCGGGGGAGAGGTGACGGCGTCCGCGCCGGTGTGGCCTCCGCTGCTCGCGGCCACCGAGTCGTGGCCGCCGAACGCGGCCGTGGCCAAGCGGAACCTGCCGGACGCGTTCGTCGTCCAGGCGCCCGACGAGGGGCCGCTGCCGTTCCACGACGCGTTGTTCGATCTCGTGATCAGCCGGCACCCGGTGGTGACGCCGTGGGCGGAGGTCGCACGGGTGCTCAAGCCCGGCGGCACGTACTTCTCGCAGCAGATCGGCGCCGGTACGAACCGTGAACTGACGGACTTCATGATGGGCCCGCAGCCGGTGAGCGAGGCTCGCGGTGCGGAACGGGCGCGGGCGGACGCCGAGGCGGCCGGGATGGAGGTGCTGAGGCTGGAACCGGTGGCGTTGCGCGTGGCGTTCTTCGACGTCGGTGCGGTGGTGCACTTCCTGCGCAAGGTGCTGTGGACGGTGCCCGGCTTCACCGTCGAGGGGTATCGGGACCGGCTCCTGGACATGCACGAGCACATCCAGGAGCACGGTGAGTTCGTCAGCACCTCGACGCGGTTCCTGATCGAGGCGCGCGAGCGGCAGGAGAGGTAGAAGCGGGCGCAGGCGTGGCATGTCATGGCCAGGCCCGCCTGATCCGCTGACAACGAAAAACGGCTCCCTCCCCGTTCGCCGGGAGGGAGCCGTTTTCGTTGCCGGTACTAGCGGGGCTGGCGCTCGCGGCGGATCGTGACGCGCTTGCCCTTGATGGTGGCGTCGCGCAGCTGCTCGATCACGTCGGCCGCGGCCGTGCCCGGCACCTCGACCAGCGAGAACCGGTCCGCGATCTCGATCGCGCCGATGTCGCGGCCCTTGAGCCCCGTCTCGCCGGTGATGGCGCCGACGATGTCCTGCGGCCGGATGCCCGACGAACGGCCGGCGCCCAGGAACAACCTGGTCATGCCCTCGGACGGACCACGGCGCTCGCGGCGCGGGCCTGCCGGGGCACCGTCGCGGCGCGGACGGTCCTCGCGCGGGCGCACCTCCGGGATCTCCTCCTCGTCCGCGGCGGCACCCGAGGCCTCGTGGGCGAGCTTCACCGCGGCCAGCGCGATGTCCATGACGTCGAACTCGTCCGCCAGGGTCTCGACGACCACGCGGAACCGCGAGAGGTCGTCCTCCATCAGCGACTCCTGCAGCGAAGAGCGGGTCAGCTCCAGCTGACGGGCGCGCAGGTCGGCGACGGTCGGGACCTTCTCCATCGGGATCTTGGTCTTGGTCACGCGCTCGATGGTCTTGAGCATCGAGTTCTCGCGCGGCTCGACCAGCGTGATCGCGACGCCCTCACGGCCCGCGCGGCCGACGCGTCCGATGCGGTGCGTGTAGGCCTCGGGCGCGGACGGCACGTTGTAGTTGACGACGTGCGTGAGCTGCTCGATGTCGAGACCGCGGGCCGCGACGTCGGTGGCCACCAGCAGGTCGGCGGTGCCGCCGCGCAGCCGGCCCATCACGCGGTCGCGCTGCTCCTGGCTGATGCCGCCGTGCAGCGACTCGGCGCGGTAGCCGCGGCCGTTGAGCGTCTCGGTGAGCTGGTCGACCTCGTCACGGGTGCGGCAGAAGACGACGGCGGCGGTCGGCGACTCGACGTCCAGCACGCGGCCGAGGGCGGCGGGCTTGTGCTCGCGGCGCACCAGGTACGCGGTCTGCCGGACGCGCGGGGCCTCGCCCGGCTCGGTCTTCTCGCGCTCGATCTGGATCAGCACCGGCGTGCGCAGGTGGCTCTTGGCCATGCGGTCGATGCGCGGCGGCATCGTGGCCGAGAACAGCACGGTCTGCCGCTCGGCGGGCGTCTCGCTCAGGATCGCGTCGATGTCCTCCGCGAAGCCCATGTCGAGCATCTCGTCGGCCTCGTCGAGCACGACGACCTCCAGATCGCCCAGCTGCAGCGTGCCGCGCTGCAGGTGGTCGATCGCGCGGCCTGGGGTCGCGACCACCACGTCGACGCCGCGGGACAGCTCGCGCAGCTGACGGCCGATCGGCTGGCCACCGTAGATCGGCAGCACGCGCGTGCCCATGTGCCGGCCGTAGCGGTGCACCGCCTCGGAGACCTGCACGGCCAGCTCACGGGTGGGGGCGAGGACGAGAGCGAGTGGCTTCTCACCCTTGCCGATCTTGTCAGCGATGCGTTCGAGCAGAGGCAACGCGAAGGCCGCCGTCTTGCCCGTGCCCGTGGCGGCCTGCCCGAGCAGGTCGTTGCCCGCGAGCAGTGGCGGGATCGCTTCGCTCTGGATCGGCGTCGGCTCCTCGTAGCCCAGGGTGGTGAGTGCGTTGAGGATGTCGGAGCGCAGCCCCAGGTCGGCGAAACCGTTGTCGGCGGTGGTCATGGCGAGTATCTTCCCCCACCGCCCGACATCGCACTCACTCAGCACTCCTTCAGGCCAGGTCAGGCCACCTCCCGCAGGCTCACGCGGACGTCGGCGCTGCTCGTCACGCCGTTCACGGTGGCGGAAATCTTGACCTGACCAGGCCTTATCGCGGTGAGGACGCCGGAACCGGGATCGAGCCACGCCACGTGCCACGGCCTGACGCCGCTCCGCTCGCCCACGTGCAGACCGGGTGACCCTTCCCACACCGCGACCATCGGATACTTCACCGGCAGCGTCCGCGAACCCTGTTTCAACGTCGCCGCAACCGTTTCCCCGGTGCCGGACCTCAGGTTGGCCGGAGCCTGGACCTGGAGCGAGTCCACATGCGGCCGGATCTCGGCCTTGACGTTGTTCCCGGTGACGCCGACGAGCGTCCAGCCGGTGAACCCGCCCGCTTCCGCCGGTGCCTTGCCGGAGTTGCCGTTGATCACGCTCGGCACGCCGTCCACAGTGGACGCGAAGAACCCGCCGACGTGCCCGCCGATGAACGCCGTCGGTTTGTCGCGTTCGGACAGCAGCTTCTCGAAGTAGGCCGCCTCCATCCGGTCGGACAGCTGGCTCGTGCGCGCGGGCGTGGGGTCGCGCGGTGGGTGGTGCATCATCACGACGGCCTGGCCCTCGGCGGTGCCCAGTGCGGTCCTGAGCATGTCCATCTGGTCGAAGCCACCGCCTCTGAGGGTTCCGGTCGACGAGTCGAGCAGCACGAACCGCGTGCCCTTGTGGTCGAACGTGCGGTGGGTGGCGCCGAACTCGCGGCGGAAGTTGTCGATCGTGCCGGGGCCCATGATCTCGTGGTTGCCGGGCACGTAGTGCCAGGGGAAGTCGCCGAGTTCCTCGGTCAGGATCCGCCTGGCGAGCTTCAGGTCCTCCGGCGACGCCTCGTCGACCAGGTCGCCGTTGATCACGACGAACTCGGCGCCGGAGGCCCTGATCTCCTTCAGCGTGCGGCGGGCGGACCTGACCAGGTCGCTGTCCGGGTTGCGGGCAACGAACTGCGCGTCGGACATGACGGCGAACTTCCAGCCCGTCGCCGGTCCGATCACGTCCTCGCGCGGTTCCGGTGCGGGCGGCAGGGACACCTCGGGCGGGACTCGTGCGGTGATGTCGTCGACGAGCACCTCGCCTTGATAGGAACGATCCGCCTTGGTCTCGATCGTGTAGAACCTGTTGACCTGGATGGGGAACTTCAGCTCCGGCGGGACCGCGACCTCGAGCTGCTTCCAGCCGTTCCAGGTGATGTGGGGGCCGTAGAGCGAGCGTGACTGGCCGGTCGCGTCGGTGACGGTGAACGCCGTCCACTCGCCCTTGCCGCTGCCGTTCACCCAGGCCGCGAGCGAGAGGGGCTGCCCGTCGATCCGGAGCGGCTTCGGTGGCACGGCATAGGCCGTGCGCGTGCCGGACGACTGGGTGAAGTCGTAGCTCAGCTTCAGTCCACTGCCGGTGTGGCCATTGGGGTCCGATGTGACCGAACCGGTCGCGCGGGCCGATCCGAAGGTCCACTGTGGAGCGTCGTCGAACCCGGCGATCAGCTCGTCGTTCACCCCGACGGTGACCGCCAGCTGGGTCTCCTCGCCCTGGGAGCGCGCCTTGATCGTGGTCGCGCCGGTGGCGAGCGCCCTGATCCGCAGGTCCGGCGTGACCTCGACGATCTTCCGGTCGTAGCTGAGGTCGAGGTCGGCCCGCTCGATCGGCGCGCTGAAGCCCTTGGCGTCGAAACCGTTGATCTGCAACGGTTTGCGCTCGTCCAGGTGCAGGCTGATCCTGGTGCTCGCCGGTGCGAGCCGGGAGAGCTTGCCCAGCACGGTCAGTTTGGTGGTCTTGGTGGTGAGGCCGCGAAAGGCGGTGAAGGACGCCGGTCCTGCGTGGGGTGCCGCGTGGAAGGTGTCGCCGATCGCCCACCCGCCGGTCGCGCGCGTGACGTGCTCGTTGTTGGCGGCTGGACCGTACGTCTCGTCGTGGCCGCGCACGGTCATCCGGCGGGTCATGCCCGGGAAGACGCGCTTGTCCTTGGTCTGGACGTCGAACCCGACGAGCTTCCCGGTGCCGGCGGGGGAGTAGAGCGCGAGGCCGTTCGGGACAGGACGCTCACCGCCGTCCGACGGCGTGTTGACGACCTTCAACTCGGTCGTGCCGGGTTCGCGGGCGAGCATGGTCGACGAGCCGCCGCCGTCGAGGTTGAGGGCGTTGTGCGCGCCGAGCTCGATCATGGCGTCGGCGAGGTCGCGGAGGTTCAGGCCGAGCAGGAACGCGCCCTGCCTGCCGTCGACGGTCAGCATGTACATCTTCTTGCCGTTCTGCGAGAACCCGACGGCCGTGCGCGGGTGCAGCGGATCGGCCGGCGCGACGTTCCTGCCGTCCTTGACCAGCAGCTGCCGTCCGCCGATCGCGGTCCTGGGCTCGCTGCCGTCGCTGGTGCGGCTGCGGTAGTCGACAGTGAGCCTGTCACCCGGTTTGAGCGCCTTGAGAACATCCGCGCCCTTGTCCCGGCCCACGAGCGCGTAGCCCTGGACGGGTTCGGCGCTGGGCGTGCCGATGCGTTGCACGACGTCGTCTTTGACGATCACTTCGGCCGTGTTGGTCGCACCTTGCGTCGCGCGCGCTCTGCTGTAGGTGCCCCACAACGGGTTGAAGACACCGATCCCGTCCACGTCGATCCGCGCGCTGTTGAGCTGCGTCAGCTTGTGCGTGCCGTTGAGCGTGCCTTCGAAGAAGGTCTCCATGACGCTGCCGACACCCGCCGCGTCGATGCCCACGGCTCTGCCCTGCCCGGACTTCCTGAGCTGCCCGTTCTGGACGCCGATGCCCTCAGGTGCGTTGGAGTTGTTGATGTCGAAGAAGTCGCCGTTGATCGCCGCAACGGCTCTGGTCGTCTGCTGGGAGAGCGGCGCCGCCTGCGCGACCGTGCCGTTGTCGACGTAGCCGACCTGGGCCTTGGTGAGGTCGACGGCGAGCGCGTCACCGCGGATCCAGCCACCCGACCCGCCCGGCTCGTACCAGTCGAAGGAGCTCAGCGTGACACCCGCCGCGACGGGTCTCTCGGTCCGCTCGGTCTCGATCCGTCTCGTGATGTCGGCGTGAGCAGGGAAAACAGGCGCAAGTAGGGCAGCGGTGATGATCACCGCAAGTGCACGTCTCGTCACGCCCCGGAACCTAGACTGGCCCGGTGAAGAATCGCCTAACGGTCTGCGCCTCGCACCTGATCACCCTGCCAAGTGCTCCCCACGGCCCGGTCCGCGCAGCGATCGCCGCGGCCCGCGACGCCGTTGCCCGGTTCGACCCGGAGCTCGTCGTCTTCTTCGGCACCGACCACCGCCGTGCGTTCCGTTCTGTCGTCCCGACCTTCGCCGTGGTTCTGGAGGCAACGGCCCAAGGCGACGTCGCCGGCCCAGTCGGTTCGTACGACGTGCCTTCTTCTTTGGGACGTGCGCTGATCGCGGACCTGGTGGCACACGACTTCGACATCGCCACCGCCTACCGCGCCGAGTTGGACCACGCGTTCGGCCACACGACCCGCGACCTGCTGGTGTCGCTCGACGCGAAGCCCGTGCTTCCCGTCTTCATCAACTGCGCCTCACCACCACACGCCTCCTTCCGCCGTGCGGCATCGCTGGGACGCCGCGTCGGGGAGTTCTTCGCCGATCGGCGCGTGCTCTACGTCGGTTCGGGCGGCCTGGCCCACGACCTACCGGGCTTCCGTGAGCCTGAAACCGGCGTGGTGCTCACGGAGGAGGAGCGCCAGGCGTGGATCAAGTCGGTCAACGAGCGCGCCCGCTCCGAAGGCACGATCCGCTCGCTGGTGCAGGCGTGGGACGAAGCCTTCCTCTCCGGCATCGGTGACACGTCCTGGGAGTGGCTCGACACGATCGGCGACGACCTGGTCGAGCGCGGCGGCAACGGCGCCGCCGAGTGCCTGACCTGGACAGCCGCGTGGGCTGCCGGTGGTCAGGCGCTGACGACGCTCGCGCACGAGTTCGACACCAACGGCCGTGCGGTCGTGATGTCGCAGTAGCAATAGCTCTCCGCAAGGGCGCGATCCCCTTTCGCGTACCCGCGCGGAGAGCCGTAGTGACACAGACCGACGGTCACGCGCCGTGGCGATCTACCCGGTCGACCTGCTGGGGCGTCGCAACCGACGGCAGTCTCGATGCAGAGACGCGCCAACGGGTGATGCTGCGGCGGGTGTGCGGGGAGGTGCGGCGCTGCCGTCCGCTCTTCCTGGGCGTGCTGGGCGGTGAGTACGACTGGGTGTCGCCGACCCGTCTCGGGAAGGGAGCGCGCATCGCCGCAGGGTGGCAGATCTCGGTTTTCCGTTGTCCGTCACGGCGCTGGGGATCCTCCCGGCGGTGCGGGCGAGCCACTCCGACGGCGTGGCGCCGGTGTTGCTCGCGCGGGCCTCGGCTCGCGAGGAGCCCGAGCAAACGAGATTCCGGCAGCATCTCGGGAACCTGCCGATCAACTACGAGCCCGACACCTTCTCGGCTCCGTGCTAGCTGTGCCGGCGCCGCGCGACTGGCTGAACGACGAGCTACGGGCGCACCGATGGGCGGCGGGGCAGGAAGTCCAGCAGTTCGTTGGTAGGGACGCCGAGTCGGGCCACATCGGTGGGTTCATGGCTGGCGGGGCATGTCCACGGTGCACAGCGCGTCGGCCTCCGCCAAGTAGAGGCGGCCGAGGTCTATAAGGAGCGTGCCGAGCTCCCTATAGTGCTCCGCGCGCTCGACATCGGGAATAAGGCCGCACGTGCGCAACATATTCTGCGCGAGCAACTCGCCGAACTGTGGATAAGTCTTCACCACCTCACGCGAGAGGCGCTGAAGAGATATGCGCAGCAGGTCTTCGGTCAGGATTTCCGCGGCCATGGCAGGATCCCCTCGTACTCGCGCCAGACGCCGTCGCAGTCCCAGCAGGTCGGCCAGGTGTTCTTCTCGCGCCACATGCTCACCTGGTGCGGCACAACAGGATTGCCGCACAACGTCTCGACGGGCTGCCCCCTGGTCAGCTCGTCGGGGATGGCGTGACGTCGCCCCTCGTGGGGCGTCCAACGGAACTTCACCTATTTATTGTGCGTCTTGGAAGAGCTCCAAGCTAACGCCCTTTTGGGTTGTGTTGCCATCAAATGTTCTGGAATGGTCGAGAACGGGTCTACGGTCCTCGCCATGCCGAAAAGATTCTCCACTGTGAGGGGCCGTGAGTTCGGGGACGGCCTCCGTGCGGCCATCGCCGCCACGGGCATGACCGCGCGCAGGGTCGCCGAGCTCGCCGACTGGCAGGAAGCCAAGCTGTCCGACCTCGTCAACGGCAAGGGTGGCGCGACGGAACTGGAACTGGCCGTCCTGCTGGGCATCTGCCGGACGCCGTCGGCGGAACGTGAGCATCTGCTGACGCTCTTCCGGGCGACGAACGTCAAGGGCTGGCTCCAGGAGCACGGCGCTGCCGAGCCGATCCTGCCGCGCACGCTCGTTCAGCACGAGGCCACGGCGAAGACGCTGGTGAGCTGGCAGCCGTTGGTGGTGCACGGGATGTTGCAGGTTCCCGACTACACGCGGGCGGTGCTCGGGGCGAACCCGAACGTGCCGCAGGACGAGGTGGAGGAGCGGGTCGAGGCGCGGGCCGCGCGGAAGGAAGCACTTCGACCGGGGCTGAAGGCGACCTTCTACCTCCACGAGTCCGTGTTGAGGACGCCGGTGGGTGGCGAGGAGGTGATGCGAGCCCAGCTTCGACACTTGGAGCAGGTGTCGAAGCGGCCGTACGTCGTCGTCAGGGTCGTTCCGACGTCGATGGGCGCGCACGCCGGGCATTCCGGGCCGTTCTGCCTGTTGCGGTTCCACAAGGTCGAGCCGGTGGTGTTCGTGGAGAGCGAGAACGCGAGCCTGATCATCGAGGCGCCGCTGCCGCTGAAGAGCTATGACGCGGTCGTCGAGTCACTCGCACGGACGGCGTTGGACGAGGAACAATCGAGGAGTCTGATCAAAGACATCGCCGGCTGAGGAGACGTAGATGACCGAGTGGCGCAAGAGCACCCACAGCGCGAACGCCAGTGACTGTGTGGAAGTCGCCACCGGCATCGGGATTCGGGACAGCAAGGCGCCCACCGCCCACGTCGAGGTGGGCGCCGCCGCCTGGTCCTCGTTCCTGACGGTGGTGAAGCGGGACCGCTAGAGCTTCCGCACCGGGGCGGCCCTCGGGAGGATCCGTGTCAACTCCCGCAGCACCTCATCGTTGCGGTGCAGGCGGTTGTGGCTCGCCTCCACCTGTATCGCTCTCGAGGTCGCCGTGTCGGGATGGCACGCGGAGAAGGTCGGTACGTACGAGTCGCCCTGCCAGTGGTTGTCCCCCAACTGATCGGACACTCGAAGGTTGCGGCGCACGATCCGTGCCGTCACCGGGGTCGCGTGCCCCGTGCCGATGATGCAGTGCGTGTTGTCGAGCGCGTGTGGACGGCTCGACTCCGCACTGAGCAGGTCGGTCAGGAACGCCATGCCGTCCTCGACGCGGTGCCGGTCCAGCACGGGCACGGTGACTTCGTTGAGGGGCACGCGACTGCCGCGGTCGTCGACGCAGTTGTAGATCGGCAGCGTCTGGTACATCGACGGCAGGCTGCGCCAGAAGTCGGTGACGACGGGATCGTCCGCGCCGTTGACCAGTTGTTCGAGGTCGCGCATCGTGCCGCGGTACGGGGTGCCGATCATGATCATGCCCGCGGTGATCTCCGCGCCGCCGCACCGCTCGACGTACCAGCGCGCGGGCAGGCCGCCGGTGGAGACGCAGACGAACACGACCTGCGCGTCGGGATCGCTCTTCTCGCGCCACCCGGCGAGCGCGACCTCGACCTGCTCACCGATCCAGCGGCCGGTCCACCGGTGGGAAAGCCGCCAGTCGTACGGCAACAGCAGCAGGTTGCCCTTGCTTCGCGTGTAGCCGTGCGCGTGCAGGCCGTCCAGCAACCTGGCGTAGCCCACCAGGTCCAGTTCCCCGGCGACGACTCCGTCACCGGGGTGGTCGTCACCGATGTCGAGAGGCAGCGAGGCGAAGGCGACAGGTGCGCCGCCGGATGTCCGCAGGACGTTGTGCGTGACACCGGGTACGACGACGACCATGTCGTAGGAACGCATCGGACGGCGCGATGGTGCTGTCGTTGGTGCCTGTATCCGAGTGTCCTGCACCCATCGGGCGAGGTCGTCGGGCAGCCGGCGCATCGCGTCCGGCCAGACCTGGTCGGCCCGCTTCCTCTCGCCGACGGCGCGCAGACTCGACGTGAGCTGGTCCAGAGCGGAGCTGAGTTCGCGCCGGTACCTGCGCTCGTTGGCGACGAGCTGGGTGTAGGCCTGGACCGCGGTTTCCGCGCACTCGACGCGTTGGTCACCCGTGGTCGTGGTTGCGAGAGTTGCCGCGGCGGCACCGAGTTCCCGCAGCCAGCTCGGATCCTGCCGCGCGATCTCCCGGAAGTACGCCAGCGCGTCGGCGCCGCCGTCGATCACGTGGTGGCGCAGTGACCCGCGCAGGTACGGGCTCGAATCCCCGTACCGCAACACCATCGTCGCCAGCGCGAGGGCGATCTGCCTCGGCAGTTCTGGCGCTGACTGCTTGCGCAGATACGCGACGAGCTCGGGATGGCTGAGGCGGTGGCCTCTGACATTGCTCGCCACATAGGCGCTGAACCTGCTTACCAAGCGCGACACGAAGGTCCCGGCGAGATAATCCGGGGGATAGTCGCCGACCTCGGTGGCGCATGCGCGCCATTCCTCGATCGGCATGCCGGAGCCGTGTGACCACGCCAGCACCATGAACAGGAGGCGTTCGCCTCGGATGTCGTCCTCGAGTGCCGAGTGCAGCCTGCTGAGCACCTGATCGGCCCAGAAGCCTCTGGGGCGAGTGGGGACCGGGTCGTTTGCCAACTCGTGCGTCACGCGGCGGGTCAGCAGCGGTGGCAGCTCCAGGGTCTCGATGAGGTGCCAGGCCATGGCGTCGGCGTTCATGTCCGGGTGCACGTCGGTGAGCCTGCGGATCACGTGTGCTCGCAGGTCGTCCAGATCGATGTACGCGCCGGGCTCGGCGAGTTCCCGCAGCAGCGGTGCGGTGGGGCGCATCGTCACCACCGCGCGTCCGCCTCCGCTGAACAGCCACCCGATCGCCGACACCCACTCGGTGTCCTCGCTGTCCAGTCCGTCGACCACCACGACCGGAGGGACGAGCTCGGTGTCGAGAACGTCGTTGAGTTCTTCCAACGTGGAGAGCCGGACTACGGACACCTGTTGAGCGACTCCGTCGAGAATCGCGCTCTTGCCCGTTCCGGCTGATCCGGCGATCACGAACACGCCGGGCTCGCCGTCGCGCACCCAGCGGACCACCGAGTCCACCTCAGCGCTGTTGTCGAGCCACCGCAGCGTGTCGTCAGCGCGGCCGTGCAAGGGGTTGCGGAACATCGGCCCCGGCGTCTCGTTGCCCTGCATCAGGATGAGGCTCGAGAACTCGTCGTTGACGTCCCGGACGGTGATGTGCTGGTCGCCCGCCGACCATCGTCGCCTGGCCGCTGCGGCCGACGGGCCGGAGGTGAGCAACGTGGCCAGCTTCGAAGGCGGGGATTCCTCGTCGGTCGTTCCCGTGCTGACCAAAGCCATCCACACGTTCGGCACGTCCTCGAACACGTTCAGCCGCTGAGGGGCAGGATCGACCATCACGAGGATCTGCGTGGAGCCGGACGAGACGCACACCCGCAGAATCTCGTCGATGGGCACGCCGTGGTCCCACTCCTTCAAGTAGACGACGAGCGGTGCGTCGTTGCGCTGGTTCTCGCGCAACCACACTTCGAGATACCGGGCCACTTCGCGTTCCGTGTCGCCTAGCAAGGTCGTCAGGGTGTAGTCGTCGCCCAGAACGCCGTCGAGGGCTTCGAAGCCGTCCATCAGCGTCATCGACTTGACGCCGGGCACGACCTCGACAGCAACGAACTGGCCGGCGACGGACGATCCGGTGGCCAGTTCGAACACCGTGCCCCGCGCGGTTCTCACCCGGACCGTGCCCGCGGGAACGGCCACCGACGTGCTCGCGCCTCGCCGCACGGCCACCGTCGGGTTCGCTCCGACGTCCAGCAGGCGGGGATCGGTGTCGGGGACCATGATGCCGACCGTGTCGGCGTCGGGGGTGAAGTCGCCGATCTCCAGTGTGTTCCCGTTGCGGCGCAGCAACAGCCGGGCGTCGGGCAGCACGTCCACGATGTCCGAGAGGTCCGGACCGGACTCCGGGGCGCGCAGGAGGGTCAGTGGCGGAGCGGTTCCGTTGAGATCCGGGCGCACGACCTGGGCGAGCTTCCACGCGGTGAGGGACTCGCGGGCGTTGGCCGGCAACCTGTGCCAAGCGGCGGTGAACCAGTCCGCGACACCGCTGCGGTTCTCCCGCACCAACGCTTTCAAGGCGGGCAGCAGCTCTTCGTCGATCGCTTCGTCGCGGCCGTTGACAGCGAGCCAGGTGACTCGTTCCTCCAGTGCCAGAGCGGGCGACAGTCGCTTGTGGACGGACGAGAGCACCTCGCCGACGCGGTGCACCGGATCGGAGTCGGGGGTCGAGCGCAGCCACGACGTCAGCTTCGCGCGCAGGCCGACGACCGCGTCCTCGTCGAAGACGATGCCGTGCGGGCCGCGTGACCGCACCAGCGGGCTGAACCACAGGTCGGCTTCGGCGGAGACGTCGAACTTCGGGAACACCGCGAGCCGGACGGCGCGGATCAGTTCGGGTTCGATGCGGACCGCCACGCTGAGCGCGGTGGCCAGCTTCTCGTACGGCTCAACCACGTCGCACCGCCATGGAGGCGCGGCCCGCAGTGGTGCCGCGGTCCCAGAGCAGCACCGGCATCGAATCGGAAAGCCAGGCAGGCCGGCGGGAAGGCGGATACGGCGCGAGCCCGACGGGGGAACAGCCCGCCCGGCGGACCGAGGTGATGAACTCGCGCCACTCCGCGGGAGTGCCGCGGCGGTCGTGGAAGACAGGGCCGCCGATGCCGAAGTCCGACAGCAGCAACACGCGGGTACCGCGGCTCGGTGGGGTGTAGTCGCGCCAGGTTCGGCGGCCGCGGGGGCCGGTGCCGCGGGTCGGGACGTCGGCGAAGTACGCGACGGACGTCGTCTCCACACCGGCGACCGCGCGGATGCGGGTGACCAGGTCGTGCTGGTCGCGGGCGAAGAGCTCCATGGCCTCGCCGACGTCGACGAGCACCTGCACGCCGAACCTCAAGGTCGGGCGCGGGTGGCGGGGCAGGATGCGCATCGGCTTGCCCTGCGCCCACAGTTCGCTGATGGCTTCGACATCGGGCTCGCCGTCGTCGGTGAGCGTGGCGAGCAGCGCGTGCAGCACCGCGGCGGTGGTGCGCGGGGCCAGCAGCGGCGTCGGTTCGGGGGACTGGTCGGCGCCCGGCAGGGGGAGCGACGGGCCCGGCGCCCAGTCCGTGACGCCGGCGGGTTCGCGGCGGAGTTCGGGCAGCATCGGCACTTCCCCGAGCGCGGTCGCGGTGGTGTCGACGGTGTCGACGGGCTCCGGCGGTGCCGGGCTCGGCGTCGGGGCGGCCGGTTCGGAACCGGTGACCACAGCCGCCGGTTCGGCAGCGGCTGTCTCGGCGGACTCAGGCACCAGGCCGAGCATTTCGGCGGCACGACGAGGCTCCGCGCCCGCCGCGATCGCGCGCAGCAGGTCGCCGAGCCACACCTGGGTCGTCATCCGCCCGACTGCTGCTTCACGAGTGCCATGTCGCGAAGCTCCCGCCACTGCGGGCTGCTCGTGGTGATGCCCAGCTCACGGCACGCACGCAGCGCGTCCAGGAACTCGGCCGTGCTCGGCGGGCGGGAGGCCTCGCGTTCCATTTCCTTGCGCAGCTCGACGACGGACTCGGCGAGCTCGCGCGCCAGTTCCTCGTCGGGTGCGGTCATGCCGCCCTCGTAGGTGTCGAGGTGCTTGCGGGCGATGGCGACCAGGCCGTCCGCGTCGGGGTGGTCGAGCCACACGACCACGCATCGGCGCAGGAACGCTTGGGGGAGCTCGCGTTCCTCGTTCGTGGTCACGATGACGAGGTGACTGCCCTCTTCGAGACGGACCTCGTCGGCCGTCTCGGTGACCTTGAACTGGTTGGAGCCCAAGGGGGTCAGCAGGCCGTTGGGCACGTCGGGGTCGGCCTTGTCGATCTCGTCGACGAGCACGACCGAGTGCGTCGGCAACCTGCTGGAGTTGCTCTCGGTGTCCGTTGCGTGCCGAGCGGCCGACCGGCGCGCGAACGCCCACCACAGCACGCCGGGTTCGACGTAGTCGTGATCCTTGACCGGGCGGCCGAGCTGGGCGTCGGCCAGGCGGCGGACCGTGTCGAACGTCCACAGCAGGTCCTGTGCCTGGGTCCGGCTGGTCACCACGTGTTCGTAGTAGCGAGCGTCCTTCTCCCGCGCGATGTGCGCGGCGAGCGACGACTTGCCCGATCCGGGATCGCCCCGCAACAGCAACGGGCGCCCGGTCGCGTAGGCGATGTCGACCGCGAGCTCCAGCTTCGGCGACATCACGTAGGCCAGGCCATCACGACGATCCGGCATCCCCGCTCCTCAACTCGCGATTTCCTGTTGCAACGCCAGCAGCCGCCGTGTCACCCGCGACGCCAGCTTCTCCTGGCCCGCTCCCAGCGCGGGCAGCACGATCGCCTCGGCCAGCCGCCACTCGTCGAGCTGCGGCCTCCCGGCGGTCGACTCCCCGGTCAGCACGATCACGTTCAGCCAGCGGAACCGCTCCAGCAGCGTCCTGACCACACCGGCGACCGGCGCGAGCGGGGCGTGGTTCGGGTTGATCAGCAGGAAGCAGACCTGGCCGTCGAGAGGTTCGTCGTCGTCTTCGAGTTCCATGCCGGGCGGCAGGTCCAGCAGTTCGCGGACCGCGTCCAGGCAGTCCCGCAGAAGTTCGGTCGCCAGGCCCTCACCCACGACCGCGGACACTTCCTTCGTGCGGTAGCTCAACGAACAGCACGCGGCCCGGCGCACGTACTGCTTGGCCGTCTCGGGGTAACGGGCGTTGAGCACCGCGCACGTCCGGTGCTGTTCCGGCAGCAACGCGCGGGCGGCCTCACCGTCCACCCACGCCGGCATGACCAGGCCGACGAGCTGGCCGAGCTTGCCGGAGACGGGACGGGCGATGTGCTCCATCGCGGTGTGGATGCGGGCGGAGTGCATCGGCCCGAGCAACCAGTGGGCGAGGAACCGCTGTGCCTCTCGCACCGAGGGGAAGTCCCAGTCGTCCTGGTGCGCGTCGAGTGCTTCGACCGCCGCCCGCAACGGCTCGTGCTCGGTCACGTCACGGAGGCACGACACCACGTCGATCAGCCAGTGGCGCATGCGGTCCGTGGTGTCCGTGACAGGTGCCGACAGGTCAGGCAGGCGACCGGCGATGGCGCCAGCGAAGGACTTCGGGGTGGCGTCGTTGGAGACGAACTGCAGTTCGCGCAGGTCGCGGAGTTCCGGCGCACCTGTGTCCCTGGTCGGGGACAACATGGCCGGCACGATCGTCAGCGGGGAGCCGAGAGCACGGCGCCACAGCAGCAGGTTGATCTCGCGGCGGACCCAGTCGGACGCCAGCGCCCGGTCGCTCATCAGCACGACAGCGGCGTCGCAGTCCGCGATCCAGTGGTAGAGGACGCCGCGCCAGTCTTCGCCGCCGCGCAGGCCGTCCTCGTCGACCAGCACCTGCCAGCCGCGGGCGGTGAGCTCCGATTCCAGCTGATGGCGCATGACCAACGCGCCGGGATCGCCCTTGGTGCTGTGGCTCAGAAACACCGTCGGGCGATACACCAAGTTCGTTCTCCTCTGCGCGTGTTGCTCGACTAGTAGTTCGCACGGCGGGCGGAAATCGTAACGGCCCGGTCGTTACGATCCGAACCATGACCATGCCCGCAGCGATCGAAGCCGTCCGCGCCGCGTTCATCGGGCTCGCCGCGGAGGAGTTCGACCTGCCGCCGCGGCTGGCGTTCAGCGAGAGCGGTTCGCTCGTGATGGCGGTGCACCACCGGCCCACGCGGTCAACGGCGGTCAAGGTGATCAGCATCGAGATCGAGCGCGATCCGGTGATCACGGGCACGGTCGTCTACTCGCATCCGGACGGGCAGTTCGTCACGGACGCGGTGCCGCTCACGACGCTGCGGACCGGTGCTGTTGTTGGTGTGGCAACGGATTTGCTGGCCGACGAGGACGCCTCACACCTGGCGTTGCTGGGGGCTGGGGCGCAGGCGGCGGACCAGGTGCGGGCGGTGCATGCGGTGCGGCCGTTGAAGAAGCTTGTTGTGTTCAACCGGAACGCCAAGAAGGCTGAGGCGTTGCTGGAGGATCTCAAGGACGAGTTGCCGGACACGGTGATGGATGTCGCGTCCAACGCGGATGAGGCCGTTGAGAGTGCGGATGTCGTGTGTTGTGCCACGGCGTCGACGGTGCCGTTGTTCCGGTGCGACTCGTTGAAGGAACGGGTGCACGTCAACGCGATCGGGTCGTATCGGCCGGTGATGCGGGAGTTGCCCGAGAACCTGCTTGCCACGGCGGAAGTTGTGGTGGTGGACCAGGTCGAGGCGGCGTTGAGCGAGGCCGGGGAGATCATCCGGGCGGTGCGGAGTGGCGTGCTGCGGTTGGAGTCGCTGGTCGAACTCGGTGCGGCGCTGGGGAATCCGCCGCTCAGGGAAGGCCGGACGGTGTTCAAGTCGGTCGGGGTCGCGGTGCAGGACTGGGCGGTGGCAAGGCTGCTGGCATAGCAAGAAGCGCTGGACGTGAACCCATCCGCCGCAGGGGTTCACGTCCAGCGCTGTGATTCTCCTGGCCCGATCATGCGCTACCGGGCTGGGAGAAGCTTCACACCTGCCACTTCTGGCTGGCGACGCCGAGGCAGTCCCAGATGTGGAGTCTTGTGCCATCGGCCGAGGAGCCACCGACGGCGTCCAGGCACTTGTTGGCCTGCGGGTTCACGATGTCCTGTGCCCCGCTGACGACCCATTGCTGGGCGCCCGAGCCGTTGCAGTCCCAGAGTTGGACCACTGTGCCGTTGCCGGTGCCGCCGCCGTTGACGTCCAGGCACTTGCCCAGTGCGCGGATCGTGCCGTCGCCGGGACGGCTCCACTTCTGCGCCGCGTTGCCGTTGCAGCCGGTGATCTGGATGGGCGTGCCGTTGGCGGTGTTGGCCCAGGGCACGTCAACGCACTTGCCGCCGATGCCGCGGATCTCCGAGCCACCGCTGGGCGGCGGGCTGTCGTTGGAGACGCGGACCCAGTCGATCACGAGTTGCTGCGGGAACGTCGTGCTGGCGTCGGGGTAGCCCGGCCACTCACCACCGACCGCGAGGTTGATGATGATGAAGAACGGCTTGTTGAACACCCACGGGTTGCCGTTGACGTCGGTCGGGGTGTTGCGGGCGTAGACGTTGCCGTCCACCGACCACGTGATCTCGCCGGGCTTCCAGTCAACCGCGAAGTTGTGGAAGCCGTCGGAGAAGTTCGGGCCGTTGTAGGCGTGGGACTTGCCGCCCGCGCCGCTGTAACCGGGGCCGTGGATCGTGCCGTACACGGTGTTCGTCTGGTGTCCCAGGAACTCCATGATGTCGATCTCGCCAGAGCCTGGCCACGGGTTACCGCTGTTGATGTCCGCACCCAGCATCCAGAAGGCCGGCCAAATGCCCTTGCCGCGCGGCATCTTCATGCGCGCTTCGAACCGGCCGTAGGTCTGGGTGAACTTCCCGGCGGTGTTGATGCGGGCGGAGGTGTACTGACACCTGCCGTACCAGCAGTTGTAGTTGCCCGGGTTCTCGCGCTTGGCGGTGATCACGAGGTTGCCCTGGCCGTCGTGCGCCGCGTTCGACGTACCGGCCTGGTACCACTGGTGTTCTTTGTTGTTGCCGTTGTTGTTGCCAACTTCCATTTGCCACTTGCCGCCGTCGACACCGGTGCCGGCGGGGGCGTTGAACTCGTCGGCCCAGGTCACCGCCGCATTGGCAGGGGGAGCTTGGGTGGTGGTGGCGACGGTGATCCCTGCGGCCACCATCAAGGCGGCAGCGAGGGCCGTCCCGATGCGTCGCTGCATCGAACCGACCTTTCCGGGTGTTTAGTTGTGCGCCCAGTGGTTCGGAAGTGTTGTCGCGCCGTGACTCTCGGTCAACGTGTAAACGTTTTCACGAATTTGTCAGATGAGAGCGCTCTCAAGTGATCTAGAGCGTGACCAGCGGCTGGGCGGGCGATCAAAACCGGTTGCGGCGAGTTGTGGTGGACGACAGGTTCGAACCATGACTCGGGGAACGCTCTGGCTGCCGGCGGTGGCGTGCGGTGTCGCGGTCGGCAACGTCTACTTCCCGCAGGCGGTCACCCCGCTCGTGGCGGAGGGTCTGCGGCTGCCCGTCGACAGAGCGGCGCTCGTCGTCACCGCGGCGCAGATCGGGTACGCGTGCGGGATCTTCCTGCTGGTGCCGCTGGGCGACCGCGTGCCGTACCGGCCGCTGCTCGCGACGCTGTTCGCGGTGACCGGGCTGGGCCTCGCGACGGCGGGGCTGGCGCCGTCGTTCGGGCCGTTGCTCGCCGCGGGGGTCGCGGTCGGGGTGACCACGGTGATCGCGCCGATCATCGGCCCGATGGTCGCCGGGATGGTGGCGCCCGCGGCCAGAGGCGCGGCCAGCGGGACCATGCTCGCCGGGTCGATCGGCGGGATGCTGCTCGCCCGCACGTTCGGCGGAGCGCTCGGGGAGTGGCTGGGCTGGCGCGCGCCGTACCTGGTGGCGGCGGGGCTGGCCGTCGTGATGGCGGTGGCGCTGTGGCGGACGTTGCCGGTGACGAAGCCGCACACCCTGCAGTCCTATCCGGACCTGTTGCTGGAACCGTTGCGGCTGCTGCGAAGCGAACCGGAGTTGCGGCGATCCTGCCTGTACCAGGCCATGATCTTCGGGGCGTTCAGCGCGGTGTGGGGGAGTGTCGCGTTGCTGCTCACCGGGCCCTCGTACGGCTACGGCGCGCAGGCGGTGGGGCTGCTGGCGCTGGTCAACGCCGCCACGATGGCCGCCACCCCGATCGCGGGGCGGGTCGTGGACCGGCGCGGATCGGATCCGGTGAACCTCGTGTGCATGATCGCCGTGATCGGCTCGGCGGTCGTGCTGGCGTTCGCGACGGCGGGTGGAACCGGTGGGCTGGTCGCGCTGGTGCTCGGCACGCTGGTGCTCGACGTCGCGATGCAGTGCGGCATGGTCGCGAACTCGATCCGCATGTACGCGCTGAGCGACACCCACCGCGGCCGCCTGAACACCGCCTACATGACCTGCGCGTACCTCGGTGGTGCGGTGGGCTCGTGGCTCGGCGTGCGGGCGTACACGACGTTCGGGTGGCATGGCGTGTGCGGCCTTGTCGTCCTGATGGCGGCCGTGGCACTCGCACGCCACGCCGTCGCCGTCAGGAGTCGTAGCCGATCTCGCGCTTGACGAGTGAGGCTAATGCCATTAGCTTTTGGGCTATGGCCGTTCGCTCACGTCTCACCACCGCCAAGGTCGTGGACGCCGCGCTGGAGCTGGTCGACGAGCAGGGCGTCGAGGGACTGACGCTCGCCGCCGTCGCCGCTCGCACCGGTGTCGCCACGCCCTCGCTGTACAAGCACGTCGCGAGCCTCGGCGAGCTGCGAGGCCACGTCGGCCTGCGGGTGCTGGAGGAGATGACCGCCCGGCTCACCGAGACGGTCCTGGGCCGGGCGGGCGACGACGCCGTGGAAGCGCTCATGCACGCCTACCGGGCGTACGTCCAAGAGCGGCCGAAGCGCTACGCGGCCGCGCCGATGGATCCGCTGCACGACGAACTGCAGGCGGCGGCCGGCATGAAGTTCATGGAGGTCATCCTCGCGACGTTGCGGCAGTACGGCCTGGAGGGCTCAGTGGCCATCCACGCCACGCGACGGCTGCGGGTGATCGTGCACGGCTTCGCGTCGATCGAGTCCAACGGCGGGTTCGGCCTGCCGGAGGGGCTCGACGAGACCTACGACCAGCTCGTTCAGATGTATCTCAACGATCTCAGGGGGACATTGTGAGACTGACACTCGCCGCCGCCGGCCTGCTTTTCCTGCTGTACCCGGCATTCCGGCCGTGGGAGGACGAGACCACCGCCGCGGGTGCCGCGGCCGCGATGGGATCGAGCGCCTGGGTCGCGTCGCACCTGTTCGCGATGATCGGGTTCATCCTGGTGCCGATCGCGTTGCTGGAGATCCACCGCACCGCGGCCATCACGTTCTGGGTCGGCGCCGGGCTCACGTTGCCCTACTACGGCGCGGAAAACTTCGGCCTGCACGAGATCGCCGGGCAGCCGAACATCCTCGAGCTCGCCGAGGCCGTGCGCTACAACCCCGTAGCTGTCACGACTTTCGCCATCGGCCTGGTGACGATGGGCGTCGCGGCGGTCATGGTCGCGCTCAAACTCCGCACCACGGCGGCGATTCTGTTCGCGGCCGGGTTCGCGTTGTTCCTGCCGCAGTTCTTCACCCCGCCCGCGGCGAGGATCGCGCACGGCGTGCTGCTCGCGGTCGGTTGTGCGTGGCTGGCTTGGGAATCAACGCGGCGTGAGGCGAAAGACCCTCAGCTCGCGGCCACCTGACCGCTCGACGTAGTCCTGGAACGCGGGCCAGGCCGCCACCATCTTGCGCCAGGCGGCCTCTCGCTCGGCTCCTTCGAGGAGCGTTCCCCGCACGTCCCGAACGTCGCCGCGCACGTTCACCTGGATGTCCGGGTGCTTCAGCAGGTTCGCGGTCCAGCCGGGGTGGTGCGGCTTGCCCCAGTTCGAGCCGACGACCAGCATGCCGTCCCCGTCGGCGACGTACTGGACCTGGTTCTCGCGCCGCTCACCGGACTTCGCGCCCATGGTGATCAGGGTCAGCCCGGTCTGCTTGCTGAACGAGACGGTCATGACCTTGCCACCGGTCAGCTTGTACAGCAGGCGGTCGGTACCGATCACGGCCTTCTCGAACCAGGACATTCAGAGCGCTCCCGTCGACCTCGCCGCGTGGACGGCGGCGGTTCTGTTGTGCACCCCCAGCTTGCGCATCGCGCCCCGGAGGTAGGCCTTGACGGTTTCGGTGCTCAACCCGAGCTCGGCGGCGATCTCCCGGTTGGACGCACCGACCGCGGCCAGCCGAAGCGTATCGAGTTCGCGCGGGGTCAGTCCGGTGGGGACGGTGACGGCGGATTCCCCGCCGAGATCCTGGTGGACCCGGCGAAGGCGTTCGCGCAACGCGGGATCCCCGACGAGCTTGGCGACCTCGGCGAGCTCGCGCAGTGCGGCTTGCGTGTGCAGCGTCTGATTCTGCTGGGAAGGCATGTCCAGGTCCTGTGCGAAGCCCTGCGCGATGGCGCCGGCCATCCTGATGGCCCGGTCACCGACTGTCGTCTGCCCTCGCACGGCCCCGTAGAGCACGCCGTGGACGATGCCGCGGACCGCGACCGGGTAGGCGAACACGGAGGTCAGTCGCTCGTCGACGACGACCATCTGGTCGAACTCGTGGGTGATCGCGCGGGTGGAGGCGTAGTCGTTGACACGCACCGCCGTGCCCATCGCGATCGCCGTGCCACCCAGACCGCGGCCGGTGCCGACGCGCAGTCCGTGCAACGAGGTGCCGTGCGTGCCGAAGAAGTGGCTCAGCACCAGGTCACGACGAGGCGTGACGGCGCCGCCGAACACCACGGGCAACCCGGTGGCACGGCGGAGCATGTCCAGGCGTTGTGGCAACAGAGCCTGGAAACGGTCTGGCAGCACGCTGGCAGTTTCACCCACGAACGCACCCTCGAAAAGGGGTGCACCCCCATCCGGGGGTATCCCGCGGGCCCCGGTCCTCCCACCCTCTGGAGCCAGTGAAGGAGGCCACCGATGTCCAGCCACGACACCTACCGCGCGGCCCGCGACCTGATGCTGACCGACCCCGAGTCGTTCACCTGGCCGAGCTTCGAGAAGAGCTTCAACTGGGCGCACGACTGGTTCGACGTGATCGCCGAGGGCAACGACACCACGGCGTTGCACATCGTCGAGGAGGACGGGACCGGGCGCGCCTACACGTTCGACGAGATGCGCCGCCGGTCGAACCGCGTCGCGCGCTGGCTCGCCTGGCACGGCGTCGGCAAGGGCGACAGCGTGATGATCATGCTCGGCAACCAGGTCGAGCTGTGGGAGTCGATGCTCGCCGTGATGAAGCTCGGCGCCGTGATCATGCCGACCACCACCGCGCTGGGCCCCGCCGACCTCGCGGACCGGCTGCACCGCGGCTCGGTCCGGCACGTCATCGCGCGAAAGGAGGACGCGGACAAGTTCGAAGATGGTCCGGTCCTGATCGCGGTCGGCGGCGTCACCGCGGGCTGGCTGGACTTCACCGAGACCACGGAGGCACCGGACAACCCGTTGCCGCATCCCA
The DNA here is from genome assembly GCF_033949945.1 of Lentzea miocenica. NCBI lineage: Bacteria > Bacillati > Actinomycetota > Actinomycetes > Pseudonocardiales > Pseudonocardiaceae > Lentzea > Lentzea miocenica. The sequence goes on from NZ_JAXAVW010000001.1 coordinate 129,831, forward strand.
AAACCAGGGCGGACGACCGGCTGTTGCTGTACTTCACGTCCGGCACGACCAGCAAGCCGAAGCTGGTCGAGCACACCCAGGCCTCGTACCCGGTCGGGCACGTCACGACCATGCGCTGGATCGGCATCAGGCCCGGCGACGTCCACCTGAACATCAGCTCACCGGGCTGGGCCAAGCACGCCTGGAGCTGCTTCTTCGCCCCGTGGATCGCCGAAGCGACGATCTTCGTCTACAACTACGCCCGGTTCGACGCGGCCGCGTTGCTCGGCCAGATCCGGGACAAGGCAGTCACCACGTTCTGCGCGCCGCCGACCGTGTGGCGGATGCTGATCAAGGCCGACCTCAGCGGCGGACCGGGCGCGCTCCGGGAGGTCGTGGCCGCCGGTGAACCGCTCAACCCCGAGGTGATCGAACAGGTCCAGCAGCAGTGGGGCCTCACGCTGCGGGACGGCTTCGGGCAGACCGAGACCACGCTGTCGGTCGGCAACGTTCCCGGCGCACCGGTGAAGCTCGGTTCGATGGGCACACCGCTGCCGGGCGTTCCGGTGGTGCTCGTCGACCCGATCAGCGGCGAACCGGCCCAGGAGGGCGAGATCTGCATCGACCTGAAGCAACGGCCGATGTCGCTGATGGTCGGCTACCACGGCGACGAGGAGCGCAACGCCGAGGCGATGGCCGGCGGTTACTACCACACCGGCGACATCGCGAGCCGGGACGAGGACGGCTACCTGTTCTACATCGGGCGCACTGACGACGTGTTCAAGGCGTCGGACTACAAGATCTCGCCGTTCGAACTGGAGAGCGTGCTGATCGAGCACCCGGCCGTCACGGAGGCCGCCGTGGTCCCGTCGCCCGACCCGCTGCGGCTCGCCGTGCCCAAGGCCTACGTGGCGTTGAGCGCGGGCTGGGAGCCGAACCGGGACACCGCGCTCGCGATCCTGCGGCACGCCCGCGCGAACCTGGCTCCGTTCCAGCGGATCCGGCGGCTGGAGTTCTTCGAGCTGCCCAAGACCGTGTCCGGCAAGATCCGCCGCGTCGACCTGCGCGCGCGGGAGGAACAGGGCGTCGGTGGAACAGGGGAGTGGCGGGACGACCAGTTCCCCGAACTGCGCCAGTAGGGCGCTTGCCCATGGTGATCTACTGGTCACATGGTGCGAAAGATCGCGGGCCGCCCGGCGGTGATCACCGGGGCCGCCTCGGGAATCGGCCGCAGCCTGGCGCAACGGCTGTCCCGGCACGGCTCACCGGTGGTCATCGCCGACGTCAACGAGGCCGGCCTGGAGGAGACCGCCAAGTCGCTGAACGGCCCGGTGCTGAGCCGGGTGCTCGACGTGCGGGACGCGGACGACTGGAAGCTGTTCGCCAAGGAAGTGCGGGACTGGCTCGACCTGCCCCTTGCCGCGGTGTTCAACAACGCGGGCGTTGCCACGTCCACGACTGTGCAGAACTCCGTGCCGGAAGACGACTCCTGGCTGTTCGACATCAACTACTGGGGTGTCGTCAACGGGACGCGGGCGTTCCTGCCGCAGCTCGTCAAGCAGAACTACGGCGTCATCGTGAACACCTCCAGCGTGTACGGGCTGCTCGGCATGCCGAAGAACAGCGCCTACTGCGCCGCGAAGTTCGCCGTCCGCGGGTTCACCGACTCGTTGCGCCAGGAGCTGCGCGGCACGGGTGTCTCTGCGGTCACCGTGCACCCCGGCGGCATCAAGACCAACATCGTCCGCAACGCCCGCATCCACACCGATCCCGACGGGCAGGGCCGGTCGCTGGAGGAGATGGCCGCCGACTTCGACAAGGTCGCGCTGACCACCCCGGACAAGGCGGCCGAGATCATCCACCGCGGCGTCGAACGCGGCAAGGCGCGGATCCTGGTCGGGCCGGACGCCTACGTGTTCGACGCGCTCTCCCGGATCGCCCCGACCTCGTACTTCAACGTGATGGCGCGCCTGTTCGAACGGTGAGGCATGATCCACGCCGTGGATTCCTCGACGGTGGCGCGGCGGACCGAACAGTGGTTCGTCCAGCAGGGTGCGCCGACCATGATCGAGGGCTATGGCTTCCGGTCGCACGTGCTGCCGCGGATGCTGCCCGCGCTGACGTTCGTCGCGGTGGGCAGCCTCGCGTGGCTCGTGCTGCTCAAGCCCACCGGCCTGTCGAAGTGGGTGCTGCTCGGCGTGATCGCCGCGGTGATGGTGTCCGCGTGGATCCTGCTGTCGTTGTTCGTGCGGCGGCTTCCGAGCTTCTCGCCGCGCACGACCGTGTTGTTGTTGGTCGCGTACGCGGCGATGCCGGTGATGGTGCCGGTGTTGCAGATGATCATCAACGACAAGCTGACCGCGCCAGGAGCTCCGGAGTTCGACCCCGAGTACAAGTGGCTCGTCGCCCTGGTGTGGTTCGTCCTCCTGTTCGGTCTGGCGTTCGTGGCGACGATGCTGGCGACCACGTACGGGCTCGGAGCGCTGCTCAAGGCGGCCATCCGGCACGTGATCGCCGACTTGAGAAACAGCGTGCACCTGCTCGGCCGGGCGCTGCCGCCGATGCTGTTCGTCACGCTGTTCCTGTTCTTCACCGGCGAGCTGTGGCAGGCGATGAACCGGCTGCGCTGGCCGCGGGTCAGCCTGGTCGTGCTGCTGTTCGCCGCGATCACCGTGCTGGCCGCGGCGGCGCGGTTGCGCGACGAGATCGGCAGGGTCGAGCAGGACCTGCGGCCGGAGATCCTGACCGCCGCGTGCAAGGGCACCCCGCTGGCCGGGGAGGAGATCGCCGAACCGTTGCAGCCCAAGCGGTTGAACCCGCGCCAGCAGCGCAACCTGCTGGTGATGCTCGCGATCCGGCAGCTCGTGCAGGCGGCCGTTGTCGGGCTCGGGCTGTTCGCGTTCTTCGTGGTGCTCGGTCTGATCGTCGTCACGCCGGAGATCGCCGAGCAGTGGATCGGGGCGCCGGCGGAGCCGTCGGTGATTCCCGGCCTGCCGTCGGCGATGTTGCGCAACGCCACGCTGTTCGCGGCGTTCGGCAGCATGTACTTCTCGGTGATCTCGATGAGCGACGGCGAGCACCGGCGGCAGTTCTTCGCGCCAGTGCTGGAGAAGGTCGAACGGACCCTGGAAGTGCGCGCGGTGTACCTGGAGGTCAGAAGGCGGGCTCAGGCCTGAGCATCGCGTCCCGGCTGGGCGGCGCCCCGAACTGACGGCGGTACTCGCGGCTGAACTGCGACGGGCTGTCGTAGCCGACCCGGTGGCTGACCGTCGTCACGTCCCGGTTCGTGGCGAGCAGCAACCTGGCCTCCTGCAACCGGATCTGCTTCTGGAACTGGATCGGGCTCATCGCTGTGACGGCCTGGAAGTTGCGGTAGAACGCCGACTCGCTCATGCCCGCGATCCGCGCGACGTTCTCGACCTTGAACGACTCGGCGAAGTTCTCGCGGATCCACTTCACCGCCTTGGCGATGTGGCTGAGGCTGCTGTCCTGCGACCCGAGCTGGCGCACGACCGCGCCCTGCTCGCCGGTCATGACCCGCCAGAGGATCTCCTGCTTGATCAACGGCGCCAGCGCCCTGGCGTCGCGCGGCTGGTCCAGCAGCCGCGCGAGCCTGGTCACGGCGTCGATCAGCTCCGGGGTGGCGTCGCTGACGGCCAGACCTTCCGGAGTACCCGGTGTCGTCGGGACGTCGTTGCTCAGCAGCAGGTCGGCCACCGCTTCCGGACGCAGGACCAGGCCGATGCCGAGCGCGGGTTCGGACGGGCTGATGTCGACGTAGTTGCCGGTGATGGGCATGTCGATCGACGCGACGAGGTACTGGCCCGCCCGGTAGTCGTAGACGCGGTCGCCCAGCGCGATGCGTTTGCGGCCTTGGGCGACGAACGCGAGGATCGTGCCGCTCATGCTCGGCGTCGGCGGACCGCCCAGGGTGGTCCGCGAGACCAGGACGTCGTCGATGGACGTGGTCAGGTCCGGCCGGGCGTGCTTGGCGAGCAACGCGCGTAGTTCGTCCACGCCGCCGATGCTCCCCGCTGGTGGGACGATCAGGCAAGTCCGTCGACGAAGGTGAGCGCCTCCGCGAGCGGTTTGCGGCGCAGGTCCGGCACCTCGCAGTCGTCGGCCGGGTAGCCGACGGGGAACAGGATGTACGGCCGTTCGCCGGGCCGTCCCAGCAGGTCGCTCAGGAACGTCATCGGGTTCGGCGTGTGCGTCAGCGTCGCCAGGCCCATCGAGTGCAGCGCCGCGATGAAGAATCCGCACGCGATCCCGACGCTTTCGTTGGTGTAGTAGGTCTTCCGGCCGTCCTGCTGCTTCTGCGCGAACGCCACCACCAGCCACGGCGCGATGTCCAGGAACTCCTTCGTCGCGTCGGTCTCCAGCGGTGCCAGCGCCGCACGCCACTCCGGGATCTCGCGCTCGTGGTAGAAGCGGCGTTCCTCTTCTTCCGCCGCCTCCCGGATGCGCGCCTTGAGCTCGGGGTCCTGGGTGGCGGCGAACCGCCACGGCTGCTGGTGCGCGCCGCTGGGGGCGGTGTTCGCGGCCAGGACCGCCAGCTCGATCGCCTCCGCCGGAACGGGATCGGGCGAGAACCACCGCACGGACCGGCGCCCGTCGAGCAGCTGGTGGAAGGCCCTGCCGCGGTCGAGCCCGTGCTCGATCGGCAGCCGTGGCGGTGAGTACGGGACGAACGGGTGGCGGTGCGGTCGGTTCACGGTTCGGACGATGCCCCGATCCGACTCTTCTGGCCAGCTCAAGTTTCTTGTCCGAGTTATATGGTCAGCTCATGAATCTGCCGAACGTGACGCTGCGGCAGCTCGAGTACCTGATCGCGGTGGCCGAGACCGGGTCGCTGACCACCGCCGCCGCCCGGTGCCACGTCTCCCAGTCGGCCATCTCGCTGGCGTTGAGCGAACTGGAACGCGCACTGGACCTCCGGCTGGTCGTCAGGTCACCACGCCGGGGCGCCGCGTTGACGGCGGCGGGCACGCAGGTCCTCGCCGACGCCCGCCGGGTGATCGGCGCGATGGGCGACCTGGGTCTTGAGGCGCGCGGACTCAGCCGGCAGGTCAGCGGGGTGCTGACGGTCGGCTGCTACGCGCCGATCGCGCCGTTCCACCTGCCCGCGGCGATCGCCACGTTCGAACGCGCGCACCCGGACGTGTCCGTGCGGTTCGTCGAGGGGAGCCTGCCGGAGATCGGCGAGGACCTGATCGCCGGACGCTGCGAGATCGCGTTCCTCTACGACCAGGACCTGCTGCCCGGCATCGCCTTCCGCACGCTGTACGACCAGGCGCCGAAGGTCCTGCTGCCGACCGGCCACCGGCTGCGCCGACGCCGTGCGGTCGCGTTGCGCGAGCTGGCGGACGACCCGTTCATCCTGCTCGACGTCTCACCGAGCGAGCGCTACTTCCGCTCGGTGTTCGCGGCCGCTGGCGTCGAGATGGTCGTGACTCATCGGGCTCGCAGCTTCGAGCTCGCCCGGTCGCTCGTGGCGCGCGGGATCGGTTACTCGATGACCGTCCAGCAGCCTGCCGTGAGCTCGTCGTACGAAGGGCTGGAGGTCGTCGCCGTGCCGTTGCGCGACGCCGTGCCCACCACCCCGGTCGTGCTGGGATGGGCCGGTGGCGGACCGCTGACGCGCCGGGCGCAAGCGTTCGCCGACCACTGCGAGACGTTGTTCAGGCCCTGAACTCGCCGAGGTCGACGCCGTGGCGTTCGAGGACCCGGCGCAGCTCGGGGTCGGGGTCGTGGACGGCCTGCCGGTAGACCGGTGGCCGCGTCGGGTGCAGGTCCGTCAGGTCGTGGTCGGCGTCCCAGCCGAGCCAGACCTTGTCGTACCAGTCCGGGACGATCTCGTGGGCGTGCCCGAACAGCCGCAGCTTCTCCCGCAGCTCGGCGTCCGTGCGCACGTACGACAGGTGCCGCAGCCAGATGTCCGAGAAGTGCGGTTCGGCGTCGACGTACCGCGTGCCGGTGAACCGGGCGCCCTTGCGGACCGCGATCGGGGCGGTCAGGTTCTCCGGCGGCTCGACGCGGTGCTCGATGGTCTTCCAGTACGTCAGCAGGTGGGCGCTGATCGCCGAGTGCTCATCCGCTTCGCAGAGATTGACCAGCTTGCCGAGGTCGGCGTCCAGCAGGATCTCGTCGGAGTCGAGGCACAGCACCCAGTCGCAGTCGGCCAGCGCGTCCAGGCCCGCGTTGCGGGTGTCCTGCTCGCTGCGCCACTCCGCCTCGACGACCTCGATCCGCGGGTCGAGCGGCGGGACCGGTGTGAGCGTGGTGGGCGCGCCGGACTGGGCACGGGTGCCGCGCAGCACCACCAGCCGGTCCACGACCTGGAGCAACTGGCCCGCGACCGCGGGCAGGAACCGCCACTCGTTGAGGACAGGAACGGCGGCGCCGAGCTTCATGGTGATCATCCTATCCACTGCTACCGTGCGGGAACGAGGTCGGCGCGGACCCGCCGGCCCAGCGTGAGAAGGGTTGGCTCGATGAGCTTGCTGCGCAGCTACGTGTCGGGTGGATGGCACACGCCTTCCGTGGAGGGCGCGCCGTTGCACGACGCCGTGACGGGTGAGGAGATCGCCCGGATCTCGTCCGCGGGCGTCGACATGGGCGCCGCACTGGCCTACGGGCGTTCGGTGGGCGGCCCCGCGTTGCGCGAGCTCACGTTCCACCAGCGCGCGCAGCTGCTGAAGGCTCTCGGGTTGTACCTGAAGGAGCACAAGGCCGAGCTGTACGCCTTGTCCGCGCGTTCGGGCGCCACCAGGTCGGACTCGTGGATCGACATCGACGGCGGCTTCGGCGTGCTGCTCGGGTACGCGTCCAAGGCCAAGCGCGAGCTGCCGAACGACAAGGTCTACGTCGACGGCCCGGTGGAGCCGTTGGGGCGTGGCGGCACGTTCGTCGGCCAGCACATCTGCACGCCGTTGCACGGTGTCGCGGTGCAGATCAACGCCTTCAACTTCCCCATGTGGGGGCCGTTGGAGAAGTTCGCGCCCGCGTTCATCGCAGGGGTGCCGTCGCTGATCAAGCCCGCCTCGCAGACGGCGTACGTGACCGAGAAGCTGGTCGAGCTGATGCTCGCGTCCGGGTTGCTGCCGGAGGGGTCGCTGCAGCTGGTCTGCGGGTCGGCAGGCGATCTGCTGGACCACCTGACGCCGCAGGACCTGGTCGGCTTCACCGGCTCCGCCTCGACCGCCCAGCACCTGCGCACGCACCAGGCCGTGATCCGGTCGTCCGTGCGGTTCAACGCTGAGGCCGACTCGCTGAACTGCTCGATCCTCGGGCCGGACGCGGTGGCGGGGACGCCGGAGTTCGACCTGTTCGTGGGTCAGCTGGTGTCGGAGATGACCACCAAGGCCGGGCAGAAGTGCACCGCGATCCGGCGTGCGCTGGTACCGGCCTCGTTGATGGACGCGGTGGCGGAGGCGACGGCGGCGAAGCTGGCCGAGGTCGTGATCGGCAACCCGGCCGACAAGTCGGTGAAGATGGGTGCGCTGGCCGGTCTGGAGCAGCGCGAGGAGGTCCAGCGGTCGCTCAAGGCGTTGCGGGAGAACGCCTCGGTCGTCTACGGCGACGGCACTCTGTCTCTTGTGGACGCCGACGCCGAGCGCGGCGCGTTCATGTCGCCGATGCTGCTGCGCGCCGCGGCCGACGCCGTGCAGCCGCACGAGGTAGAGGCGTTCGGGCCGGTGTCGACGCTGATGCCGTACGACTCGGTTGACGATGCGGTCGAGCTGGCGGCTCGGGGTGCCGGCTCGCTGGTCGGGTCGATCGTCTCCGCGGACACCGACTTCGTGCGTGACGTCGTGATCGGTGTGGCGCCGTGGCACGGACGTTTGCTGGTGCTCGACCGCGACGACGCGGGCGAGTCGACCGGGCACGGGTCGCCGTTGCCGATGCTGGTGCACGGTGGTCCCGGCCGGGCCGGTGGTGGCGAGGAGATGGGCGGCATGCGCGGCGTGCTGCACCACATGCAGCGCACCGCCGTGCAGGGCAGCCCGAAGGCGTTGTCCGCCATCACGAACCGCTGGGTGACCGGCGCGCCTCGTAATGAGGACTCGGTGCACCCGTTCCGCAAGACGTTGGCGGAGCTGCGATTGGGCGACACGGTGGTGGCCGGTCCGCGCGAGGTGACGCTGGAGGACATCGAGCACTTCGCGTCGTTCACCGGCGACACGTTCTACGCGCACATGGACGAGGAGGCCGCCGCGGCCAACCCGTTCTTCGGCGGCCGGGTCGCCCACGGCTACCTGGTGGTGTCGTTCGCCGCGGGCCTGTTCGTCTCGCCGGAGCCAGGGCCGGTGCTGGCCAACTACGGGCTGGAGAACCTGCGGTTCGTCACGCCCACGTTCCCCGGTGACACGCTGACGGTGACGTTGACCGTCAAGCAGATCACGCCTCGCGAGGACCAGGAGTACGGCGAGGTGCGCTGGGACGCGGACGTGGCGAACCAGAAGGGCGAGTCCGTCGCCAAGTACGACGTGCTGACGTTGGTGGCCAAGAACTAGCGCCCTGCGCCGCGTCCAGATCGGCTGAACGGCGTCTGCAAGTACCGCCAACTCTTGATCAAATCGCATCTAACTACACCCAACAAGCGGTTCCACGGTTCGTGGCCGCCGGAGCGGACAAGCTGGTTGGGTGTAGTTAGATGCTCGATGATCTTCGGTTGGTGGTACTTGCAGACGCCACCCAGCTGGCCGCGGATCAGCGATTCAGGCCACTAGCGGGGTTCGCGGCGGGGGAGGGGCTTGGTGGCAGGCCCCTCCAGCACCTCGCCGTCCACGTCGAAGCGCGAGCCGTGGCACGGGCAGTCCCAGCTGCGTTCGGCCGCGTTGAAACGCACCAGGCAGCCGAGGTGCGTGCAGCGCATCGAGACGGCGTGCAGGTCGCCGTCCTCGTCGCGGTAGACGCCGGTCTTGCCCAGGCCGTCGCGGATCACGTGCGCGTGGCCGCGGGGCAGGTTCTCGCTGGAGGTGGCGTCGGCGGGAACGACCCGGTCGCCGACCATCTGCACGGCCACCTCCGCGTTCTTCTTCACCAGTTCCGGCAGGGACTTCAGCGAGAAGCGGTGCGGGCTGAAGCGTTCGGCCAGGTCGTTCGGCTTGCCCGTGACCAGGTCCGCGAGCAACGACGCCGCGAACGTGCCGCTGGTGAGGCCCCACTTCATGTAACCGGTGGCGGTGAAGATCGTGTCGTTGCCCGGGGTGTAGGTGCCGATCATCGGCAGGTGGTCGTAGGACGTCGGGTCCTGAGCGGACCAGCGGTGGGTGACTTCCTGCACCTGCCAGTGCCTTCGTGCGAAGTCTTCGAGGCGGCGGAACGGTTCCACGGCCGGCTTTCCGGTCGGGTGGCTCTGGCCGGCCAGGATCAGCTTGTCCTCGTGCGCGGAGATGGACCAGGACGGGCTGCCGGTGCTGATCGCCAGGGTGGTCGGCGGGGTGGCGACGCGGGCGGCGACGCAGTAGGCGCGGGTCAGCTCCAGGCGGGCGAAGTACAGGCCGCGGTCCAGCGTCGGGTAGTGGGTGGCGATCACGATCTTCGCGGCCTCGACCTGTCCGTCCGCTGTGGACACTCGGTTGCCGGACACGTCGAGCACGCGGCTGTGTTCGCGGACGGCGCTGCCGTCGCCGTCGATCGCGGCGGCGAGACCCAGCAGGTACTTCACCGGGTGCAGCGCGATCTGGTCGTCCAGCCGGACGGCCGCGTGCACCTCGAACGGCAGGTCGCCGTCGACGCTCGCGCGCACGGGCAGGCCGACCTGGCGGGCGGTGATCAGCTCGTGGTCGACGTCGCTGACCTCCGACTCGGTGTAGGCGTAGGTCACCGCCGGGGCGCGGCGCAGGTCGCAGGAGATGCCTTCGGTTTTCACGAGGTCGGCGACCTGGGCGACGGCGGCAAGAGACGCCGCGGCGTAGTCGGTCGCGGCGGCCAGACCGTGCGTCCGCCGGATCTGTGAGTACACAGTGGACTGGAGGGCGGTCACCTTGGCCGTGTTGTTGCCGGAGACGCCGGACGCCACCCGGTCGGCTTCCAGCACCACGACCCGCAGGCCGCGGCGCTTGAGCAGCAGCGCGGTGGTCAGTCCGGTGATGCCACCGCCGACCACCGCGACGTCGAACTCGTGCTCGCCGGTCAGCGGTGGGCGCGGGGTCGTGGGCAGCGCGGAGAGCCAGAGCGACTGGTCAGCGGTGGTGGTCATGGCGGCCGGATACCCGGCGGGTGGAATGGGTATGCGACATCCATGGGCAAGCACCGGGTAGTCGTCGTCGGCGGCGGGTTCGGAGGGCTGGGCGTCGTGCGCGGGTTGAAGCGCGCGGACGTCGAGGTCACGTTGATCGACCGCACCAACCATCACCTGTTCCAGCCGTTGCTCTACCAGGTGGCGACGGCGTTGCTACCTGCCGGAGACATCGCACCGGCGTTCCGGGCGATCCTGCGCAAACAACGCAACGCGCGGGTGCTGCTGGGTGAGGTCACGGGGTTCGACACGAAGGCGAAGCGCGTCCACGTCGACCTGCCGGACGGCACGACGAAGAACGTCGAGTACGACACGCTCGTGGTGGCGGCCGGATCGAGGGACAGCTACTTCGGGCACGACGACTGGGCCGAGTCCGCGCCGCCGATGAAGACCCTGGAACAGGCCGTCGACCTGCGGTCGAAGCTGCTGCGAGCGTTCGAGACCGCCGCGGTGGCGGACGATCCGAAGCAGTGGCTGTCGTTCGCCGTGGTCGGTGCCGGGCCGACCGGCGTCGAACTGGCCGGGCAGCTCGCCGACCTGGCGCGCAGGGCGTTGAAGGGGCAGTTCCGCGAGATCGACCCGCGCGACATCCGGATCACGCTGCTGGACGCGGTGCCGCACGTGCTGCCGCCGTTCTCCGCGCCACTGCGCGAGCACGCCCGCGTCAAGCTGGAACGGCTGGGCGTGACCGTGATGACCAACGCCATGGTCGAGTCGATCGACGAGGAAGGCCTCACCACCAGGGACGGCGACCGGGTCGAGGCGCGGACGATCATCTGGGCGGCCGGTGTGCAGGCCTCGCCGCTGGCCCGCAAGCTCGCGGAGGCAACAGAGACCGACGTGGATCGCAAGGGCCGGATTCTGGTGAACCCCGCGGACTGCTCGGTCGCCCGCGACGTCTACGCGATCGGCGACATGGTCAACCTGAAGGACCTGCCGGGCATCGCCGAGCCCGCGCTCCAGGAGGGCCACCACGTCGCCCGCGTGATCAAGGCACGCCTGCAGGGCCGCGAGACCAAGCCGTTCAGGTACCTGGATCTCGGCACGATGGCGACCATCTCGCCTGGTGACGCTGTCGCGGACATCAAGAAGCTGCGGCTCAAGGGGATCATCGGCAAGGCGGCGTGGCTGGTCGTGCACATCGCGTTCCTCGTCGGGTGGCGCAACCGGATCGCGGTGCTGACGCAGTGGGGCTGGAACCTCGTCACCGGCCGCCGCACGCAGCCGATCATTCTGGAGCCGATGCATGCGATAGAGCGGTAATAGCAGGCGCGGCTACCGTCCACGAAAGCCGAAGGCCAGGGCCACGGCCCGTGCCGCGGCCACGGCATTGGGTCGGCTGGTGCTCTCCGTGGTGGACAAACGGAAGTGGACGCATGTCGAACCTGGTGAACCAACTGCCCGTCGAGGTGGTGCGGTGGCCGTTGGACGCGGCGACCCGGGAAGCGTGCCAGCGCAGCGGGACGTTGTGCCTGCTGGTGCTGGAGAAGAACGTGCCCGCGCCGGTCCTGACGGACATGCGGGAGGACTGGGTGCGCGCTCCGGTGCCGCACCAGGACCTCGCTGTGCGCATCGCGATGTTGCGGGCCCGTGCGGCGCGCTACGCCGTGCCGGAGCTGGACATGTCCGGCATCCTGCGCTTCCGCACGCGGTCCGTGGTGCTCTCGCCCACCGAACGCGCCCTGGTCGCCGAGCTGCTCAGACGGTTCCGGTCGCTGGCCTCGCGCGAGGACCTGCTGCTCTGCCTGCCCACCAAGGACGGCGACACCAGCAACGCCCTGCACCTGCACATCATGCGGCTGCGGCGGCGGATCGCGCCGCTCGGCCTGGTGATCAAGACGCTGTGGAACCAGGGCTACCAGCTGGGTCCGGCCGGTTCGTAGGGTTCGGCGCGGGGTAACCGCCCGGTGTGAACACGGAGCTGCTGAGCATCTACCTCAACGACCACCTGGCCGGGGCGATGGCGGGCACCGAACTCGCCCGCCGGATCAGCCGCACGCACCCCGAGCTGCGCATCCTCGCGGACGACATCGAGGCCGATCGCAAGGAGCTGCTCGACGTCATGACCGAGGTCGGCGTCGAGCAGCGCCCGCACAAGGTCGCGATCGGCTGGCTCACCGAGAAGGCGGGCCGGCTCAAGTTCAACGGCAGGCTGCTGGGCCGCTCGCCGCTGAGCGACGTCCTCGAACTGGAGACGCTGCGCATCGGCATCGAGGGCAAGTCCGCGATGTGGCGGGCGCTGCAGGCGCTGGGGGCCGTCGACGCGGAACGGCTGGAGCGACTGCTGCAGCGGGCGGCCGGCCAGGCGGAACTCGTTGAGACGTACCGGATCCACCTCGCGCCGAAGGCGTTCAACTCGCCGCACGTGTCCGGCGTCGACGTCGAGCGCGCGTTCACCGTCGCGTCCCCGCCCGAGGGCGTCGTCGAGTACCTGCGCGACTTCTCCCGCGCCGAGCAGTGGGATCCGGGCACGGTGACCTGCACGCGCCTCGACGGGGGGCCGGTCGAGGTCGGCTCGCGCTGGCGCAACGTGTCGACGTTCCTCGGCCGCAAGACCGAGCTGGTCTACGAACTGACCCGCGAGGACGCCCACGGCCTGCAGTTCGTCGGCCGCAACGACACGGCCACCTCCACCGACGACATCTCGATCACCGCGGGACCCGCGCCCGGCACGACCCGGATCGGCTACCACGCCCACGTCGAGTTCAACGGCCTCGCGAAGCTCGGGGCACCGGTCGCGAAGCTGGCCCTGGAGAAGCTCGGCAACGACACCGAGAAGAACCTGATCCGCGTGCTCGGCGGTGCGGGCTAGCGTCGGCCGCGCGGTAAAGAGAACGGAAAACCCCAGCTCAGCCCGGATTCCCCGGGCTGGGCATGATCCCTAGACTGCCTCGCGCCGGTTCGTGAGACAGGCCTTCCTCCTGTCCGCTCCGGCTAGGACACAGAGGGAGAACTGGGGTGTTCGAAAACAACGTCAGCAGGCGCGGCTTCGTCACGGGCGCGGCGGCTGTCGCCGGTCTCGCCGGCCTGTCCACCATCGCGCCGGGGCTCGCCGGTGCGGCTCCTGCCCAGCCCAACGAGCACGGCAACGACCAGCACACCGACGCCGAGATCCGGGCCGCCGAGGTCGGCGCGCTGGCGATGATGACGTTCCAGAAGATCGACGGCACGCCCGTCTACTACTGGCGCTCCAACCGCGGCAACACGACCGTGCGCAACTGGCAGGCCACCGACGCGTTCTACAACGCGCTCGTCGCGTGGATCCGGGACCTGCGTTCGCTCTCGTCGAGCTACGGCTCGATCAGCTACATCGTCTCCGCCGGTTTCTACGTGGACAAGCCCGGCCAGCACGGCGCCGGCACCGCGATGGACCTCGACCACGTGCGCTGGTCCAACGGCAACGTCACCTCGCCGCTCGACCAGCACCACGCGTCGGGCACCGCGGCGCTGCGCAAGCGCTACCTCGCGACGGAGGCCGTGTGCCGCCGCCGGTTCCGTTATGTGCTCGACGGCTGGTACAACGCCGACCACCGCGACCACATCCACGCCGATTTCGGTGGAATGCCGGTGCGCGTGCTCAAGGATTCCGAGGCCGACACCAAGTTCGTTCAGGGCACCTGCAACAACTTCCGCGCATCGGGCCTGGCGATCGACGGTATTTGGGGCCCCAACACGCAGAGCGCTTTCAACGGCCTGAAGTCGGCGCTCGGCGTGACGGGTGACCCGCACACCAGCAGCTCCGTGTGGCAGGGAATGCTGTCGAAGATTGCGACCAAGGGCTTCGCGAACCAGAACATCTGATCCGCGGCAGCCGAATCAGAAGCAGTCGAACCGAAGACAGCAGAAACGGCAAGGCCGAAGCCCGTAGACGCGGGGGCTTCGGCCTTGCCGTGCGAGGGCCTGCTCAATCGTTCAGCGGGGGTACTTCTGCCTGAGTGCCTTCATTCGGGGGCACTTTTACTTGGGGCACTTCTTCCACGCGAAGTGGTAGATGGTCTCGATCGAGCCGTCCGTCGAGTCCATCGCCATGAAGCTGGTCTTCTTCGGGTCCGACGTGCCCTTGTCCACGCGGAGCTCGGTGTTGATGTTGAAGTTCCGCTTCGCGCCGCACGGGTGGTAGATGATGGACGCGATGTCGGTCTTGTGCGTCACCTGGAAGCTGTCGCTCATCGCGCCGCTCCAGGTCTTCGACCGCTGGTCGTTGTCGGACATTCCCTGGAAGTAGTAGCTGGCCTTCTGTGTTCCCTTCGCACCCTTTTCCAGGTGTGCGAATCCTCTGTAGTCGGCCTGCGCGATGCCGTAGGTGAACCCGCCCGGCACGTTGACTTTGAGGTTCAGCTGGCAGTTCTTCCGGAAATCGGTCGGCTTCGCCTGCGGGCCGACCTGGGCCAGGTAGTCGCTGTAGGTGACCGTGAACGCCTTGTTGTCCGGGGAGACGGCGATGGCGGCCGTGCCGATGCGGCAGCCGGAGCCGTTGACGGTGACGACGTCGATGGTGATCTGGCCCGTCGGGGGCGGATCCGCGACCGGGGGAATGACGATGGTGGACAGAGCCAAGCCGGCCGCAGCCAACGTGCTAATCATGGGACACCTTTCCGAATGTGCAGGACATGTCGGGCGGCGTGGTACGAGACCGTATCGGAAAGGGTGTTAACGAACGTCCGCCAACCAGAGCAACATGGCCCATCGTTAGTGCAGGTGAATGCGCATCGACCATTTGTCACCATTTGTGTTGGATCGGTTACCGCACTAATGGGCGGGTCCGGGCCTGCGTCGGTCAATTTCCGCCCGTACCGAAAGAACGGCATTCAGAAACCTGATGGTCCAGGCCTCGCCCGAATGTAACACGCCTCGAACGGAGTACTGGGCGTCTGGGATGTGGAACTCAATTCGTGAAGCGTCCACACCTGTGAACCCCCGAGCACGACAAAGGCGCATCCACGGATGGATGCGCCCTTGTGGGTGAAACTCGAGATGAAGCGGTTTAGCGCTGGTTCCCGTTGCCCATCGAGCCGCCGAGGCCGAACAGGATGCGCTGGATGAGCTCCGGATCGACGTCCGGCTCGTCGCCCAGCGCCTCGGCCGCGGGGGAGCGGCGCTTCTCCCGCCGTGGCAGCGGCACGGCGTTGGCGTTCACGCCGGTCGGCAGCTGCAGCTCGCACCAGATCAGCTTCACGCCGTTGCCGAGTTGCAGCTCGCCGGTGCGCAGGTCAGGAGAGGTGGGCGGCATCGTGAACCTGGCCGCCTCGAGCTCGACCACCAGGTAGTCGCCGCTCAGCCGCAGCCGGAGTGTGATCAGTCGTGACGTTTTGGGGTCGGCGGATTCAATTGCGGCCTCGACCAGGGCGCAAGCCACGGCCGAGCACTCGCCGATCATGTTGCGGAGCCGCCATTCACCGAGCGTGAAGCGGACGAACAGATCTGCGCAGTTCACCGCGGTGGGCAACGCGATGAGTGTCAGGTCGTCGACCTGGGCAGTCTGGGCGTTCACCGGCATGCAGCCTCCGTTCGCGTGCGGCGCGCGATCCAGCGACGGTCACCCGAATGGCCGTCGCGGTGTGCGGGAATCTACATGGGTATACGCGGGAAGCAATGGCCTGGTTGACTCACCCGTCAAAAGTCACGTCCGGGTCACGGGTAGAGGCCCCGGCACTCACTGTGAGTAGAGCGCCGGGAGCACTCAGTGATCAAATTCGTTCAGCATCGCTTCCAGGCGAACTGGTAGCGGGTGTTGACGCTGCCGTCGGTCGAGTCCATGGACACGAACGCCGGCTGGTTCGAGGTGTTCGTGAACGCGCGGACCTCGGTGTTCACGTTGAGGTGCCGCACCATGCCGCACGGTGCGAAGACGATCTCCGCGACGTTGGTGGTGTCGGTGAACTGCCAGTTGTCGGTCTTGGGGCCGGCGATGTTGTGCGTGCTCGCCACCGTCGAGGACTGGCCCGCGAAGTAGTAGCTCGCCTTCTGGACGCCCTTCGCGCCTCTGGGTAATTGTGCGAACCCGCGGTAGTCGGCCTTCGCGATCCCGAAGGTGAAGCCCTGCGGGTAGTGCACGCGCAGGTTCAGCTGGCAGTTCTTGCGGAACTGCGTCGGTGTCGAACCGGCACCGGCCTGTGCCGTGTAGTCGCTGTACGTCACCGTGAATGCCGTGTTGTCGTCGGAGACCGCGACGGCGGCTGTTCCCGCGGGGCAACCCGAACCGTTGACCGTCACGACGTCGACGGTGATTTTTCCGGGAGGAACATCCGCGGCGCTCGACGCCTCGGGGGCGACGAGGAGTGACAGTGCCAAAGTCGTAGCTGCCATCACACTGAGCATGAGGCGCCTTCCATTTCGGGGGATGGATGGCGGCGGAGTGGCAGTGACGTTATCTTAAATGGACTTAAGGCGCGGACAGCCGACCGGGCGAACTTAAATATATTTAAAACGGATTAATCGTCTGAACGGTGGATTGGCGACGGCGGGCCGTGGGCTAACTTCGTGTCAGATCAGAAAAACGATCACACAGACCAAGGTGAATACACCGGTCCCCACACCCGGCGCCGAGAGCCCCGGCTGATCCACCTCGTTACACCGGTGTGGGAAGGCAAGCGCGCACTGCTCATCGGGTTCCTTCCTCCTGCTCGGAGCTCGGTGGTGCGGCAGCGGTGCCGCGCAGCCGGCTGGTGCCCGCCGGCGGCGTCGGACCCATCCCACGGTCCGAACGCCGCCGGCGGTGTTCTTTTTCCGGCCCTGCATCCCCCTGCCAGGGCCGGGGAACGGTCCCTAGAGCCTCCGGAGCCTCAATTGCACGCGCGCCCCACCCAGCGGCCCGCGGTCGACGTGGAGAGAGCCACCCGTGCTTTCCGCGGCGCGGCGGGCGATGTCGAGCCCCAGCCCGGTGGAACCACCACCGCTGGCGCCGCGTCGCACGGCCTGTTCGGTGTCCGCGATGCCGGGACCGGCGTCCTCGACCACCAGCGCGACCAGGTCGGCCTGGTGCACCAGCGTCACGGCGAACCGGGTGCCCTCCGGCGTGTACCGGAAGACGTTGCCCAGCAACGCGTCCAGCGCGGCGGCGAGGTCGGTGCGGGCGAGCGGCACGTGTGCGGGCCGATCGGCGCCACGGATCGTCCAGGGTCGTTCCTGGTCGTCGGCGAGCGCGGACCAGAACACCAGCCGGTCGCGCACGACGCTCGCCGCGTCGGCACCGGTGTCGTCGGGCTGCAGGCCGGAACGGGCCGCCTTGATGATCTCGTCGACCTCCCTCTCGAGGCCCTGGACGGCCTCTCGGACGCGGTCCGCGCCAGGACCCCTGCCGAGCGTGTCCGCGTCCAGGAGAAGGGCCGTGAGAGGCGTTCTGAGGCGGTGCGAGAGATCGGCGACCACCTCGCGTTCGGCGGCGAGCAGGTGCCGGACGCGCTCTGCCATGGCGTTGAACGCCTTGCCGACCTCTGCGAGCTCCGGCGGTCCCTTGACCGGCACGCGGACGGTGAGGTCGCCCTGGCCCATCCTGCGGGCCCCTTCGGCGAGCCGCCGGGTGGCCTTGACGGCCCGCGCGCCCAGCCGGTCGGCGACGAACACCGACCCGGCGACGAGCCCGACCGCGACCCCGGCCAGCAACCACCACGTGCCGATCACGCCGCGGGTCAGCTGTTCGTGCGGGACGAACGCCTCGATGATCGCGACCCCGCTGGCACTGGTGGCCAGCGGCTGGAGATAGGAGATGCCATCAGGCCGTTCGACCGTGGACGCCCTGGCGAGGTTTCGCGCCTCCTCGAGGTTGGCGCCGGTGATGTGCGAAGTGCCGTAGGTGCCGGCCGGAACGGCGATGTGCACGGCGAGCCGCTGCTGCGCGCCGTACTGAGTGGTTCTCATGGCCTGGCGGATGTCCGTGGGCTTCTGGGAGATCACCAGCACCGGGATGAGCGCGTTGGCCTGCTTCTCGGCCTCGCCGAGTGCGCGCTCGTACGCCGCGTTCTTGACGACGAGAGCGAGTGGGATGAGGAAGGCCAGCGCCACCATGCTGGTCGCCGCGAGAGCGACCAGCACCAGTGACCGCCTCATCTCGGTGCGACCAGACGCACACCGACACCCCGCACGGTGTGCAGGTAACGCGGCTGCGCGGCCCGTTCACCGAGCTTGCGGCGCAACCACGACAGGTGGACGTCGAGCGTCTGGTCGTCGCGGGTGGACGGCCACAGGCTGGCGAGGATGTCGGCCCGCGGCACCACCTCACCGGAGCGTGCGGCGAGGAAGGAGAGCAGTTCGAACTCCTTGTGGGTCAACGAGAGCTCTCGTCCGTCCACACTGGCCCTGCGGTGCTGGACGTCGATCTCCAGGCCGCCGATGACGAGCTGCTTGCTGTCCCTGGCCCTTCTGAGCACCGCCTGCAGGCGTGCTTCGAGGTGTTCGCTGGAGAACGGTTTGACGAGGTAGTCGTCGGCGCCCGCGTTGAGCAGGCGGATGATCTCCGCCTCGTCGTCGCGGGCGGTCGCGATGACCACGGGGGTGTTCGTGACGCCTCGGATCATCCGCAGCGCGTCACCGCCGTCGAGGTCGGGGAGCCCGAGGTCGAGCACCACGACGTCGTAGTTGTTGGCGGTGACTTCGCGCAAAGCCTCGATCGCGAGCGCGACACCGTGCACGATGTGGCCCTGGCCGGTGAGGGCGCGCGTGATCGCCGCCCGCACCACCGGGTCGTCCTCGACCAGCAGCACTGATGCCATGAGCCGCTACAGGAGGTTTGCCGCAGTGAGACGGTCGATCGGATACCTCGCCGCCTGGGCGGTGGTGACCGCTGTGGCCGTCGGCCTGTCGTGGTTCGGCATCCGGTCGGCGATGGAACCCACTCCCGTGGCCGGTGTGGGCGCCGCGGACGCCACTTCGGGCCCAGGTGTCCTGCCGATGCCGACCATCACGTCGATCAGCGTTGCGGTGCCCGAAGCGGGCCCCCCGATCAGCACGCCGCCTGTCACGCCCTCGTCCACCAGGCCTCCTGTGGTCAGTTCGTCAGTTCCGGTTCCTCCCAGTAGTACGGATGCGCGTCCCACCTCGGCTCAACTCCAGGAGGGGGAATGGCAGTCGGACGGCTCCTACGTCCACGCGTTCCACCTGCGAGGTGGTGACGTGGTGGTGCGGTACCGCTCAACGGGTGTGGAGGCGCTGTCGGCCACACCCGCGGACGGGTGGTCGGTGTCCGTGGAGCAGCCCGGTGGCCCGTTGGTGGTGAACTTCCGCAACGCCGCCGGCCGCCTCTCCCGGCTGGAAGCCACCTGGTCGAACGGCCCCACGGCACGCGTCGTCGAGCAGTAACGGCGTCTGCAAGTACTACCAACAGGGGGTGTTGGTAGTACTTGCAGACGCCAGAAGAGCTACAGGCCGATGGCCTTGGCGATCTGCGCGGGCTTGAGCACGCGCAGGATCGCCTCGTACAGGTAGTAGTCGCCGTACGGCAGCGAGACCTCGACGCCGTCCTCGGCCGGCCGGTTGCGGGTGCCACGCGCCATGATCGCCTCCGCGCGCGTCGACCTCGTGGTGAGGCAGGTGCTCGTCAAGCCGTCGAGGATCTTCAGCGCCCGCTCCCGGTAGCGGTCGCCGCCGGTCGCCCTGGACAGGTCGAGCAGGCCGCACGCCATGATCGCGCCCGCCGACGAGTCCTTGATGTCGTTGGCACCCAGCGGCGAGCGGTAGTCCCACACCGGCACGTGGTCCGGGGTGAGCACCGACAGCGCGAAGTCGGACATCTTGCGCGCGGTGTCGCGGAACTCCCGCAGGCCCGTGCGCCGGTACATCGTCGTGAAGCCGTAGATGCCCCACGCCTGACCGCGCGCCCAGCACGAGGTCGGGCTGTAGCCCTGCACGGTGTTCGGGCCGATCGCCGCGCCGGTGTCCGGGTTGAAGTCGAACACGTGCGGGGTCGAGCCGTCCGGGCGGACGAAGTGCGTCTGAGTGGTTCTGGCGTGGGCGATCGCGATGTCGAGGAACTTGCGGTCGCCGGTCTGCTCGGTGGCGAACGCGAGCAGGTCCAGGTTCATCATCGTGTCGATGATGACGCGGCCCGCGTTGCCCGGCGTGCCGAGCCGGCCCCACGCGCGGATGTACCTGCCGACCGGGTTCCAGCGCTGGATCAGCGTGTTCGCCGCGTCGATCGCGCCGTCACGCCACTTCGTGTCGCCGGTGAGCCGGTACGCGGTGACCCAGGACGGGTAGAAGAGGAACCCCAGGTCGTGGTCGCGCGGCTCGAGCCGGCGCGGAGCCAGCCGGTCGTTCGCGGCCTCGGCCAGCGCGCGCAGCTGGGCGTCGCCGCTGTCGAGGTGCGCGAGCCACAGCGTGCCCGGCCAGAAACCGCCGATCCAGCCGCCGTCGGCGACGTAGGTCCACTTCTCGGCACGGGTGATCTCCGGGAACGACGTGATGCCCGGTGCGACCGCCTTCAGCTTGGTGTTGCCGTAGTCGAGCGCCGCGCGGAGCTTGGCGGGGGAGGCAGCCGCTTCCCCGGCACCGAGCGCGACACCGGCTCCGGTGAGCAGAGGAGTGGCCGCGGCAGACGCCAGAAGGGTGCGTCGAGACAGATTCACGAGACCGTCCAGTCCCTTTCATGTCCTTGCGCCCGGCGTCACCCTGCCAGATCCGATCAAGGTCTGTAAAGGGAAGTCAAAATTGATTCCTTCGCCTTGTCGCAGGCCGCTGACCGGCCTAAAGGCCTGATGTCAGGCGAATCAGATACATGAACTCGCAGGATTCCGACGTTGTAAAATGAATTGTTCACAAGGGTGAACGAATTCGGTCCTCAGACCTGGAACAGAACGGCGTCGAGAGGGTGCGGGCGCAGGCCGTGCCGCTTCTTGAACACGGCGTTGCCCCTGCCGCCTTCGAGGGTGGTCCTGCCGAGGCTGATCGCGTGCTTGACCGACTCCGCGAACAGCACGCCGTACGGGCTGTAGCTGCCGTCGACGGCGTAGTCGACGCCGCACGTCCACGTGTGGAAGCGGGTGGCGTCGGTGAGACAGATGCCGGCCGCGACGAGCTTTCCGCGCTGCCGCACCTCGATCACGTGCGCGAGGTCGCCCAGTGCCCGCACGAACCTCGTGAAGGTGGAGCCGGGGTAGTACCCGTTGTTCTCGAAACGGCTCGCGGTCTTCACGCACAGCGGCGTGATCTCGTCGAGCGAGGCGTGGTCGACAGGGAGAACCTCGACCGTGACGCCCGCGTCCCTCGATCTTCGCTCGTTGCGCCGCAGGTTCGCTCTCGCGCGCAGACCCAGTCCCGAGAGGTAGTGCTCGTAGGTGGTGAGGTCGGTGACCCACCTGTCCGTGAGGTGGCGCGCGGGCAGGCCGGCCGCCCGCAGCGCCTGCGACAGGGCGTTGCCGCGCTGGACGTTCACGAACCCGCACCACCGCGCCCCGATGGCGGACGCGACCTGGGTCATGGCGTCCAGCAGCGTCGGCAGGACCTCGGTCTTGCCCGGCACATGTGCGTCGTAGCAGTGCCAGGTGTGGCTGAGCAGCGCGGGCTGGCCGAGTGCCTCCGGGTAGACCTCGTGCAGGCGGCGCAACGGATTCGCCGCCGACTGGAGGTAGGCCGGGATCACCGCGATCGGCCTGTCGCCGTCGCGCAGCACCAGGTACACGAACCCGTCGGCATTCGTCAGCGGCGCCTGCTCGTACGCGCTGATGTACGCGTGCTGGTAGAAGACCGGTGCGCCGCCGTCGGTGACGACCGAATCCCAATCGGCAGCATCGATTTCGCTTATGGAGCTTAAGATTTCGATGCGCACGCGTTTACTGTACGGCCTGCCAGACCGCGTAGGGCACGTCGATTTCGTCGCGGCTCAGGCCACCGTGCTCGAACTTCGCGGACGGATCGGGGATCGGGAACCTCGGCGAGGCCGCGACCGCGACGACCGGACCGGCCTCCGGCTGCGGCAGACCGAGGTCGGCGGCGTGGTGCACGGTGGCCGTCGCACCCAGAGTCGTTGCCACGCGGTCGAAAACGGCCTCCAGGCGATCCGCCTTCGGGTACAGCCACCGGGTTCGTCCCGCGCCGCCCGACGGGATCACGCACTCCTCGCGCACGATCGCGTCCCAGGCCTCGACGAGCTCCGGGTCGGGATCGACGGCGACCTGACCGTGGTCCGAATGCGCGACGACGGTCCAACCCTGTGCGGCCCAACGGGAAGCGTGCGCGTCGAGGCGCAGCATGGCCTCGTGCACCGATTCGTCGTACCCGTGGCGGTGCACGTGGTCGTCGATGTTGACGTAGGTCCAGAGGAACCTGGCGTCCGGCCGGGTCTTGTCCTGGGCCTTGTCCAGGTCGGCCACGACGTTCGCGACGAGCAGCGGCGGGTCCTCTGCCTGGGCGGTGAGTTTGTGCCGCGGGGGCGCGGGTATCCGGTTGCACCCTCGCAGGAGGGCGTGCGCCCACGTGCCTTCGAGCAGGTCCAGTTCCCGGGCGAGGACGGTGGCTCCGTGCCGTTCGAGCACCGTCGGCAGGTCCGGGATCGCGGGCATGCCGTTGATCGCGTGGACGAGGCCGGATCCGTTGCGGTACACCGTTCCCGGCACGCGGTGGACGTCGGGCGGAGCGCCGGTCAGCGCGGTCAGCAAAGCCGTCGCGGACGTCGTCGGCATCGTCGAGGAGAGGGTGGAGATGGAGGCGGAGAGCCACGACTGTTTGGCCACGTCCGAGGAGAGGCCGTCCACTGCCAGCACGATCACGCCGCGTTGTGCCTTGCCGAGGGCGTTTTCGAGCAGGGCAGGGATCTCCGCCAGTGACATCGGGCGACTGTAACGCATCTCATCAGGCCCGGATTGCCTGTTCGGTGGCCAAGTTCCGCAGAATGGGTGCCGATGAGGTGAAGAACACTTGGTAAAAAGTATTCGGTGAAGGAAGGTGGCGGATGTCGGTCGGGGTTCTGGACGTCGGGTGCTTCAGCGCACACCTGGTGGTCGTGGAACGAGACCTGATGCGTCCGCTGGTGTCCCACAAGGTCCGGCTGAGGCTGGACCGGGAACTGGATTCCGAGGGGGCCATCAGCCGCGACGGCATCGAGTCGTTGTGCGCCGCCGTGCTCGCCGCGCGCAAGAAGGCGGGCGACGTTCCCTTCCTGCCCTTCGCCACCTCGTCCGTGCGTGACTCCACGAACGTCGACGAGGTCATGCGCAAGGTGCACAGACGCACCGGCGTCGAGCTGAAAGTGTTGTCGGGCAAGGAAGAAGCACGCTATTCGTACACCGCGGCGCGGCACTGGTTCGGCTGGGGCGCCGGTCCGATGGTCGTGCTGGACGTCGGCGGTGGCACCGTGGAGCTGGCGGCCGGATCCGGCGCCGAACCCGAGTTCGCGGTGTCGTTGCCTTTGGGGGCAAGGACTTTGACCAGGTCCGGGCTGACCGTGCAGGACATGCGAGCCGAGGTCCACGGCCGGATCTCCAAGGCTTTCCCGCGCGATGAGAGCGCTCGCGCGGTGGGATGCTCCAAGGTGTTCGAGCAACTCGCCCGGCTGGCCGGAGCGCGCACCGATCCGTACGCGCCGCGGCAGCTTCGGTTGAAGGACCTGGAGAAGTGGATTCCGCGGCTGGCGAAGCTGTCGGTTCGCGAACGTGCCGCTCTGCCGGGGATCTCGCGGCACCGGGCCCAGCAGTCACTGGCGGGCGCGGTGGTCGCGGAGGGGTTGATGATGGTCGCGGGACACGAGGTGGTGGACATCTCGCCCTGGTCCACCAAGGAAGGCCTGCTGCTGGATCTCGTGGAGCGGTCGCGCGGGCGCCGTTCGGCGGCTTAGCCCGCTCCGCAGCCGCGCAGCGCCGTCACGGCGTCGTTCACGTCGCTGAACAACAGCAGCAGCTGGTCCACGGCCGTCATTTCCAGGGGACGCAACACGACTCTGCTGTCGCTGACGACGCCGAACTTGACGCCGAGCTCGTCGGCCTGGTGCTGGGTCTCCACCAGCGTGCGGATGCCCTCGGACCCGAAGAAGCGCACTTCCCGCAGGTCTATGACCAGCGCGGGCGGCTTGCGGTCGAGCAGCTCGGCGAGCCTGCTGTTGACCGGCGCCGAGGACATCATGTCGATCTCGCCGGTGAGAGCGACGATCGGGATGGACTGGACGTAGGTAGTTCTCTGTCGAAGCTGGTTCATAAGGACTCCCGTCCGGACCGACCGTACGCGTCTCGCGGTGAGGACCACAACCTGAACCGGTTCTTCCAGGCACGTCCCCGCGAGTCACGGAACTAGCCGAGCAGGAAGGCCTTGGTCAGCAGCATCGCGGCCACCAGCACGGCGAACAACAGGATGATCGCGATCACAACGCGCCCGGTGGTCGCCTTGGGCGGAGTTCGTTCGCGATGGGACAGACCCGAGGTCTGCCCGGACTCCGGCGGGGTGTCTCCCGGTCGCACGCCGCCACCGGGCTCCAGCCCTGGCGTGCGGTCCGGGTCGGGGTCAGGCGGGGTGGCGGTCATACGGGTTGAAGTACCCGTTCTCAGGCTTCCAACTCGGCCCACACGACTTTTCCGCGCCCGTCCGGAATGATGCCCCAGCGCACGCTCAGCGCCTGAACCAGCTGCATACCGCGCCCCCTCGCACTGTTGGGGTCCACGGGTCTGAGCTGAGGCTGCTTCGAAGACTCGTCGTGCACCTCGACGAGCATGCCGGCGGGCTTTCTGCTCACGGAGAGTGTGATCGGTCCCTCACCGTGATCGATCCCGTTCGACACGAGCTCGGTCACCACGAGCTGCGCGTCGTCGGTGAGGTCCTCCGAGAGGCCCCACGAGGCAGCGGCGTCGCGCACCACCTGACGTGCACGAGCGCACGACCCGCCCTCGGCGGTCAGGATCACCCGCACCTCTGCCAGTGGGTCGTTCAACACAAGGCGCATCGTCGCACATCCGGCGCGTCGTTCGGATCTTTCAGCCCCCCGGTGGTCGCATGGTCGGACGTCGTGCTGCACGATTTGGGTCGCACGAGTCGGGCGTGGCGGAAGGAACGGCGACGATGGAGCTCAACGTCGGCAGCGAGGTCCAGCGGGGATGGCGAGTGCTCGTCGTCGCCGGTGAGCTGGACATCGACACCGTCCCCGTGCTGGCCGCACGGCTCGATTCGGACGTGACCGGGACGCACGCCGTCCTGGACCTGTCCGGGTTGCAGTTCATGGACTCGACCGGGCTGGCACTGGTGCTGGAGTGGCATCGCAAGCTCGCCGACGCCGGAGGTCAGCTGCGGATCGCCTCGGTGCAGGGGCCGGTCCGCCGGTTGTTCGAACTGGCGGACGTGGCCGGGGTGCTGAGCCTGCACGACACGGTGGATCTGGCGGTTCAGGCCTCCGCGGAGACTCCCAGGTAGTAGGCGATCAACCGGATCAGGTGCTCGGTGTCGACCGGCTTGGTCACGTAGTCGGTCGCGCCGGAGGCCAGTGACTTCTCGCGGTCGCCCTTCATGGCCTTCGCTGTGACGGCGATCACCGGCAGGTCCGCGTAGCGCTCCATGGCGCGGATGGCCGAGATCGTGGCGTTGCCGTCCAGCTCCGGCATCATGATGTCCATCAGGACGATGGCCACGTCGTCGTACTGCTCCAGCGCACGCACGCCCGTGATGCCGTTGTCGGCGAAGATCGCTTCCAGGCCGTGCAGCTCCAGCACACTCGTCAGGGCGAAGACGTTGCGCAGGTCGTCGTCGACGACCAGCACCTTTTCGCCGTGGAAGCGCATTGAGCCGGACGAGGCCAGCACCGGCGGCGCCGCCACGATCGGGGTGGGTTCCGGCAGCACGACGGTGTCGGAGATCAGCTTGCCGAGCGGCAGGCACAGGGTGAACGTGGAGCCGATGCCCGGCTCGGAGCGGACCCGCAGGGCGCCGTTGAGCAGCTGGGCCAGCTCCCGGCTGATGGACAGGCCCAGACCCGTGCCGCCGTACTTGCGCGACGTGGTGCCGTCGGCCTGCTGGAACGCCTCGAAGATGACCGCGAGCTTCTCGGCCGGGATGCCGATGCCCGTGTCGTGCACGTCGAACGCCACTGTGGACGGATCGTCCATGCGCACGTGCAGGCGGATGCCACCGTCATGGGTGAACTTGACGGCGTTGGACAGCAGGTTGCGCAGGATCTGCTGGAGGCGGTGTTCGTCGGTCCGCAGGGTCTCCGGCACGTTCGGGTCCACCCGGACGGAGAACTCGAGGTTCTTCTCCGCGGTCAGCGGCAGGCAGAGGGTCTCGACGTAGCGGACCAGCTCGTCCAGCCGGACCGGGTCCTCGTGCAGCGTCATGTGGCCCGCCTCGACCTTGGTGAGGTCGAGGATGTCGTTGATGAGCTGCAGCAGGTCGGAGCCGGACGAGTGGATCGTGCGGGCGAACTCGACCTGCTTGGCGTTGAGGTTGCCGTCGAGGTTGTCGGCCAGCAGCTTCGCCAGGATCAGCAGCGAGTTCAGCGGCGTGCGGAGTTCGTGGGACATGTTCGCCATGAACTCGGACTTGTACTTCGACGCGGTCTGCAGCTGACGCGCGCGGTCCTCCAGCTCCTCGGAACCGGCGCGGAGCTCGGTCGTGAGGCGCTGGGACTCGACCAGCAGGGCGTCGGTGCGGGAGTTGGCGAGCATCGTGTTCACGTTGACGCCGATGGCCTCTTTGAGCTGGTCCAGCAGGTCCAGGTGGACGTCGGTGAACGTGTTCAGCGAGGCCAGCTCGATCGCGCCGAGGGTCTCGCCCTGGAACAGGATCGGCAGGATCACCAGGTTGACCGGCGCGGACTCGCCCAGCGCCGACGACACGGTCAGGTAGCCGGGGGGCACCTGGGTGACCAGGATCGTCTTCTTCTCCAGTGCGGCCTGGCCGACGAGCGACTCGCCCATCGTGACGCGGGTGGAGCGGGCGTTGTCCAGCCGGAACCCGTACGAGGCGGTCAGCTCCAGGGTCTGCTTGCTGTCGTCGTCCTCCTGGACCTGGAAGAACGCGCCGTGATGGGCGCTGACCAGCGGCGTCAGTTCGCTCATGATCAACGACGCCAGCGCCCGCAGGTCGCGGTGGCCCTGCATCAGGCCGGACAGGCGGGCCAGGTTGGTCTTGAGCCAGTACTGCTCGCGGTTCGCGCGGGTGGTCTCCTTCAGGTTCGCGATCATCTGGTTGACGTTGTCCTTGAGCTCCGCGAGCTCGCCGGACGCGTCGACGGTGATCTGCCTGGTCAGGTCGCCCGCGGTCACCGCGGTGGCGACGGCGGCGATCGCGCGGACCTGGGTGGTCAGGTTGGACGCCAGCTGGTTCACGTTGTCGGTCAGCTTCGACCAGGTGCCGGCCACGCCGTCGACCTCGGCCTGGCCGCCGAGCTTGCCCTCCGTGCCGACCTCACGGGCGACACGGGTGACCTCGTCCGCGAACGACGACAGCTGGTCGACCATCGTGTTGATGGTGGTCTTGAGCTCGAGGATCTCGCCGCGGGCCGAGACGTCGATCTTCTTCGTCAGGTCGCCCTGCGCGACGGCCGTGGTGACCTGGGCGATGTTGCGGACCTGGTTGGTCAGGTTGTCCGCCATGAAGTTCACCGAGTCGGTGAGGTCCTTCCACGTGCCGGCGACGCCGGACACGCGCGCCTGGCCGCCCAGGATGCCCTCGGTGCCGACCTCGCGGGCGACACGGGTGACCTCGTCACCGAACGCGCGCAGCGTGTCGACCATGCCGTTCAGCGTCTCGGCGAGGGCCGCGACCTCGCCCTTCGCCTCGACGGTGATCTTCTTCGAGAGGTCGCCGTTCGCGACGGCGGTGGCGACGGCGGCGATGTTGCGGACCTGGTTGGTCAGGTTGTCCGCCATCAGGTTGACGTTGTCCGTCAGGTCCTTCCACGTGCCGGCGACGCCCTGCACGCGGGCCTGACCGCCCAGGCGGCCGTCGGTGCCGACCTCGCGCGCGACGCGGGTGACCTCCTCGGCGAACGAGCTGAGCTGGTCGACCATCACGTTCAGCGTGGACTTGAGCTCCAGGATCTCGCCGCGCGCGTCGACGGTGATCTTCTGCGACAGGTCGCCGTTCGCGACGGCGGTGGCGACGTGCGCGATGTTGCGGACCTGGTTGGTCAGGTTGTTCGCCATGAAGTTGACGTTGTCGGTCAGGTCGCGCCAGGTGCCCGCGACGCCGGGCACCGTCGCCTGACCGCCCAGCCGGCCCTCGGTGCCGACCTCGCGGGCCACGCGGGTGGCCTCGTCGGCGAAGCTCGACAGCTGGTCGACCATCGTGTTGATGGTGGTCTTGAGCTCGAGGATCTCGCCGCGGGCGTCGATCGTGATCTTCTGGGTCAGGTCGCCCCGCGCGATGGCGGTGGTGACCGAGGCGATGTTGCGGACCTGGGTCGTCAGGTTGTTCGCCATGACGTTCACCGACTCGGTCAGGTCGCGCCAGGTGCCGGCGACACCGGGGACCTGCGCCTGACCACCGAGGCGGCCGTCCGAGCCGACCTCGCGGGCGACACGGGTGACCTCGTCCGCGAAGCTCGACAGCTGGTCGACCATCGTGTTGATCGTCGACTTGAGCTCGAGGATCTCGCCGCGGGCGTCGACCGTGATCTTCTGGGTCAGGTCGCCCTGCGCGACGGCGGTGGTGACCTGAGCGATGTTGCGGACCTGCGTGGTCAGGTTCTCCGCCATGAAGTTCACGTTGTCGGTCAGGTCGCGCCACGTGCCGCCGACACCGGGCACCTTCGCCTGGCCGCCGAGCTTGCCGTCCGTGCCGACCTCGCGGGCGACGCGGGTGACCTCGTCCGCGAACGACGACAGCTGGTCGACCATCGTGTTCAGCGTGTTCTTGAGCTCCAGCATCTCGCCGGAGACGTCGACCGTGATCTTCTGGGTCAGGTCGCCGTTCGCCACCGCGGTCGCGACCTGGGCGATGTTGCGGACCTGGTTGGTCAGGTTGTTCGCCATCGAGTTGACGTTGTCGGTCAGGTCGCGCCAGGTGCCGGCGACGCCGGGGACCTTCGCCTGACCACCCAGGCGACCGTCCGTGCCGACCTCGCGGGCGACGCGGGTGACCTCGTCCGCAAAGGACGACAGCTGGTCGACCAGGCCGTTCACCGTCGACCCGAGCGTGGCGAACTCACCGCGCAGCGTCTGGTCCGACATGCGCTTGGTCAGGTCGCCCTCGGCGACGGCGGCGAGCACCCGGCTCAGCTCACTCGTCGGCCGCACCAGGTCCTCGACCAGGCCGTTCACCGAGTCGGCCATCAGCGACCAGCCACCGGCGGTGCCCGCGGGCGCCACCCGTTCGGTGAGCCTGCCCTCCTGGCCGACCGCCTGCCGGACCCGGCCCAGCTCACCGGCGAGCCACTGGTTGCGCTCCGCGATCTCGTTGAACACGTCCGCCAGGGCCGACAGAGGCCCGTTCCCCGGCACCACGAGCCTGCGGCGGAAGTTGCCGTCACGCAGATCTCTCATGGCGGAGAGAACCCGTTCGAGGGTCGCGTCCGTCTCTTCGTTGGCCGTGGTCACTCCAAGCCTCCGTGCCTCGGTGGTCGCAGCCAAGCCTGCCACGTTAGGTTGGGAGCGAGGTAACTTGATGCCGCGATGCACGCCAACTACCCGCAGGAGGCCGTGATGATTCGGCCGAGTGCGCTGGACAACACCGGATGAGCAGCGCCGTGGGGATCGACCTCGACGGCTGGCAGCGCCTGGTTGACGGGCTCCGCGAAGCCGTCCTCGTCGTCGACCCCGCCGGGGTGGTCCGCGTGCGCAACGCCGCGGCCGCCGCGCGGTTCCCCCGCCTGGGCCTCGGCGGGCACTTCGACATGCACGTCGCGGGCCGCCAGCACGACCTCGGCGAGGGCTGGAGTGCCTGGTACTTCACGGACTCCGCGCTCGATCACGCCCATCTGCGGCTCGCCGGCGGAACCTCGCGCGAGGCGACGCTGAAGACGATCGTGCGGCTCGCGGCGGAGCTGCTGGGGGAGCACTGCGTCGCCGTGGTGCCCGCGACGCGGGATCGCCTGGAGTGGTGGCGGTGCGGCGGCGGGGAACCGACGGTCTTGCGGTCGCCACGGCGGGCGACCTCGATCTCCGAGGTGCTGACGGGCACCTCCACACTGACCAGGATCACCTCTTTGGGTGAAGGTAGCTGGGGAGTACCTGAAGATTTCGGCTGCGCGCTGGCCGTGCCGCTGGGCGTCGGCGGCGCGCTGGTCGTGCTGCGCCAGGGTGACTTCGCGCCGAACGACGTCGAGCGCATCCGGCTGTTCGGCAAGCACGCGGCCGTCGCGCTGGAGTCCGCGTCGAAGCTGACCGAGCAGCAGCGGACGATCGACGTGCTGCGGTCGGCGTTGCTGCCGTTGCCGTTGCCCGAGGTGCGTGGCGTGTCGATGGCCTCGGTGTTCATCCCGGCGCACCAACGCGCGTTGGTCGGCGGCGACTTCTACGACGTGCACCCGCGCACGGACGGTTCGGCGACGTTCGCGCTGGGCGACGTCTGCGGCCACGGCCTGGAAGCCGCGGTCCACAGTGGACGTGTGCGGCAGTCGTTGCAGGCGCTGTCGCTGGTCGAGACGAACCCGGTGCGGCTGCTGCACCTGCTGAACACGTCGTTGCGCGCCACCGGTTCGAAGCTGTTCACCACGATCGTCGTGGGTGAGATGGTGCCGCTGTCGACCGGCGGCATGCGGCTCTCGCTCGCGTCCGGCGGGCATCCCGTGCCGTTGGTCCTGCGCGCGGACGGCACCGTGCAGGAGGTGAGCGCTCCTGGTGCGATTGTCGGCATCCTGTCCGATGTCCGGTTCTCCGGCGAGCAGATCACGCTGGCGCCGGGGGACACGCTGGTGCTGTATTCCGACGGCTTCACCGAGGCCCGCGCGCACACCGACCGCACCGAGCTGTTCGGCGAGCAGCGGCTGCGGGCGGTGCTGAAGGAGTGCAAGGGGCTGTCCGCGGAGGAGATCGCCCGGCACTGCGAGGAGGCCGTGCTCAAGTGGCTCGACCGCGATGACCACGACGATCTCGCTCTGCTGGCCGTCCAAGCCCAATGATCCGGGCGCTGTGAATGAAATTCCCGGTACAAGCGTTCATGAGCCGTTCGTTTGCCACGACAGATTGACCGGCTGAGATCTGCCCATGTCCCACTCTCACGATCACTCGCACGGTGATCACACGCACCACCACCACGAGGTAGAGCCGGTTGAGGGCAGCTGGCTCGACCCCGGGGACGACCGGCCGTCGTCGGTCGAGCGCCGCAAGTTCCTCGCCGGCCTGGGCATCGCGGCCGGTGCCGTCGGTGCGGTCGCCGTCGGCACGGGCAAGGCCGAGGCCCACGTCCCCGTCAACCCGTGGGGCGGCGGTGAGCGCTGGTACTCCGGCGACCACCACATCCACACCCAGTACTCAGACGACGGCCAGTACACGATCGCGCAGCAGGTCGGGAAGGCCCACGAGTTCGGCCTCGACTGGATCGTCATCACCGACCACGGTGGCGTCGCGCACCAGAAGTTCTCGATCGACCAGATCACGCCGGACATCGAGCGCGTCCGCCGGTCGCAGCGCGACGTGCTGGTCTACCAGGGCCTGGAGTGGAACATCCCGGGCGCCGAGCACGCCACCGTGTTCATGCCGCCCGGCAAGCACACCGTCGACATCCTGAAGGCGTTCGAGCTGTCCTACGACGGCCGCATCGCCGGCAACGGCGAACCTCTCGCCCTGGCCGCGCTGCGGTACCTGGAGGCGCAGGTCCTGTCCGGACGGACCGAGATCGCCCTGATGTTCGCGAACCACCCGTCCCGGCGCGGCGTGGACAGCCCGCACGAGATCCGCGGCTGGCGCGACGCGGCCCCCGGCGTCGCGGTCGGCATGGAGGGCGCGCCCGGCCACCAGGCCGCCGGCATGCCGAAGTCCGCGGGCGGCCCCGGCCGTGCGCGCGGCTACTACGACACGCCTGCCCCCGGACCGGAGTCGTTCCCCGGCTACCCGTTGGAGTCCTACCGCACGCACGGCGGTTTCGACTGGATGACCGCCAAGGTCGGCGGCCTGTGGGACTCCCTGCTCGCCGAGGGACGCCCGTGGTGGATCACCGCGAACTCGGACGTGCACCAGGTGTTCGGCGACACCCTCACACCGGGCAAGCAGGACTACGCCACGACCGGTTCGAAGGGCGCGCCGATCGACTCGGGCGTCAAGCAGACCGGCTACGGCGACTTCTTCCCCGGCCAGTACGGCGCGAACGTCGTCGGCGCCCGGTCGAAGTCCTATGTGGACATCATGCGCGGCTTGCAGTCCGGCAAGGTGCTGACCGTGCACGGCCGCCTGATCGACGGCCTGGAGCTGCGCGTGCGCTCCCGCGACGACCTGCGCGGCGTGACGCTGGGCGGGCGGACGTTCGTGCGCCGCGGCGGCGACGTCGAGGTCACGATCGAGATCGACCGCGCCTCTGGCCCGAACTTCGCGGGCGCCAGGCCCGTCCTGGCCAAGGTCGACCTGATCTCGGGCCCGGTGACCGGCCCGTCCGCGGACCGCGACCGGTTCCTGGCGCCGGAGACCGCGGTCGCGAAGACGTTCGAGGTGCCGCGCACGGGCAAGATCCGGTTCACGCACACCTTCAAGAACATCGAGCGGTCGTTCTACCTGCGGCTGCGGGGAAGCGACGGCAAGCGGCTCACCTCGTCCGGTGACCCGATGGTCGACGAGATCGCGAACTCGGACCCCTGGGCGGACCTCTGGTTCTACGCCAACCCGGTGTTCGTGGACGTGATCTGACGCCTTCTGTCCTTTGAGGACCGCTGGTCGCCGGCGGTGCTGAACACGGTTGCCGCCGTGCTCAGCCCGTCGGCGCGCGGCTCCGATGACGGACAGCAGCTGCAGCTTCTCGTAGCTCTCGCTGCCCGGCGTGGCGGTGTAGACCAGCAGGTAGTGGGACTGGAACGGGTCGAGCAACGTCTGGCAGTGCAGTTCCAGCGCTCCGACGCCCGGTGGTCCGGCGCCGCGGTCCGCGCTGGAGTCCGCTGATGCCTGCACGCTTGGAATTGCAACAATCCGGGCGGCTCAAACGATCTGAGAGGGCATGGCGGACGGCAATCCCCGGCGGGTGTTCATCAGTCACACCTCGGAGCTGCGCAGGTATCCGGCGGGCAAGTCGTTCGTGGCGGCTGTGGAGTCGGCGGTGAACCGTGCGGGCGACGCGGTGACCGACATGGCCTACTTCGCCGCGCGCGACCAAGCCCCCGCGGAGGTGTGCCGTGAGGCGGTGACGGGCGCGGACGTGTACGTGCTCATCGCCGGGTTCCGCTACGGGTCGCCGGTGCGGGACCGGCCCGAGCTGTCCTACACGGAGCTGGAGTTCGAGGTGGCGAGCGAGCTGGGGCTGCCGCGGTTGGTGTTCGTGCTCGACGATGACGCGGAGGGACCTGGCGGGTTGTTCCGCGACCCTGAGCACGGGGCGCTGCAGGAGGGTTTCCGGCGGCGGCTGCAGGACAGCGGCGTGACCACGGCCTTCGTGTCCTCGCCGGACGGACTTGAGACAGCGGTGCTGCACGCGTTGACCACCCTGCACCGCCCGCAGACCGCCGTGGCGGGCAGAGTCGTGACGCGCGTGTGGAACGTGCCCAGCCGCCCGGCCACGTTCACCGGCAGAGAGGGCTTGCTGGCGGAGTTGCGGCAGACGCTGGCCGGTGACGGTCCCGCGGTGGTCAGGGCACTTCACGCGATGGGCGGAGTCGGCAAGACCACCACCGCCATCGAGTACGCCCACCGGTTCGCCGGCGAGTACGACGTCGGGTGGTGGATCTCCGCGGAGCGTCCTGAGCTGATCCCGGAGCAACTGACCGACCTGGCACAGGCGTTGCGGCTGGCGGTGCCGGGTGAGCCGGTCGAGGTGGTTCTCGCACGACTGCTGGGCCACCTGAAGAACCACCCGAGGTCGCTGCTGGTGTTCGACAACGCCGAGTCGCCCGGCGACCTGGCACGGTTCCTGCCGGGTGGTGCGGTTCGGGTGCTGATCACGTCACGCTGCCCGGATTGGCAGGACGTGGCGACCCAGGTCGAGGTCACGGTGTTCTCGCCGGAGGAATCCGCCGCGCTGCTGAGGAAACGGGTCGTGGGCCTCGGTGATGCCGATGCACGACGGCTCGCAGAGGCGTTGGGACACCTGCCGCTCGCGCTGGATCAGGCTGCCGCTCTGCTCGCGGACGGCGGGTTGACCCCCGACAGCTACCTGAAGCTCCTGGAGACCCGAGCTGTCGAGCTCCTGGGTCATGACTTCGCCAACAGGAACACCGTGGGCGGCCGACTGTCGGTGGCGGCGTCGTGGTCGGTCGCCTTCGAGGCTCTCGCCGCCGGCGACCCGGCTGGGTTGCAGCTGCTGAACCTGATGGCGTGGCTGGCGCCGGAACCCGTTCCGCTGACGTTGATCACCGATCACCCGGACGTGCTGCCCGAGCCGCTGGCCACCGTCGCCGCCGACCCCCTTGCCGTTGCCTCGACCCTGCACGGCCTCAAGCGCCGGGCGCTGGCTCGTGTCGAACCCGGCAGCATCCTCCTGCACCGCATTCCCGCCGCTCTGCTGCGAGACGCGGTGCACGACAGTTCGTCCGTGTCCGCGCCGGACGCCGGATGGCCCGCTCTTGCTTTGCGCCTCTTGAGCGAGGTCGTTCCTCGCGATCCGTGGAACAACCCGTCTGGGTGGCCCGTCTGGCATCGGCTGCTCCCTCATGCCCTGACTGCCACCGCACCTGATCGGGGCACTCTCCTCGCGTCGGAGGTTGCGTGGCTTCTCGGTCGCACGTCTGTGTATCTGCGTGCTCGCGGTCAGCATCGTCAGGCTCTGGATCTCGCCCAACGTGCATACGACCTGAGTGGTCCTCACGGGGAGAACGACGATCGCGAAGTTCTCATCTACGTCGACAATCTCGCTGTTTCCCTTCGAGACGTCGGGGAGTATCCGAAAGCACGGGCGTTGGACGAGGGCCTCGTCCAACGCAGTCGTCGCGACTTCGGCGACGACCACCCTTCCACTCTCCGAGCTGTCAACAGCCTTGCCTTGGATCTCCGCGGTCTGGGAGAACACCTGAAGGCGTGGGAGTTGAACGCGGAGAACCTTCAGCGACGGCGCCAGGTGCTCGGTGATGATCACTCTGACACCCTTGGATCGGCTACCAACCTGGCCTGCAGTCTCCGCGATCTGGGTGAGTATGCGAAGGCGCGGGAGTTGGACGAGGACACTCTTCGTCGTTGCCGTCGGGTGCTGGGTCATGATCACCCCGACACCCTCATGTCCTCCTACAACCTTGCCGGAGTCATGTCGGATCTGGGTGAGTATGCGAAGGCGCGGGAGTTGGGCGAGGACACTCTTCGTCGTTGCCATCGGGTGCTGGGTCATGATCACCCCGACACCCTCATGTCGGCCAGCAACCTTGCCGGATTCATGTCGGATCTGGGCGAGTATGCGAAGGCGCGGGAGTTGGACGAGGACACTCTTCGTCGTCGCCGTCAGGTACTGGGTGACGACCACCCCGATACCCTCAGGTCCGCCCGCAACCTTGCCATCGACCTGCGTCACCTGGGGGAGCACCATGCGGCGGAGGCCCTCGAACAGTGGGCCAAAGACCGCGAGAGCCGTTCTGCTACCTGACGCCGTGCGGGCGGAACTGGATGCTGATGCGCGGCCCCACGACCTTCGCGGTCTTCGGGATCGCGTGCTCCCAGGTCCGTTGGCACGAGCCGCCCATCACCAGCAGGTCCCCGTGCCCCAACGCGTACTTGTGCGTCTCACCGCCGCCGCGCGGCCGCAGCAACAGAGCCCGCGGCGTGCCGACGGACAGGATGGCGACCATCGTGTCCTCGGTCTGCCCGCGACCGATCGTGTCGCCATGCCACGCCACGCTGTCGCGCCCATCGCGGTAGTAGCAGAGACCGGCGGTCGTGAAGGGCTCGTGCAGCTCGGGCAGGTAGTGGGCCGAGAGCGCTGAGCGGGCTGTGGTCAGGACGCCGAACGGCAACGAACCGCTGTAGAAGCAGAGCAGACGCGGCACGTCCACCACGTTGTCGTACATCTGCCGGCGTTCGGCGCGCCACGGCACCTCGTCGACGAGTTGGTCGAACAGTGCGTCGGCGCCCGCGAGCCAGCCTGGCTGGACGTCGATCCACGCGCCGTGGCCCAGTTCGGTGCGGCGCGGGTCGAGCGGGGCCAGTTCCGGCTCCGCGTCCAGGTCGAACAGGGATCCCTGGCGCATGGATCGCAGGATAATCGAACATGTGTTCTACGGCCAGTCAGGGCTTCAGGACGGCCCAGACGGCGTCCGCGACGATCTCGCGGGCTTCGGCCAGGTCGAACACCCCGAGCAGGAACCGGCGCACCGACTCGTGCGCCGGTCCCATCACCACGGTCTCCAACGCCCACGGCGGGACCGTGCGCAGTTCGCCGGACGCCATCCGGTCGAGGAACCAGGCCAGCACCGGCGCGAACTCCGCCATCTTGGCGGCCGGGTCGGCGTGGTCCGGTGCGGCGTAGAGGAAGCGGGCCCTGCTGGGGTTCGCCATGACCCAGTCGAGATAGTTCAGGGTCACGGCGCGCACGCCCGCGGAGGCCGTCGGTGCGTCGAGGGCGGGGAGCATCGCGGCGACGCAGCGGGCGTAGCTGTCGGCGTAGAGCTGGGCGAAGACGCCTGCGCGGCTGCCGAAGTGGTGGTAGATGCTGCCGTTCGACATGCCGGACCGCTCGGTCAGTGCCGCGATCGTGACGGCGTCCAGGCCGCCTTCTTCGACGAGCTTCAGTGCCGCGTCGAGGAGAGACTGTCTTCGGTCGGCCACGAGGGTTAGAGTACCGCTCTGGAGCAACGCTCCAGAGAAGGGGAGAGCAATGGCGCTGTCGATTCCCGACCTGCTGCGCGAGCGGGTCGCCCGCACGCCCGATGCCGAGGCGATGCGGTATCGCGGCGAGAGCGGCTGGGTCTCGCTCACCTGGGCTGAGCTGCAGGAGCGTGTCGCCGCGGAGGCGTTCGGGCTGCGGGGCGCCGGTCTGGGCAAAGGGGACCGGGTCGCGTTGATGGGCGGCACGAGCATCGAGTGGATCGTCACCGATCTCGCTGTGCTCGCGGCCGGTGGCGCCACCACGACGATCTACCCGAACAGCACGAAGAGCGAGGTCGCGCACATCGTCAGCGACTCCGGCAGCCGCATGGTGGTCGTCGAGACCGACGAGCACGCGGAACTGATGCCCGCGGACGTCGAGGTGCTGCGGTTCGGCGCGATTCCGCGGGGCGAAGGCGACTACGACGCGTTGATCGGCGAGATCGCGCCCGGCGACCTGGCGACGTTGATCTACACGTCGGGCACGACCGGCACGCCCAAAGGCGTCGAGCTCACCCACGACAACTGGCTGACGACGTCGGAAGCCATTGCGTCCCTTGGCATTCTGCAGCCCACCGACCTGCACTTCCTGTGGTTGCCGCTGTCGCACGCGTTCGGCAAGGTGCTGACGATGGCGATGATCGCCGCGGGCGTGCCCACCGCGATCGACGGCAAGGTCGAGCGGATCGTCGACAACCTCGGCGAACTCAAGCCCACGATCGTGGCCGCCGCGCCGCGCATCTTCGAGAAGATCCACGGGCGGATCGTCGCGGGTGCGCGGGCCAAGGGCGGGCTGACCGAGAAGATCTTCCGGTGGGCCGATCGTGATCACGGGCCCGCGACGCGCTGGCTCGCGGATCGGTTGGTGTACCGCAAGTTGCGCGACCGCGTCGGTGGGCGGATCCGGTACTTCGTGTCGGGCTCGGCACCGCTCGCCGGGGAGATCGCGGAGTTCTTCGAGCGGGCCGGGATCACGATCCTCGAGGGCTACGGGCTCACCGAGTCGTCCGCGGGGTCGTTCTTCAACCGGCCGGGCATGATCAAGATCGGCACGGTCGGGCCGCCGATCCCGGGCATGGAGGTCAAGATCGCGGACGACGGCGAGGTCCTGCTCAAGGGGCCCGGCGTCATGCGCGGCTACCACAACCGGCCGGACGCCACCGCCGAGTCGGTGGTCGACGGCTGGCTGCACACCGGGGACATCGGCGAGCTCGACGACGCGGGGCGGCTGAAGATCACCGACCGCAAGAAGGAGCTGATCAAGACCTCGGGCGGCAAGTACGTGGCGCCCACCCGGATCGAGAGCATGATCAACGCGGCGTCGCCGTACATCAGCAACGTGATCGTGCACGGCGACCGCCGCAAGTACTGCGTCGCGCTCGTGACGCTCGACCCGGACACCGCGAACGGCCTGACCAACGCGGACGACGAGGTCGAGAGCGCCATCAAGTCCGTCAACGCACAGCTCGCGCGGCACGAGACGATCAAGCGCTTCGCCGTGCTGGAGCACGACTTCAGCGTCGAGGACGGGTTGCTGACCGCGTCGCTGAAGCCGCGTCGCCGCGAGATCGAGAAGCGCTACGCGGACGTTCTCGACAGCTTGTACTAGGCCAAGGCACCAGCGAGCCGCCCACCGGCGGAAGTGGTGGGCGGCTCGCTGGTGGTTCCGCAAGCGGTCGTCGCGGTCAGCGGCGGCCGCGCGGTTCGTCGTCGCGTTCGACCTCGACGCGTTCCTTGCGGACCTCGCCCTTGATGTCCTTCTGCTCGGTGACCGCGTCTTTCTCCAGCCGCACCCGCTCCACGGCCTCGGTGCGCTTCTGCACCACCGGTTCCTCGCGGTGCAGGGTGATCTCCGCCTGTTCGTCGGCGAACGCCTTGCCCGTGCTGCCTTCCGCCGGCTCGCGGACGACCCTGACCTCCTCGTGCGTCACCGGCACGGTGACGTTGCGCTGTTCGGTGACCGTGTGCTTGACCAGCCGCACCCGGCCCGTCTCGACGCTGCGGGTGCCGACGTCGAGCTTCTCCTCCGAGAGCGTGACCTCTGCCGCGTCACCGGTGCCCCGGCCCCGGCCGGCGAGCCGGTCGTGCTCGCCGGTCTTGGCCTGCGGGATCCTCATCCCGTAGTGCCGGTAGAGCGCTTCCTGCTCCTGGTCGGACATGTGGTCGCCCGAGGTGTGCAGGCTCGGCGCTTCCTTCACCTGCTCCTTGGTGACGGGGACGGTGATCGCGCCACCCGCCACCTGTCCCTGCTGGATCGGGACGAAGCTCTCCTTCATGCCGAACAGTCCGGTGTGGACCTCTGCCCACATGGGTTTGCCGGTGCCGTCTTCCAGCCACACCCGCTTGACCGAACCGATCTTCTCGCCCCTGTTGTCGATCACGTCGCAGTCGTACAGGGCCTGAACGTGCGTCTGATCGATCATCGCGCTGTCCCTCCGCGTTGGCTGTCGGCTTGCAAACGCGAAATACCCGCCGCTGTGAGCTCGATCTCGGGTGCCCTCCGACCGGGTTACCGCGCCCTCACGAGCAATTCAGTCGAGTGGGTGACCTTTCACCAGGCGACGACGCCCTCGTCGTCGAAGAAGCCGCCGCGCGGCCCGTCGTCCGGCAGGGTGGCGAGCCGGAGCGCGATCGCGGCGCCCTGCTCGGGCGTCCGCGGTGAGGCGAAGCCGGTGAAGTCGGTCGCGACGTAGCCGGGGCAGCAGGCGTTCACGATGACGTTCGTGTCGGCGAACGCCCGCGCGTACTGGACGGTGATGCTGTTGAGCATCGACTTCGACGGCGCGTACGCGGCCATGATCGGACCGGTTCGCAACGCCAGCGAACCCATGTTGCTCGACACGTTGACGATCCGCGGCGAGGTGGCGCGGCGCAGCAGCGGGAGCATCGCGTTCGTCACCCGGACCACGCCGAACACGTTCGTGTCGAGGACGGTGCGGACGACGTCGAGGTCGAGCGTCGCAGGGTCCTGCGCTCCCGCGTCGGTTCGCCCGCCGATGCCGGCGTTGTTGACGATCACGTCGAGTCGCTCGATCGTCGCCGCGGCCTCCCTGACGCTGTCGTCGGAGGTGACGTCCAGAGCGATCCCGAACGCGTCGATTCCGTTGGCGCGCAGGCGTTCGACGGCGTCCTTGCGGCGGACGTCGTCGCGTGCGCCCACCGCGACCCTGAAGCCGATCGCGCCGAGCCCCTGGGCGATGGCGAAGCCGATTCCCTTGTTCGCGCCGGTGACCAGCGCGGTTCTCGTGTCCTTCACGCCTCCATGCTCGGCGGGCCGCCCGCCCGCTGTCCAAGATCGATTCAGTAAGCTCTGATACCTGCCGGGTATTAGGCTTCGGTCGTGGACGATCTCGAAACCCGCGAACTCCGGTACTTCGTGGCCGTCGCGGAGGAGCTCCACTTCGGACGCGCCGCCGAACGGCTCGGGATCGCGCAGCCGCCGCTCTCCCGGGCGATCCTCCAGCTGGAACGGCGGCTCGGCGTCAAGCTCCTCGACCGGGACCGTCGCGGCGCGGCGCTCACCGACGCGGGCCGGGTGCTGCTGCGGGAAGCGAGAACGGCCCTCGACGCGGTCGCGGCCGCTGTTCGCCGGACGCGCCGCGCGGGGGACCCGGAACGGCCGCTGGTGCTCGTGACGAAGGCCGGAGCGTCCCACGAGCTGTTGCGCGTGCTCCTCGACGCGCTGGCGGGTGAACCCGGCGCGGCGCCGGTCGAGGTCCTCCTGTGCGAGGTGGGGGAGCAGGCCCACCGGCTCCGCGACGGGCAGGCCGACGTGGCGCTCATGCACCGCCCGTTCGACGACCTCGCCGGGTTCGACACCGAGGACCTCCACACCGAGGGCCAGGTCGCGATCGTGCCCGCGGCGCATCCGCTCGCGGCACGTGATCAGCTCACGATGGCGGACGTCCGCGACGTGCCGGACCTGCCGATCGCCCGCTGGCCCCGGCTCGACGGGACCTACCCGGACGGGCCGGGACCGGAGGTGCGCACCCAGTCGCAGCTCGCCCAGCTCGTGGCGCTCGGCAGGGCCCTGCTCGTCATCCCCGCCTCCAGCCGCGCCTGGCAGTGGCCGGAACACGTCGCGGTGCCCGTCGTCGACGCGCCGGACGTCACCACGGTGATCGCCTGGCCGCGGGGCGGTCACGCCGCGGCCAGGCTCCGTGACACCGCGCGTCTAGTCGCAGACCGCCCCGCGTGACGCCGAACCGACGAGCTTCGCGTACTTGGCCAGCACGCCGCGTTCGTAGCGCGGGGGCAACGGCGCCCAGCCCTCGCGGCGGCTCTCCAGGTCAGCGTCGACGTCGAGCGTGCCGGACGCGACGTTGAGGGTGATCTGGTCGCCGTCGCGGACGAACGCGATGGGCCCGCCGTCGACCGCCTCCGGTGCCACGTGCCCGACGCACAACCCCGTGGTGCCACCGGAGAACCGGCCGTCGGTGAGCAGCAGGACGTCCTTGCCGAGACCCGCGCCCTTGATCGCCGCGGTGATGGCGAGCATCTCGCGCATGCCCGGCCCGCCCTTGGGGCCCTCGTAGCGGATCACCACGACGTCGCCGGCGGTGATCGTGCCGTCCTCCAGCGCGTCCATCGCGGCACGTTCGCGGTCGAACACCCGCGCGGTGCCGGTGAAGACGTCCGAGTCGAAGCCGGCCGACTTGACCACGGCGCCCTCCGGGGCGAGCGAGCCCTTCAGGATGGTGATGCCGCCGGTGTGGTGGATGGGCTTGTCGAGCGCCCGCAGGACGAGGCCGTCGGGGTCGGGTGGCGCGATGTCGGCGAGGTTCTCCGCGACCGTGCGGCCGGTGACGGTGAGGCAGTCGCCGTGCAGCAGACCTGCGTCCAGCAGCGCCTTCATCACCACGGGCACGCCGCCGATGCGGTCGACGTCGGTCATCACGTGCCGCCCGAACGGCTTCACGTCGGCCAGGTGCGGCACCCGCGCGCCGATGCGGCTGAAGTCGTCCAGGGTGAGCTCGACGCCGGCCTCGTGCGCGATCGCGAGCAGGTGCAGCACCGCGTTGGTGGAGCCGCCGAACGCCATGACGACGGCGATCGCGTTCTCGAACGCCTCACGCGTCATGATCTGGCGCGCCGTGATGCCCTTGCGCAGCATCTCGACCACGGCCTGGCCGGAGCGGCGCGCGAACCCGTCGCGGCGCCGGTCGGTGGCAGGGGGAGCGGCACTGCCGGGCAACGACATGCCGAGGGCCTCGGCCGCGCTGGCCATGGTGTTCGCCGTGTACATGCCACCGCACGCGCCCTCACCGGGGCAGATCGCGCGTTCGATCAGGTCGACGTCCTCGCGGCTCATCAGCCCGCGCGCACAGGCCCCGACGGCCTCGAACGCGTCGATGATCGTGACTTCCTTCTCGGTGCCGTCGGTCAGCGTGACCCGGCCGGGCAGGATCGACCCGGCGTAGAGGAACACGCTCGCCAGGTCGAGCCGCGCCGCCGCCATCAGCATGCCCGGCAACGACTTGTCGCAGCCCGCCAGCAGCACCGAGCCGTCGAGCCGCTCGGCCTGCATCACCGTCTCGACGCTGTCCGCGATCACCTCGCGCGACACCAGCGAGAAGTGCATGCCCTCGTGGCCCATCGAGATGCCGTCCGACACGGAGATCGTGCCGAACTCCAGCGGATACCCGCCCGCCGCGTGCACGCCGTCCTTGGACGCCTTCGCGAGGCGGTCCAGCGACAGGTTGCACGGCGTGATCTCGTTCCACGACGAGGCGACGCCGATCTGCGGCTTCTCCCAGTCCTCGTCGCCCATGCCGACGGCCCGGAGCATGCCGCGCGCGGCGGTGCGCTCCAGGCCGTCGGTCACGTCGCGGCTGCGTGGCTTCACGTCCGGTGTTTCGGTCATGAGGGCACGCTAGTCGGTCCTAGCTGGGGTTGGCTGCGTGAGTCAGCGTCTCCCAGGCGATGAACAGGTTGTCGGTCCCGTGTGGACGATGGGACTCGGTGTAGAGCTTGGTGTTCGCCATCGCGATGCCCAGCCTGGTGTTCAACGCGTTGTAGCTGACCTCCGGGGTCGGGCCGAGCTCACGGCTGTACGAGCCGCCGCACAGCCAGGAGGGCACCGGTTCGCCGTTCTGGTACTTGGTGTGCAGGCCCCACGCGTGGCGCATCCGTTCCCGGATCTCGCCCCAGATGTCCTGGCCCTGGTGCCGTGCGGTCTCCGCGAAGTGCGAGGCAGCCGAGAGCCCGTACGCGGTGTGCGCGAAGTCCCGGCAGGTCTCCTGGGTCAGGCCGTCCACGAACGTGGACTGGTTGTGCCAGTAGGAGATGATCTCCGCGCGGGTGTCGATGCCGCTGCCCGGCGGCGTCTTCGGCAGTGCGCCGTCGGTGGTCAGGTAGATGAACGCCTGGATGCGGGTGCGGAAGATGCCGACGGCCTTGTCGTAGGCCGCCCTGTCCTCCAGGAACACCGCGATGCCGAGTGAGGCCTCCATCATGCTGAGTTCCCAGTTGCCGTTGGTGTTCGCGCGGCCGTTCTGGAT
This sequence comes from Lentzea miocenica, assembly GCF_033949945.1. NCBI lineage: Bacteria > Bacillati > Actinomycetota > Actinomycetes > Pseudonocardiales > Pseudonocardiaceae > Lentzea > Lentzea miocenica. Next base: position 173,324 of record NZ_JAXAVW010000001.1, read on the forward strand.
CTCGGGGAGGTAGACGTCGCGGAGCATGGTGCCGAACCTGGCGCTGTTGGGCCAGGTTCCGTAGACGTGCTTGATGATCTCCGCGGCCTTGGGCCAGCTCGAGGCGGACCACGCGGTCTGCAGCGGGGCGTTCGAGTTGGTGTGGTCGCGAATCGTCGCCGACCAGGCGTCCATGATCTGGATCGCCTTGGCCGCGTACCTGTTGTCGCGCGTCACGTACCAGGCCAGCGACAGGGTGTAGGCGGCGAGAGCGTCCTCGCGTTCGTCGGTGCAGCCGTAGTTCGGGTTGCTGACCGGGCCGCACTCGACGACGGCCCTCGGTTTCGGCGTGCGGTTCAGGTCGGCGTACTTCGAGGCCATCATGCGGTCGTAGGCGAGTTTCCACGGCTGCGCGCCGGCCTGGACCTTGGCGCGCACGAAATCCAGCTGTGGCCGGGAAACAACGACTCCCGGGTGGACGAACGTCGCCGGCGCCGCCGAAGCGGACTGACCGGTGACCGGTACTACGAGAGAGGCCAGCAGTGCGATCAGCACCGCGCAGGAACGGGTGACCATGGGCTCAGTGTTAGTGGTCTATACCTTTACGTCAATCTTCCCGGTACGAGGTTCACGTCGGTGAACAGTTCAGACTCGTGAACACAGCGGATTCGCTGCCGCGCAACGAAAATCCCCCGGTGCGCGGGAGGTGCACCGGGGGATTTCGGTCAAACGGTCTTCAGCGTCACTCGCGGCACTTCTTGCCGGTGTTCACGCAGTTGACCAGGCGGTTCATGATCTGCTGCGACATCACGTTCGCGAAGTCGTCGTGGTCGGAGAAGGGGTTGTGCTCTTCCTCCGGGAACGAGTCCACCGCGTACCGGCCGGCCTTCTGGATCTCCAGCGGGATGTTGTAGGTCAGCGAGATCCGCAGCTGCGGAACGGCCTTCGTGCCCTTCTTGCACTTGCCGTTCGCGTCCGGGAACGAGATGTGGTCGCGGTGGTTCGCCGAGTCGATGTTCTTGCCGTCCCAGCAGCTCGGGAAGTCGTGGACGCGCTTGACCTTCGAGCCCTGCGGGCAGATCGGGTACTTGTTGATCAGCACCTTGTCCTCGAAGCCGGTGCAGGTCCACGAGTCCTTGGCGTTCTTGGTGCCGTTGGTCGAGACCTTGGCGTCGCCGTAGAGCACGCGCAGGAACTTCGGCATCGCGACGACCTTGCCGGTGGGTGAGCCGCGGAACTGCAGGTCGACGACCTCGGGGCGCTGGATCTCGCCCTCGTTGCCCTCGAGCTCGTTGTTCGCGTTCTCCTCGGGGTTGTTCTGGTTCTTCTTGTTCTCGACGCCCTCGGCCTGGGCCTCGTTGTTCTCGGCGCCGTTGTCGAGCGCGGCGGCCTCGTTCGCTTCCTTGACCGCGCAGGCGGCGGCGGGGTTCAGGTCGGGGGCCTGCTTGCCCTGGCGGCTGAACGCCAGCATCATCCGGTTCAGGATGGCGGCGCGCTTCTCACGCGTCGGGCCGACGATGACGTTGTCGACGTCCTGGGCCTTGGTCTGCTCAAGCTTCTTCTCGGCCTCGTCGGTGACCTTCTCGACGTTCGCGAGTTCCTTGTCGATCTCGGCCTGGGCGGCGTCCGGCACGTCCTCGGGGAGCAGGGACGCGACGTCGGGGCACTCGAGGCGGGCAGCGGCCTTGTCGGCCTTGTCCTTTTCCTGCTGAGCCTTGTCGTCCTTCTTCGGCGGCGCCTGCTCTTCCTCCGGAGCCGCGGCTTCCTCTTCCTCGCCGTCGTTGATGCGCACGACGGGCCAGAAGTAGGCGGACTTGTCGCCGTTCTTGCAGGTCGTGCCGGCCTTCTGCAGCGACTTGTTGTTGGAGTCCGCGTTCGTGGACAGGTTGCCGACGTAGTCGTGCAGGTGCTGGGCGCCGTTGCGGACACCGGGCTGCGCGATGAAGTTGTCCGGGTTGAAGTGCCCGTTCTCGTTGCGGCCGCAGTTGACCGTGAACGTACCTGTGGTGGCGTCGTTCTCCGGCTTTGGTTTCTTGACGTTCGGCTTCACCTTGGTGATGTCGACAAACTGGGACTTGTCCGCACCGTCGGCGAGCGCGGCGCCATCAGAAGAACTGATGGCCACCACCGCGGCACCGCCAGCGACCAGCGCCATCGCCGCTGCGGCGGCGGTCAGCCAGATCGTGGATTTCCTACGGTGAAAAGCCATTTGCCACCTCGTGTAGTCCGATAAAACGGCATGGTGAAGATGACGGCGGTTAGCCGTGTTGTTCGGGTTGAACTTCGGTGTGCGTTTTTAGTACGAGCGAGATTTCCGCCGTGTCTTCTTGGAACGGGATATGAATCGCATCCCAACCAGCGCGAGCGCGAGCACCGCTATCGCACCGAAGAAAACACCGTTGTTGTCCCCGAACACGCCTTGCTCGGCGGTGCGGGTGAACTTGGTGCCCTCCGGCACGGTCGGGATCACGCCGTCGGTCGGGTTCGCGGAAGCGTCCGCGTTGTTCGCGTTGTCCCCGGTCGGTTCCGGTGCCCCGGAGGCCGCGGGTGGGGGTGCGAGCGGCTGCGGGGACTCCAGTCCGGCGAAGTCGACGCGACCGGTCTCCTCGAGCACCTTCATGTGGTCGAAGACGGTGATCATCGCTTGCGTGGAAAGGATGCGGACGAGTTCGTTCTTCGTGCCCGCCCGGATCTGCGCGGCATAGGCGTAGACCTTGCCGTGGGCCGCGCGGAGCCGGTTGGCGAAGACGACGTCGAACTCGTCGCCGTTCGCCGCGTCCATCTCGGCGAGCCAGCCCTTCTGCTCGTCGCTGGCCTCCGTGGGCAACGTGTGGCCGAGCAGTACGCCCGCCCGGTTCACCACGTTGTCCAGCAGCGTGTGGCCCTCGATGAGGTGCTTGCAGGCTTCCTGGATCTTCGGCTGGTCCGCCCGCTTGGCCTTGCCCTTCTCGCCGGCGGGCTTCTCCCACAACCCGGCCTGCTTGACCCGGTTCAGGAAATCCCGGTCGGCGGGTCCGAGCGGACCCCACTGCGTCTGCACGGTCTCGTCACCCGTCCCGGCGCTACCGGGAGGCGGGGTGGAGATCGGCGTGGACGGAGTAGTAGTAGCGGGCTGGCCGGCAGCGCTCCCGGTGTTGAGCAGCACGGCCAGCGCACAGCCGGCCAACGCGACCAGTAGTCGCGTCGGCTTCGCCAAGTCCATGGGGAGTCGCACGAACGGGGATACGGCCAGGAATGGGAGTGCGCCTCAGTTCGAGACACCGCCGTTATCGAACCGTTATCGAGTCCAGCGCAACCCCGCTCCGGCTGCACGGCTGTCACCTGCACGACTTAGGGTCGTGAGCATGAGCAAGCGTTTTGTGGCGTTGGGGGACTCGTTCACCGAGGGAGTGGGCGACGACGACGCCAGCCGTCCGAACGGTGTGCGCGGCTGGGCGGACCGCGTGGCCGATGTCCTGGGGTCCGCCGATCCGGAGTTCGCCTACGCCAACCTGGCCGTCCGCGGCCGGTTGCTGCCGCAGGTGCTCGGCGAGCAGCTCGAGCGCGCTCTCGCGATGAAGCCCGACCTCGTCTCGCTCTACGCGGGTGGGAACGATCTCATGCGGCCGAAGGTGGACATCGACGCGTTGATGCGCCGATACCGCGCGGCCGTCGCGCGCGCACACAACGCGGGCGCGCGGGTCATCCTCTTCACCGGTGTGGACGGTGCCGACGACCCGGTGTTCCGCAAGATGCGTGGTCGCGTGGCCATCTACAACGAGCACGTGCGCGCGATCGCCGTCGAGCACTCGTGCGTTCTGGTCGACATGTGGGCGATGCGCCAGCTGCGTGACCGTCGCATGTGGTCGCCGGACCGGTTGCACCTCAACTCGCTGGGGCACGCCGAGGTCGCCATTTCCGTTCTCGACGGTCTTGGCGTCCCGCACTCTCTGGAACGGGCGGTGCTCGGTGTCGCTCCGCTGGTCGACCGCCGCGTCCGGCGAGCGGAGGACATGCGGTGGGCGCGCGAGCACGTCGTGCCGTGGGTGATGCGGCGGTTGCGCGGCGAGTCGTCGGGCGACGTGATCCGGCCGCGCCGGCCGGAGCTGCTGCCGCCGTCGTGAAGATCTACGCGCGGCAGGCCGTCGGTTCGACCTGGAAGTACCACGAGACCGATGACGAGGGCTGGGACCACCGGACGGTGTCGCTGCGGGAGGACTGGACGCCGGTGGTCGCCGCCGCCCTCGCCGAGGCGCGCCCCAGTTCCGAGCGCGACTGGGGTCAGGTGGCGTGGGTCAGCGTGGACGAATGGCTCCGCCGGCCCGATGTCGAGCTGATCACCGCAGTGAAGTTCGAAGAGGTCTGGAGCCTGGCTCGCGGTGCGCTCGGCCTGCCGGTGGAGGTCCGGCCGTACCGGGGCAACGAGTAGAACGTGTTCCTTGGGCCGAGGTGGACTAACGACGCAACCTCGCTTTGGTGACGACTTTTCCGCTGATTCTTTGCAGATAGAACGTGTTCTAAAATCGGTGTGCTCCACCTGGGTGAAATCGCTGGTGGGAGGCTCGGCCTGGATTGATGCAGAGCCCTAGCGTTCGTCCGCATGCATCGCAGGGCTGCGCTGATCGCTTTGACGGTCTGCGCGTTGATCGCGGGCTGCGGAAGCAGGCTCACCGACGAGCAACGCGCGGCACTTGTCGTGCCTCAAGGTGGAGGCTCGGGGACACAGGAAGGCACCGCGCAGGGCGAGGACGGCGCGGTGCCCGGCACCGACGGCACCGCGGGTCAACCGGGCGCGAACAACCCGCAGCAACCCAACAAGCAGCCGAACCCGCCGGGGAGCATCGCGGGCGGCTGCCAGGGCACCGGTGGCGCCACGGACAAGGGCGTCACGGCCGGCGAGATCACGATCGCCAACATCTCGGACATCAGCGGCCCGGTGCCCGGCATCTTCCAGTCGGCGCAGCAGGCCACCAAGGCGTTCGTGGAGTACTTCAACGCCACCCAGGGCGCGGTCTGCGGGCGCAAGCTCAAGCTCGTCTCGTTCGACTCCCGCACCGACAGCGGCGGCGACCAGCAGGCCACCTCACAGGCCTGTGAGCAGGCGTTCGCGCTGGTCGGGTCGATGTCGGCGTTCGACCAGGGTGGCGGACCGGCTGCGGCGGGGTGTGGCATCCCGGACCTGCGGGCCTCGACGGTCACCGCGCAACGGCAACGCACGGCCGTGAGCTTCGGTGTCGCGTCCAACGTGGTGAACCTGGTGTCGTCGGCGGGCCCCGACCTGGTCAAGTCGAGCTTTCCCGGCGGCATCAACGCCGCGGCGTACCTCTACCTCAACGCCGACGCGAGCGCGCAGAACGCCCGCAGCATGCAGAAGGCGGCCGAGGCGCGCGGGATCAAGTTCGTCTACTCGCAGGCCATCGACATCACGGACGTCAACTACGCGCCGTACGTGGCCAAGCTGAAGGAGACCGGAACCAAGATCGTCTACTGGATCGGGTCGGCGCAGTACGCGGTGCGGTTGCAGCAGGCCATGCGGCAGCAGGGATACACGCCGGAAGCGTTCATCACGGACCCGACCGCGTACGACCCGCAGTACATCCGGCAGGGCGGCGCGGCGGTCGACGGCACCGTCGTCTACACGAACGGCGCGCTGTTCGAGGAGTCCAACGCCCAGGTGGCGCTGTACAAGCAATGGCTCGGCCGGGTGGCGCCCGGTGCGGCGCCGTCGTACTTCGGGATGTTCGCGTGGGCCGCGGCACGGTTGTTCGTCACGACGGCGGCGAAGGTGGGGCCGCAGCTCACCCGCAAGGCGATGCTGGACGCGATCCGCGGGGTGCACGACTTCACGGCCGAGGGGATGGTGGCGCCGCAGGACGTGGGCGGGAAACGGACTTCGGCCTGCATGACGCTGGTGCGGTTGAAGGGCGGGGCGTGGTCACGGCTCGCTCCGGCGTCCGGGTACTCGTGCGGTTCGCTGATCGACACGGGGGTGGGCGGATGACAGGGATGTGCGCCGGCCTGGCCGCTTCGGTCGCCGGCCTGGCCGCCGCCCTCGTCACGGGGAGCGGCGCATGACCGCCCTCCTCGCCTACACGATCTTCGGCCTCGTCACCGGCGGCGCGTACGCCGTCGTCGCGGGCGGGCTCGTGCTGACCTACAGCACCTCCAAGGTGTTCAACGTCGGGCACGGCGCGATCGGCATGGTCATGGCGTTCCTCTACTGGGAGCTGGCCGAGAACCGCGGGCTGCCGCAGTGGCTCGCGTTGCTGATCGTGGTCGGCGGGTGCGCGCCGCTGTTCGGGCTGGTGATCGAACGGTTCGTGATGCGCCGGCTCGCGGGCGCGCCGGTCGGGATCACGCTCGTCGCCGGGGTGGGGGTGCTGGTCGGGTTGATCGGGGTGGCGCAGGTGATCTGGCCGCCGCAGGCACGGCCGGTGCGGCCGTTCCTCGACCAGCTGGGCGTCCACATCGGACAGTCGTTCGTCAGCGGGCACGACCTGGTCACGCTGGCCTGCGCGGTGCTGGTGGCGGGCGGGTTGTACGTGCTGCTGAACCGGACGCGCACCGGGCTCGCGATGCGGGCCTGCGTGGACGCACCCGAGTTGGCCGCCCTCTACGGGACGCGGCCGCAGCGGCTGTCGGCGATGAGCTGGGCGATCGGGTCGGCGTTGGCCGCGTTGGGCGGCATTCTGCTGACACCGGTGGTGCAGCTCGACTACGTGACGATGACGCTGCTCGTGATCACCGCGTACACCGCGGCGCTGGTCGGGCGGTTGCGGAGTCTGCCGTGGACGTTCGTGGGTGCGCTGGGGCTCGGGCTGGTGCAGTCCTACGCGGTGGCGTACCTGCCGTCGTCGCCGGCCTGGATCGCGTTCCGGGCGGCGATTCCGGCGTTGCTGCTGTTCGTCGTGCTGCTCGCGATGCCGCAGTCGCCGTTGCGGATCGGTGGTGTGCGGGGATCACGTGGGCCGGCGGTGCCGAACGCGCTGACGACGGGTGTGGGCACGGGGCTGTTCGCCGGCGTGGTCGTCGTGCTGGCGCTGCTGGTGGACTCGGTGGTGGCCGGGCAGCTCGCGCTGGCGCTGGTGTTCGGGATCGTGCTGCTGTCGATGGTGCTGCTCACCGGGTACGGCGGGGTGGTGTCGCTCGGGCAGTTCACGTTCGTCGGCGTGGGCGCGGTGACGGTGGCGCGCCTCGGGTCGACCTCGGTTTTCACGTTGCTGCTCGGTGCGGTGGTCGCGGCCGCGGTCGGCGCGCTGATCGCGTTGATCGCGTTGCGGGTCAGCGGGCTGTACCTGGCGTTGGCGACGCTGGGGTTCGCGCAGCTGATGGACAAGCTCGTGCTCCAGTCGCCGATCGCGTTCGGGGTGCGGGGCAGTCTGCAGGTGCCCAGGCTGGTGGAGTCCGCGACCGCGCAGCTGTTGCTGGCCGCCGCGGTGTTCGCGCTGGTCGGGATCGGGGTGCTGGCGGTGCGGCGGGGACGGCTCGGACGCCGGATGATCGCGGTCAAGGACAGCTCGGCGGCGTGCGCGACGCTCGGGATGAACGTTCGCTGGATCCGGGTCTGGGTGTTCTCGCTGTCGGCCGCGATCGCCGGGCTGGCGGGCGGGCTCTTCGCGCAGCTGCGGGAAACCGTGGCGGCGAGCGACTTCCAGCTGTTCAACAACCTGCCGCTGCTGCTGTTCGCGGTGATCGCCGGCGTGACGTCGGTGTCGGGTGCGCTGCTCGGCGGGGTGCTGCTGATGCTGCTTCCGGTGCTGCAGAGCGGTTTCCCGACGTTTGCGGGCGTGGCGGTGGTGCTGCTCGGCGTCGCGGCGGCCGGGCTCGCGCGTGACCCCAACGGGCTGGTCAGCTGGTTGTTCCGGGCCTGGACCTGGCGGCGCGCATGAGCACGTTGCGGGTGGAGGGCGTGACCGTGCGCTTCGGCGAGGTGGTCGCGGTCAACGACGTGACGCTGAAGGTCACTCCCGGCGTCACCGGGCTCATCGGGCCCAACGGCGCGGGCAAGACGACGTTGTTCGACGTGATCAGCGGGTTGCGCAAGCCGACGTCCGGCCGGGTGTTGCTGGACGAGGAGGACATCACCGCGAGGGGACCGCACCAGCGGTCGCGGCTCGGGGTGGCGCGGACGTTCCAGCGGCTCGAGGTGTTCGGGTCGCTGACCGTGTGGGAGAACGTCGTGGTGGCGCTGGAAAGCCGGCGCAGGCCCTCCCGGCTGGCGTCGGGGCTGCTGGAACGGGTCGGGATCGCGGAGTTCGCCTCGAACCAGGCCGACACCGTGCCGACCGGCGCCGCGCGGCTGCTGGAACTGGCCCGCGCGCTGGCCACCGATCCCTGCCTGCTGCTGCTCGACGAGCCGTCGTCCGGGCTGGACCGCGCCGAGACCGACGCGTTCGGTGAGTTGCTGCGGGAACTGGTGGGGGAGGGGCGGGCCGTCGTTCTCGTGGAGCACGACATGGACCTGGTGATGAGCTACTGCGACCGCGTGCACGTGCTGAACCTGGGCAGCCTGCTGACGTCGGGCACGCCGTCCGAGATCCGCGCGCACGAGGGAGTCCGGGAGGCGTATCTCGGATGATCGATCTGACGGACGTCCACGCCGGGTACGGCCGGATCGAGGTGCTGCGCGGGGTGTCGCTGACCGTGCCGCGCGGCACGGTCACCGCGTTGCTGGGCCCGAACGGCGCCGGCAAGTCGACCCTGGTCAAGGTCCTCAGTGGACAGTTGCGGGCCACGTCCGGACACGTGCACCTCGGCGGAGTGCACGTCAACGACGCGGCGCCGGACGAGCTGGCGCGCGCGGGGCTGTGCACGATCCCGGAAGGCCGGGCGATCTTCCCGAACCTCACCGTGGCGGAGAACCTGCGGCTGATGCGGGGCGATCCGGCTGTGGTCTACGAGCGGTTTCCCAAGCTGAAGGCGCGGCAGCGGCAGCTCGCGGGCTCGATGTCCGGCGGTGAGCAGCAGATGCTCGCGTTCGCCCGCGCGTTGATCACCGACCCGGCCGTGCTGGTGATCGACGAGCTGTCCATGGGACTCGCGCCGGTGATCGTCGCCGAGCTGTACGAGGTGGTGGGGGAGCTCGCGTCCAGCGGGGTCACGATGCTGATCGTCGAGCAGTTCGCCGAGACGGCCTCCGCGGTCGCTGATCAGGTCGTCGTGATGACGCACGGCGAGATCTCTTCCGACAACGACCTGGCCACCGTCTACTTCGGAGGGACATCGTGAGGTACGCGCTCGTTCTGCTGCTCCTGCTGCTGTCCCCGGCACCCGCGCGGGCCGCCGACATCGGCGGGTTCACGCTGTCCGCCCGCGCGACGCCCGTGTCCGTGCTGCTGACCACCGACCTGCTGCCGGTGCCCGCGGAACCGCAGGGCGAGGTGCACCTGTCGTACACGCAGACCGAACTGGGATCGGGCCCGATCGGCAGGTCGGTGGCCAGCTCGCTGTGGCCGGGCGCGGCCGTGGGCACGGGGTTGCCGCAGCTGCTCGGGTTCGCCTATCCGGTGCAGGCCAACGCGGCGCACCCCGGCGGCCCCGCCGACGAGTCGAAGTCGGGCATGCGGGCCGGTGCCTCCGCCTCGAAGGCCGAGTCCTACGCGGGCGCGAAGCAGGAGGTGCCGTTCCTGCTCACCGCCGACGGACTGGCGTCGACCAGCGTGAGTTCGGTGTCCGGCACCGAAGCGCGTTCTGCCGCGGTCTCGTCCGCGCAAACGATCACGTTGCTCGCCGGTCTGGTCGTGCTGTCCGGAGTCCGCTTCGAGTCCGTCGCGGTCAGCGACGGCAGCAAGGGGAGTGGCACGAGCACGTTCTCGGTCGCGGAGTTCACCGTGCTCAAACAGAAGTTCCCGGTCACGGCACCGGGCGCGCCACCGGACGGGTTGCTGAAGGCGTTGGAACCGCTGGGAATCACACTGACCTGGCCATCGGCGGCCACGAAACTCGAAGGCACGGCGGCGACCTCCACCAGCCGCGGCCTCAAGCTCACCGTCGACGTGCTGGCGTTGCGGACCAAGCTCGGCCTCGGCGGGATCCTGGACGGCATCGTGGCGCCGTTGCTGCCCAAGGAACTGGTGCCGCTGCTCAACCCGTTGCGCAAGATGGAGATCATCGTCGGCGACACCGAGGCGGTCGCGAACGCCTCCGCCTCCGCACCGTTGACCCCGCCGGATGTTCCTGCGCCGCAAGCACCTCTCGTCCCACCACCACCGGCTGACGGCGCACAGGCACCTTCGCCTGACTCACCGCCGGTGGCCGGAGTCGCGCCACCCCGGGCCGTGACGCCGGTCGCCTCGGCCCGCGCCAAACCCCGCTCGTTGCTCGACTTCCCCGGCGTACCGGCACTTCTGGTGCTCACCGGGCTCGGCGTGGCCGCGGCGGGCGCGTTCGGCATGAAGTCGTTCGGCACGTTCCTGCTGGGCGGCGCTCCTTGTCCCTCCGGACACCCCACCGGTGTCCCAGACCTGCGCAACGGGTGAACCCATGACCATGCAGGACAGGCGTCGGGCGCGGATGCGCAGCGGGCTCGGTCTGATCGGCACGATGCTCATGACGGCGGGCATCGCGGCGATCCTCTTCGCCTGGTGGGGTGTCGCGCACACCGGGTACGTGTTCGAGCAGATCCCTTACGTGGTCTCGGGCGGGATCCTCGGGGTCGGGCTGATCGGGGTCGGCGGGTTCCTCTACTTCGGATCGTGGCTGACGAAGCTGGTGGAGGAGCAACGGCAGACCACGTACGCCTTGTTGCAGCTGCTGGAGGAACGCGACTCGGATCGCGACTCGGAACGCGTCTAGCGCGCCGTCAGGGAGTACGCGGGTAGCGGCACGTTTCCGCTGCGGAGCCTGATCTGGCGGAGCAGCTCCTTCGCCAGTCCCTCCGGCGCCTCCGCCAGCGCGATCTGGATCTCCCAGTCCGCGTCCTGCAACGCACTGGTGTCCACGTCGACCACCTGGTCGACCTGCCAGCCGGCGCGGTCGAGCGCGGCGAGCAGGGTGGCGCGGGTGAGCGGGGCGCGGATGTTGCCGCCGGTCTCGCCCATGCGGTCCTGCGCCAGCACGGCCAGCAGGTGCGGGATCTGGTCCGGGCGCGCCGGCTGCGGGTCCCACTCGGCGAAGCAGAGGCGGGAGCCCAGGTCGCGGGCCTTGGCCAGGGTGCGTTCGAGCAGGTCGCCGGACGCGAAGTACCAGGAGCAGTGGGCGAGCACGACGAGGTCGTAACCGGTTCCGACGTCGTCGGTCAGCACGTCCGTCTCGTAGCGCATGTCGATGCGGGAGCCGAGCGGTCCGGCGAGCAGGTGGCGCGCGGACTCGCCGACGGTGACCGGTGCGCCGTAGTCCGGCGGCGCGACGTCGACGCCGACGACCGTCCCGTTCGGACCCACGAGGTCGGCGAGGACGGCGGTCATGTCGCCCTGCCCGCAGCCGATCTCCAGCACCGTCGCGCCGGAGGGGATCTGCCAGGTTTCGGCCAGTTCCAGGCGGTATCCGGTCTGGGTGAGCTGGATGTCCGGATTCGTGGGCGCGGCGGCCATGAGCTGCGCGATTTCTTGGGCATTCATCGGGTTGGAGCCTAAGAGAGCGGTTCCACGACCGCATCCGATCAGGAGTGTTCACACCCTTGAACCATTGGTCCAGACCAGTTAACGTGCTCCGCATCACGTTCCCCCTGCACGTGAATGGAGCACCATGAAGAAGTTCCGCTGGCAGTTCCTGACCATCGGCCTGGCTGTGGCCGCGGTGGTCGGAGGCGTCGTCGCCGCTCCCGCGAGTGGCGCGACCGGCGTGACGGCGGCGTTCACCAGGACGTCGGACTGGGGCAGCGGCTACGAGGCCAAGTACACGATCTCCAACAGCGGCGGGTCCGCGCTCACGTCGTGGACCGTCGAGTTCACGCTGCCGAGCGGGCAGTCGATCGCGTCGCTTTGGGACGGTTCGTACGCCGCCAACGGGCAGAACATCACTGTCCGCAACACCTGGAACGGCAACGTGCCGGTCGGTGGCAGCACGAGCTTCGGCTTCACCGTCCGCGGTTCCGGTGGCACCCCGTCGAACTGCAAGATCAACGGTGCGTCGTGCGACGGCAATGGCAACCCGACCACGACCACAACCACCACGACGACGACCACCACGACGACGACCACGTCGAACCCGCCGTTGCCCGGCACCGGCCGCGGCGCGCCCTACCTGTACCTGGGCTGGGGCAACCCGCAGAGTGCGACGGACGTCATGAGCCAGACCGGCGTCAAGTGGTTCACGCTCGCGTTCGTGCTGTCCAGCGGCGGGTGCACCCCGGCGTGGGACGGTCAGCGCGCGCTGACCGGTGGTGCCGACCAGCAGACGATCAACGCCATCCGCGCGGCCGGTGGCGACATCGTGCCGTCGTTCGGCGGCTGGAGCGGCAACAAGCTGGGCCCGAACTGCTCCACCCCCGAGGCACTGGCCGGCGCTTACCAGCAGGTCATCAACGCCTACGGGTTGAAGGCGATCGACATCGACATCGAGAACTCCGACGAGTTCGAGAACACCGTCGTGCAGGACCGGATCATCACCGCCCTGCGGATCGTCAAGCAGAACAACCCCGGCATCCAGACGATCGTCACCTTCGGCACCTCGACCACCGGACCGAACTTCTACGGCAACCGGCTGATCGACCAGGCCAAGGCGCTGAACGCGAACATCGACGTGTTCACGATCATGCCGTTCGACTTCGGCAGCTCGAACATCCGCACCGACACCATCGGCGCGGCCACCGGGCTGAAGAACAAGCTCAAGTCGACCTTCGGCTGGAGCGACGCCGAGGCGTTCAAGCACGTGGGCATCTCGGGCATGAACGGCCTGTCCGACCAGCGCGAGCTGACCACGGTCGACGACTGGACCGCGATCCGCGACTGGTCGAAGTCCAACGGCCTCGGGCGACTGGCCTTCTGGTCGGTCAACCGCGACCGCGGCGGCTGCGACGGTCAGGTGGCCGCGAACTGCTCGGGCATCGGGCAGTCCGAGCTCGCGTTCACGAAGATCACCGCTGGTTTCTAGAAGTCACCGCTGGTTCCTGAGTGACCACGAGCCGTCAGCGCCATTTAATCGGTGGCGCTGGCGGCTTACTCTTGGGCCATGCGACGACGACATTGATCTTCAACTGATCTATCCAGAACAGCGACGGCGTGGGCGTGGTGTTCGCACCTCATCCCGATCTACGCGCTGTACGCGTTGCTCTTCGCCGACAGCGGGCTGTCCGACGCCCAGATCTCGGTGCTGCTCGCCATCTGGTCACTGACCGCGGTGGTCTTCGAGGTGCCGTCCGGTGCGCTCGCCGACCGGTTCTCGCGGCGCGGCTCTCTGGTGGTCGCCGGTGCGCTTCAGGCCACCGGGTACGCGGCCTGGGTGCTGTTCCCGTCGTTCTGGGGTTTCGCGGCCGGTTTCGTGCTGTGGGGCCTTGGCGGAACGCTCACCTCTGGTGCGTTCGAAGCCCTGCTGTACGACGGGCTGGCGGCCAACGGTGACGAGGACCAGTACGGACGGCTCAACGCCAGGGTCGACACCATCGAGCTGATCGCCCAGGTGCCGGTCGCGGTCGTCGCCACCGCGCTGTTCTCCTTCGGTGGCTACGAGTTGGCGGGCTGGATGTCCGTTGCGATGTGCCTCGGGTCGTCCGTGATCGCGCTCCGGTTCCCCGAACCTGAACGCGACTCCGAGGACGACGAGGAGCCTGGCTACTTCGCGACGTTGAAGGCCGGCCTGCGCGCGTCGATCCCGATCAAACGTGCCGTGCTGGCAGTGGCTCTGGTGTACGCGCTCGACGCGTTCGAGGAGTACTTCACGCTGCTGGCCCAGGACTGGGACGTCCCCACGGTGTGGGTACCGCTGGCGACGATAGGCGTGCCGCTGATGGGTGCGGCCGGTGCCTCACTGGGTGGACGACTGCCGTTCCGCGGCTGGGTGCTGTTCGCCTCGGGCACGCTGCTGATCGTGGCCGCGTGGCTGGCGGTTCCGCCGGCGATCGTCCTGTTGGGACTGTTCTACGGCCTGTACCGGTTCGTGCTGGTGCACGTGGAAACCGAGCTCCAGCACCGGATCGAGTCCGATGCCCGTGCGACGGTCACTTCGGTCGCCGCCATCGGGTCGGAATTCGTGGCGTTCGCGGTCTACGGCCTGTGGGTGCTCGGGTCGGCGGTGGCGATCGGTGTGCTGGTCCTGGTGGTCGCGCTGGTGATCTGGCGGAGGTGATCGAGGCTCCTGACGTGGATCAGCAACCGGTCGGGGTGCAGGCGCAGGGCGTCGTCGAGGGTGTCCTCGGTGGCCAGCACGCCGAGCCTCGGGTTCGCGGCCTGCTCGCGGTACCGGGCGACGTGGCCGGTCTGGCCGGCGAACACGAACAGGCCGTCATCGTGCTCCGCCGCGAGGTCCGCGATCTCGGGCGAGCGCGTGCAGGCGTGCCAGACGTAGGGCCTTGAAGGCCACAGCGTTCTGAGGGTTTCGTAGTGCTCGATCGTGAGAGGCAGGCCGTACTCGATCTCCTTGCCGAACCAGCCGAACACCTTCGCCGTGTTGCCGCGGCCGAGCACGAGGTCTGTTCGGTCAGGGGCCAGGAGGTCGAGTGTGGCGTACTCGGCGGCGATGCGGGCCGGGTCGTTCGTGGTGATCAGCGTGGTGGCGGTGGAGAGTCGCAGCCGGGTCGTCCTCGCCGCGATGTGTGCGAGCAGGGTGGTGGGGGAGGACGAGTTGTAGGGCGGGTTGTGGTGCTCGCCCACCGCGAAGACGTCGAAGCCCGCCTGCTCGGCGGCGACGGCCAGGTCGGCGATCTCGTTCGGGGCGAGGTCGCCTGCGGTGAAGACGCCGATCTGCACGGTGGTCAGTGTGCCTCGGACAGGAACGCGGCGAAGGTGCGCAGGCCGGGATGCAGGGCGCGCAGGGCCTCGACGTCGACGGGCGGTTCCGCGCGGTCGGCGAACACCTTGCGCAGTTCCGGGTCGTCAACCTGGATCTGCTCGTACGGCACGCCGATCAGCCCGGCGATCTCCAGCGGCGTCAGCAGGTCGCCGGCCAGGGTCAGCGACGAGCCGGCGAACCGGGCGGGGTCGGCGAAGACCTGGGCGGCGATGGCGCCGATGTCGTCCACCGCGATCAGGTGGTACCGGACCGCCGGGTGCAGCAGGTGGGTCAGCCGAGTCATGCCGGGTGAGTGGAGGCCGTCCATGAACGTCGTCGGCCGCAACACCGTCGTGGGCAGGCCGATGTCCGCGATGTGCTGCTCCACCTCCCACTTGCTGTCGAACGACGCGACGCCGGACTGGGACGTCGAGGCCACCAGTGAGGCGTACACGAGATGTGGGACGTCCGCGGCCAGGGCGGCGTCGGCGACGTTGCGGCCCCATCGGGTCTCCACGGCGGGGGAGTAGCCCTGCGGGGATCGGGGGTCGTGCGGCGCGGGCTGAACGCTGAACACCGCGTCGGCACCGGAGAACGCGCGCTTGAGCGAGTCCGGGGAGTCCTGATCGGCTACGACCACGGCAGCGCCGGTGACCTGCGCCGACGGGTCGCGGGTCAGCGCGCGGACGTTCCAGCCGGCCTCGACGAGGTGCCGCACGACCGCCCCGCCCTGCTTGCCGGTCGCCCCGGTCACCACCGCGGTCTTCATCATCTGCCCCCAGAAGGTTTTCTGCAGAACTATCACGGATCCAGGGGATGGTGCCGCCACCTGGCCGATTCCATCAGCCGGGGCGTAACGCCAGGATCTTCCGAACAGATCAAACTGCACAAGCTGGACAATCGCGGAGGCCGCCGTGCTCGTCGTACAGATCTTCCTGCCACTGGCGCTGGCCTTGGTGATGTTCGGTCTCGGCCTCACCCTCACCACGGAGGACTTCGCCAGGGTCGCGAAGTACCCCAAGGCCGCGGTCATCGCGCTCGTCTGCCAGGTGGTCGTCCTGCCGGCGATCTGCCTCGGGCTGGTGCTCGCGTTCGGGCTCAAGGGCGTGCTGGCGGTCGGCATGATGCTGCTGGTCGCGTCGCCGGGCGGCACGTCGGCGAACCTCTTCAGCCACCTCGCGGGCGGGGACGTGGCGCTCAACATCACGCTCACCGCGATCAACTCGGTGCTCGCGGTCTTCACGTTGCCGCTGGTGGTCGGGCTGAGCATGGCGCACTTCATGGCGGACAGCGCCGAGGTCGGGTTGCAGCCGGCGAAGTTCGTGCAGGTCTTCGCGATCGTGCTGGTGCCGGTGGCGATCGGCATGCTGGTGCGCCGCAAGTTCGAGGCGTGGGCGCTCAAGATGAACGACCCGGTGCGGATCGCGTCGGTGGTGGTGCTGGTGCTGGTCATCATCGCGGCGATCGCCCAGGCCTACCAGCAGCTGATCGACAACATCGCGACGCTCGGCCCGGTGGCGCTGTTGCTGAGCATCTTCAGCCTGCTGATCGGCTACTACGTGCCCAAGGCGTTCAACGTCGAGCGCAAGCAGGCGATCGCGTCCGCGATGGAGATCGGGATCCACAACGCCACGATCGCGATCACGCTGGCGTTGACGGTGCTGAACGACGAGACGATGGCGATCCCGGCCGCTGTCTACGGAGTGCTGATGTACGTGCCGGCGGCAGTAGCGGCACGGTTGTTGTCCCGCAACAGGGCTGTGGCCCCCAATCCCGGGGTCTAAAGCGTTTGCGGGCGCCGCTAAGTTGATCGGTACATGCGATCAACAACCATCATCTTCGCAGCGGCGCTCGCCGCAACCACTTTCACGGCCCCGGCGCGAGCCGCAGGCGACACCATTCGCACCGACACCGGATTCGTGTCGGGAACCACCATCGACGCCCAGCGCTCGTTCCAGGGCATCCCGTTCGCCGCGCCGCCGACCGGCGAGAACCGCTGGCGCGATCCACAGCCCGCGAAGCCCTGGCAGGGCGTCCTCAAGGCAGACAAGCCCGGTCCTCGTTGCGAGACCGACGAAGACTGCCTGTACCTCAACGTCACCGCGCCGCCGAAAGCCGCGAACCGGCCGGTCCTGGTCTGGATCCACGGCGGCAGTTTCACCAGCGGCGCCGGCTCCGACTACGGCGTGGACCAGTTGGTGCGCAACGGATCCGTCGTCGTCACCATCAACTACCGGCTCGGCGCCTTCGGGTACTTCGGCTTCCCCGGCCTCGACGGATCGGGCGCGTTCGGCCTGCGCGACCAGCAGGCCGCGCTCGGCTGGGTGCGGCGCAACATCCGGCAGTTCGGCGGCAACCCGCACAACGTCACGCTGTTCGGGGCGTCGGCGGGCGGGCTGTCGGCGTGCGCACAGCTGACCTCGCCGAAGACCCGCGGCCTGTTCCACCGGGCGATCATCCAAAGTGGACCGTGCCAGTTCGGTGTCCCGGCAGGCGAGAACAACGTCCAGCACACTTGGGTCAAGCGCGAAGACGTCGAACGGGCCGGAGCCCAGGCATCGGGCTGTGCGGACATCGCGTGCCTGCGCCGGCTCACGGTCGAGCAGGTCAAAGCGCTCACACCGCAGTTCTCGTCGCCCGCGTACGGCACGGAAGCCCTGCCGGAGAACCCGATCACGGCACTGCGCGAAGGCCGCTTCCACCGGATCCCGGTGCTCGCGGGCACCGCACGCGACGAGTTCTCGGTGTTCGCCGCGATGTTCTACCCACCGCTGGACGCCGCCGGGTACGAGCAGGCGCTGGTCGAAGGCTTCGGCGGGGCCTTGGCGAAGCGGATCCTGGTCGCCTATCCGCCGCGCGGTGGCGACGAACGGGTGCCGCTCTCCGCGGCGCTCTCGGCCATGACCTCGGCCTGCCCCACCGCCGAGCTGCGCGCGCAGACGCACGCGTTCGGCTACGAGTTCGCCGAACCCGAGCCGCCGATGATCTTCCCGGGCATGCCGGACTTCCCGTACGGCGCCTACCACGGCTCGGAGCTGCCGTTCCTCCTGCGGTACGCCGGTGTCGAGCTCGCCGGGAAGCAGCAGAAGCTCTCCGAGGAGATGGTGCGGGCGTGGACCCGGTTCGCGCGGACCGGACATCCCGGCTGGTCACGCCAGGACGTCCGGCTCTTCGCGACCGAGCAGGTCGCACCGGTGGATCACCGGTGCGACCTCTGGGCCGGTTAGGAAGTAGCACCCAGCGGTGCGCGCCCGTGCGACTTGCCGGGCGCGCGCACGTTGTTCACCGTCGAGGTGTCGAAGGCGAACGTGATCACCGCGGTGGCGATCGCGTCGGCGTTGACGTCCAGTGCGGTCAGGTTCAGGTTCGTCCTGTTGTCGCACGGCTGGTGGTAGCACGGGTCGAACGCGACACCCGCGGTTCCGCCGTACCGGGCGGCCTGCGCGGCGGTCTTCACGTCCTCGGCGCCGGTGAACAGGCCACCCGCAGGGATGTTGACGGCGATGAACGGGCCGTAGTCCGAACGTCCGGAGAAGTCGGTGTCCTCGGACGGAAGTCCTCGGCCGGCGTAGAACTTCTCGAAGACGTCCTCGATCTGCGCCGACCCCGGCGGGATCGGCACCGGGGCGGTGCCGCTCGAGTCGTCACCGTCGTAGATGCCGTAGAAGTGGTTCGGCGAGCCGACCATGTCGAAGTTCAGGTACAGCGCGATCTTGTCCTGGTCGGTCTGCGGCAGCGTGGCGACGTAGTGCTCGGACCCGAGCAGACCTTCCTCCTCCGCGCCCCACCAAGCGAAGCGGACCTTGGCGTTCGTCTTGACCTGGCTCATCTGGATCGCGGTCTCCAGCAACGCCGCGGAGCCGCTGCCGTTGTCGTTGATGCCAGGCCCGTCCTGGACGCTGTCCAGGTGCGCGCCCGCCATGACGACGTTGTTCGCGTTGCCCGCGCTGGACTCGGCGAACACGTTCCAGGCCGTCCGCGTCTCCTCGGTGAAGTCGACCTTCACCCGGACCGTGGCGCCCGGCGTGAGCACGATGAGCTCCTCGGCGGCGGCGTAGGTCGCGAACACCACGGGAATCGCGAGACCCGGCGTGTCACCGATCGGCGTGACCAGGCCGGTGCGGCCGGGCTGGCCCTCGTTGAACAGGATCACCGCCGACGCGCCCGCGGCCTGGGCGTTCAGCGCTTTCACGTTGAACCCGCACGTGCCGCGCTGCATCATGGCGACCCGGCCGGGGACGAACCCGGCGAAGTCGGCGGCCTCGCAGCCGCTGGAACTGGTGTTGGGCACGGGCGCGGGTGGCACGATCACGTCGACGGGCTGGATGACGCCCGTGACGTCACCTTCGGCCGTCGGGACGAAGCCGTTGCGGTTGAAGTCGGTGTCCCGCTGGAACACGCGCGGGACCGGCGCGAGACGGTCGAGCCGCGAGTTGTCCTCCACGTACGGGAAGTCGAAGGCCTGCACGCTCGGCGAGTAGCCGGCCGCGTTCAGTCGCGACACCACGTAGTTCACCGAGGCCTGGTATCCAGGACGTCCGGCCGCGCGGTCGCCGTTGGCGTTCGCGATGGACTGGAAGGCGTCGAGGTGCCGCAGCACGCCGTTGAGCGTCACGGCTTTGGTGAGTTTGGCAGGGGAGTTGTTGTTGGGATCAGCGAGTGCCGGAACGGTCACGGTGAGTGGTAGCACCAGCGCTACGACCGAAACCAGCGCCATGCGCCGAGGACGTTGAACCATCGGTATGCCTCCATGCGTACTTCGCCGCCGAATGCATCCCCCGAGGGTCCTTATCTGTGCGAAGTGTCATGTGTTACACCGTTGCTACCGGAGGTGGGCCTCGGCGAACTCCTTGCGCCTGTGCACATGCCGTCTGGTTCGGCCCTAAACCGTTGGTACGGTGCCGGTGTGCAGCTTCGGTACAACTACCGTGTTTATCCGACGCCGGGTCAGCAGACCTGCCTGGCCATGGCGTTCGGGTGTGCGCGGGTGGTGTTCAACGATGGGCTGCGAGCGCGACTGACCGCACGGGAGCAGGGTTTGCCCCGCATCTCGGACGGCGAGCTGTCCAAGCAGGTCATCACCCTGGCCAAGTCGCGGCCCGAGCGGGCATGGCTCGGAGAAGTCTCGGCGGTGGTGTTGCAGCAGGCTTTGGCGGATCTGAACACCGCATACCGCAACTTCTTCGCCTCGACCTCAGGCAAGCGCAAGGGCCGGAAGGTGGCGCCGCCGCGGTTCCGGTCCCGCAAGGACAACCGGCAGACGATCCGGTTCACCGCCAATGCCCGGTTCAAGGTGCTGGGCAGCGGACGGCTGCGCTTGCCGAAGATCGGCGATCTGGACGTGCGCTGGTCGCGCGACTTGCCTGCCGAGCCCAGTTCGGTCACGATCGTGAAAGACGCGGCTGGGCGGTATTTCGCCTCGTTCGTCGTACAGACCGTCGGCCAGCCGCTGACCGATGCTGGCTCGGAGGTCGGCATCGACCTGGGGCTGACCCATTTCGCGGTGCTTTCAGACGGCACGAAAGTGGCCGCGCCGAAGTTTCTGCGCCGGGCAGCCCGCAAGCTGCGCCGACTTCAGAAGTCCTTGAGCCGCAAGGTCAAGGGGTCGAACAATCGCAAGAAGGCCGTCGTCAAGGTCGCCCGGGCACACGCCCGAGTGGCCGATACCCGGCGGGACTGGCAACACAAGCTGTCCACGGCGATCATCCGCGACAACCAAGCGGTGTACGTCGAGGACCTGTGCGTCGTCGGTCTCGGTCGCACCCGACTGGCCAAGAGCGTCCACGACGCGGGGTGGGCCAGCTTCACCGCCATGCTGGAGTACAAAGCCGCCCGGTGCGGGCGCACCTTCGCACGAGTGGACCGGTACTACCCGTCCACGCGGATGTGCTCCGCTTGTGGCCACGTCAACGACAAGATGGCGTTGACGGTCCGGTCCTGGAACTGCTGCTGCGGAGCAATCCACGACCGGGATGTGAATGCCGCCATCAACGTGCTCGCCGCCGGACGGGCGGAGAGCCTAAACGACCGTGGAGCGCACGTAAGACCGGCACCAGTGCCGGCAGCGCGCCGGGAAGCGGTAATCCACCTGGGCGCTGGGCGTTCCAAGCGCAGCGCGGAGGGAGTCCCCGTCCACCAGGGCGGGGAGAACGTCAACGGAGGTGGGTGTTTGTTCCCGTTGCTGCAGACCGCTGTTCGCGTCGAACCCCTGGAAGGAGAGGGCCTCACCAACGTCCTGCACCTCGTGACGCTGGCCGACGGCCGCAAGGCCGTGCTGCGCCAGCCGAAGGTCGCGCGCGACCTGCCGAAGTTCGTGGTGCCCGGCGCTCCGGAGGTCCTCGCGCACAACGGCCGCGGTGACGTGCTGGTCGAGTACGTCGAGGGCCGGACGCTCGCCGACGCGCTGCCGGTGTCCGACGAGGTCTGGCTGAGCATCGGCCTGGCGTTCCGGAAGATCCACCGGATCGGCCTGCTGCACAACGACGTGAACCTCTACAACATCATCGTCGGCGACGCCGAGGCGACGCTGATCGACTGGGACAACCCGGGCCAGGGCAACCCGCTCGACGAGCTGGCGGCGTTCGAGGAGCACCTCTACCTGCACGGAACCGTTTTGCCCCAAGCGTTCTGGACCGGCTACGGGCACACGCCCGACCTGAACCTGTTGCGCGTGCACCGCATCGCCGGCTGCATCGGCTGGCTCGCGAGCGAGGACTGGCGGCAGTGGGAGGAGGACCGGGCGCTCAAGCCGGAGATGCTGGCCAGGGTCCGGAACTGGCGGCGGCTGCTCGCGCGGTGGCTCGCCGACCAGTTCCGGAACGACTTCCTAGCGGCTGAGGTCGCGGTACTTCAGCACGGACAGCGGCCAGAAGATCGCCACGAACACCGCAGGCCACAGCACAGCCAGTAGCAGCGAGTGCTGCGCGGCCCAGGAGTCGCCGCCGACGCCGGGGTTGCCGAACAGCTCACGTGCCGCCGCCACGGTGGACGACAGCGGGTTCCACTCCGACACCACCCGCAGCCAGCCCGGCATCAGCTCCGGCGAGACGAACGTGTTCGCGAACATCGTCAGCGGGAACAGGAACATCCACGACGCCTGCGCCGCTTCCGGCTTCACCAGCAGGCCGAGGTAGATGCCGATCCACACCAGCGCGAACCGCAGCCAGAGGAACAGCGCGAACGCCACCAGCGCGTTGAGCAGCCCGTCGTGGAACGCCCAGCCCATCACCAGCCCGCACAACGCCAGCACCAGCAGCTCCAGCGAGGAGTTGACCAGGTCGGCGATGCTGCGCCCGGCCACCACGCCGGTCTGCGACATCGGCGAGGCGCGGAACCGGTCCGTCACGCCCCGGTCGGCGTCCATCGACACCATCATCATCGTGGTGCCGACGCCGAACGCGATGGTCTGGCCGAACATGCCGGGCAGCAGGAACTCGATGTAGTCGCCGCCGCCGAACACGTTCATCGCGCTGCCGAACACCAACCCGAAGATCAGCACCGAGATGATCGGGTAGGCCAGGTTCGCGAACACCCTGACCGGCTCGCGCAGCCAGTGGATCAGGTCCCGCTTGGCGACGATCCACGAGTCGACCGCCGCGTACTTGATCGCGTTCACGCCCGCACCTCCGCCTTGTGCCCGGTGATGGCGAGGAAGACCTCGTCCAGCGTGGGCCGCCGCAACGCGATGTCCTCCGCTTCCACGCCGCGAGCCGCCAGCGCGGACGTCACCCGCGTCAGCGCCGCCACCCGGTCGGCCACGGCCGCGCTCACCCGGAAGCCGTCCGGGTCGACCTCGGCGTCCGGCCCGAGCACGTCCCGCACGACCGGCAGCTCGTCGGCCGTGCGGACCACGACCTCGATCCGGTCGCCGCCGAGCTTGGACTTGAGCTGGTCCGGCGTGCCCTGCGCGGCCACCCGGCCGGTGTCCATCACGACGATCTGGTCCGCGAGCTGGTCGGCCTCGTCCAGGTACTGCGTCGTCAGCAGCACCGTCGTCCCCTCCGCGACGACCCGCTTCACCTCCCGCCACACCTCGCCGCGGTTGCGCGGGTCGAGACCGGTCGTCGGCTCGTCCAGGAACAGCACCGACGGCCGTTGGATGAAGCTCGACGCCAGGTCCAGGCGCCGCCGCATGCCGCCCGAGTACTGCTTGGCGCGTTTGCCCGCCGCGTCGGTGAGCCCGAACTGCTCCAGCAGCTCGTCCGCCCTGGCTTCGGCCTGGCGCTTGGAGAGGTGGTAGAGCCGCCCCCACATCACCAGGTTCTCCTTGCCGGTCAGCACGTCGTCCACGGTGGACTGCTGGCCGTTCAACGCCACCTGGCGCCGCACCTGGGGCGCCTCTCGCGCCACGTCGAAGCCCGCCACCTCGGCGCGGCCGCCGTCCAGGCGCAGCAACGTGGCCAGGATGCGCACCGCCGTCGTCTTGCCCGCTCCGTTCGGGCCGAGCAGCCCGCACACCGTTCCGGCGGGTACGGCGAGGTCGAACCCGTCCAGCGCCGCTTTCTTGTCGAACATCTTCCGCAGGCCTTCCGCGAGCACCGCGTGTCCCACGACTTCACCCCCGTGACCTAACTGTGTACTAAGTAAGCAGAGTGTACGTTGTACACGGTTCTAGGATTCACATGCAAGCGAGTTGTGAAGAGGGGGCTGGGTGAAGAGCGATCGGAACCGGAGCGTGCGGCTGTTGTGGGAGCCGCCGGCCGAACCGACCAGGGGACCGAAGGCGGCGCTGAGCCAGTCGCGGGTGGTCGAGGCGGCCATCAAGGTGGCGGACGCCGAGGGCGTCGACGCGCTCACCATGCGCCGGGTCGCCGAGACCCTGGGCTTCACCACCATGTCGCTGTACCGGCACGTGCCCGGCAAGTCCGAGCTGCTCGACCTCATGGTCGACGCGGTGTGGGGCGAGACCGAGAGCACGCCGAAGGGGCCGTGGCGCGACGGGCTCGACTTCTTCGCGCGGCAGATGTGGGCGATGTACCGCGCGCACCCGTGGATGCTCCAGCTGACGACCTCGCGGCGGATGCCCGGCCCGCACGCCATGACCCGTCAGGACGCCGCCTACGTGGCCGTCTCCGAGCTCGGCCTGCGGTCGGAGGAGATCGTCGCGGTCGTGACGGCGGTCGCCCAGTTCGTCGACGGCGTCGGCCGGACGATGGCGGACCGCGTGCAGGCCGAACGGGAGACCGGCGTGTCCGAGGAGGACTGGTGGAACGGCCGGGAGTCGCTCTGGGAGCACTTCACGCCGGACCGGCTGCCGATGATGACGCACATCTGGAACACGGGCGGCTTCGAGCGGCTGCTGGACGAGTTCGAGTTCGGCCTCGCACGGGTCCTGGACGGCCTCGCGGTGTTCATCGAAGCCGAGGAACGACCGCAGGTTCGTCGAGGGACGTGCCTGTAGCCATTCAAGACACTTGAGTCGTCCGATCGAGTGAAAAGAGCTGCTCAGAGCGGCTCTGAACGGTAGTCGGGCGGTTACGTAATGCCATTGTTATGAGCAATCAGAATGAACTCGTTCGCAAACTGAACCAACCCCTCCTATCTGCCCGTTTTCCTTGTGACACCGTTTCGCCGCGGGGGTCGAATCGGGACGACGAGGAGGTCGTATGACAGCTGGCGCGCACGACGCGGTCACCCTTGGCTGCTACGCGCTCGGCGTTCTGGACGCGCACGAGAGTCTTGGCGTGGAGCAGCACCTGAGGGACTGTCCGTCCTGCCGTGCGCAGGTCGCCGACTTCCATCGGATCCGCAGGGTGCTCGACGAGATACCTCGGGAAGCATTCCTGCACGAGCTCGAACTCGAAGCCGACCTGCCCAAGCCCTCGGATCTGGTGCTGCAGCGCACGCTGCGGCAGATCCGGAACGAGTCGGTCATCCCGCAGCCGCGGGTGGCGGATCTTCGTCCTAGAGCAAGCCCGGTGCCGGTGGAGGACCTTCCCGAACCGCAGCACGCCAAGGCCCGGCGCTGGCCGGGCTACCTCGCCGCCGCGGCAGTAGCCGCGGTGGTGGCGTTCGGTGGCGCTGCGGTGCTGATGCAGAACCAGGCGCCGGGGACCAGTGTCGCCTCGACTCGCACGGGCGAGGCGACGGCGGGCGGGATCAGGATGGTGGCGGAGATCGCTCCGTCGTCGCAGGACCGCTACCTGGTCACGGCCAGCATCGACGGTCTGCCGGTCGCGCAGAAGTGCAAGCTGATCGTGGTCGGGATGGACGGCACGAAGTCCGAGGCCCTCGTGTGGACCACGACCGAGAAGCAGCGGGTCGACGGCTCCAAGGTGCGGGGCTGGGTCAGCGTGGCACCGGACAAGGTGAAGTCGATCTCGGTGGAGAACGCCGATGGCAAAGCGTTCGTGGTGGCGAACCTGTAAGCACGGAAACGCCTGTAAGGACAGAAACGAGCAAGGGCCCGGATTCGAACCGAATCCGGGCCCTTCTCACACTCTTCTCACATTGGTGTAATTCAGACGGCCTGCAATGTGAGCCACGCTCCCACGACGATCACCATCGCGGCTGTGCCGACGGGTGCGTAATGCGAGAGCGCGCGAGTAGCACGACCGTCCAGGAATTTCTCGACGCGCTCCCGCGCCTTCACGAGCAGCAGCCCGACGGCGGTGAGCGTGGCGGCCATGCCGAATCCGTAACCGACGACCAGCAGGACACCGAACCACGTCCGGCCCAGGGCCATGGCGCCGAGGAGCACGACGAGCGCCGACGGTGACGGGACGAGGCCGTTGGCCGCGCCCATGCCGATGAGGCTCGCGCGGCTGTACCCGTGGCCGTGCCCATGACCGTGTCCGTGGCCATGACCGTGCCCATGTCCGTGCCCATGTCCGTGCCCGTGCCCGTGACCGTGGCCGACGCCGGCCAGCGCGGGTTCGCGGGTGGTGCTCAGGGCCGAGCGCAGCAGCATCACGCCGATCACCGCGATCAGCAGTCCGCTGACCAGCCCGAGCCAGCGCAGCACCTGCTCGCCGGCCAGCGCCGACGAAGCGCTGATGATCAGGCCGAGGACCAGCACACCACCGGTGTGCGTGGCCGTGACCGACGCACCGACGACGAACGCGTCGCGCGGCCTGCCCTGACGGCCGGCCAGATAGGCGGCGATGAGCGTCTTGCCGTGACCGGGCAATGCCGCGTGCGACGCGCCGAGCAGCAACGACAGCAGGAGCGCGAGGAACCCGAGCCACGGCGTGAGCTCGTCGCTGCCCAGGATGTCGTTCAGGGCCGACGCGGTGACGCTCAACGACTGGATGGGGGAGCCGGAGGCCTTCTTCGGCTCCGACCCGCTGCCCGGTTCGGCGGTGAAACTGACCGAACGGACATCCATCGGGCTGCTGAGCAGGTCCTCCGGATACGCCCGCAGCTCGTTGCTGATGCTCTCGGTCGGCACCTGCGACTCGGCGAGCCTGATCCCGGTGCCGGCCGCGGTGATCTCCCGCCAGCCGACCCGGTCGACGTTCGACTCGTCGCGGAACTCGAGCCTGGCCGGCCGGTCGAGGTCGACCTTGGCGGTGAACTCGCAGACCAGCCGGGTGGTGATCAGGTCGGCCTGGCCGACCGGGTGTTCCTTGGTGGCGCTGGAGAGCGACCACGAGATCTGCCGGCCGTCCACCGTGGACCGGTCGGTGCGCGAGACCTCGTCGCACCACTGCCGGGCGTCCCGTGCCTTCAGGTTCTCCTGCAGCGTCGGGATCTCCGCCACGTCGACCACGGATCTGAGATCGACGCGGTCGGGGTGCAGGTGCAGCCCGTGGTAGTGGTTGACGCTGAAGTTGCCCAACGGGTGCGCGGACGCCTCACCGTTGATGAAGAAGATGCCCGCCAGCAGCAGGGCGACGACCAGGACGGGCCGGACGACCCAGCCCGACAGACTCACCGGCCGCCTCGCAGTTCGGCGAGCTTGCGACCCGCCTTCAGCGACTGCAGCGGGGAGAAGTTCGCGTTCAGCCGCAACGCCTGCACCAGCGCTTCCTGCGCCTCTGCTATCCGGCCCAATGCCGCGAGGATCATGCCGCGGTGGTAGGAGAACGTGGCGTTCTGCCAGCCCAGGGCGATGGCCCGGTCCGAGTAGCTCAACGCCTCCGCGTCCCGGCCGTTCACGTGCAGCGCCCAGGCCATCGCGTCGGCCACGAAAACGCTCTGCCGGCGGCTCCACTCGGCTTCCGCACGGCGCAGCGCCTGCATGCCATCACCGCGGTCGGCGGCGACGAGGGCCGCGGCCAGATCGTCGGAAGCACCCTGTGACTCCATCAGTCGCTGTTGCTCGGACAGCACGTCGTACTGCCTGGCGGCCTCTTCCGGCTTGCCGTTGGCCTCCAGCAGCTCCGCGTACTCCTGCAAGTACTGCGGCAGCGGCGCGCGGGCCACGAGCCTGCGGTAGGCGTCCAGCGCCACCGGGGCGTCGCCCCGTGCCGCCTCGACCTTCGCCATGCCTTGAGTGAGAGTCATGTCGTCTCCTCTCGCCGCCAGTCCCTGCGCGTAGTGCTGAGCGGCTTCGTCGAGCCGGTTGTGGTCGAACGCGAGTTCGCCCAGCCGGTAACGGCAGAACGCGATCTCCTCGGGCGTCGCGGCCGCGGTCAGCGCGCGCGTCATCGCGTCGCGGGCGCCGTCGACGTCGCCGTGGAGTTCGAAGTGGAAGGAAGCGCGGGCGAACGACGCCGTGTTGGGCTTGAGGTCCAGCATCTTCTGCACCGCGTCCTGCGCGCCCGCGTCGTCGCCCAGCTGCGTCAACGCGTCGGCCAGCACGCCGTACGCCTCCGCGGAGGACGGCAGGGCGGCGATCGCCCTGTTCGCCCAGTCGCGGGCGGCGGAGAAGTCGTGGCGGGCGTTGGCCAGCGTGCCCATGCCGATGGCGGCCAGACCCGTGTCGCCCGCGTTCTTCAGCGCGCCTTCGGCCTTCGCGTAATACGTCGGGTCGGCCGTCACGCGCGCCAGTTCCACATAGGACGAACCGAGCTGAGCCCAAGCGGACTTGTCCTGGGGCAGGCTGTGCAGGCGCTGCTGCAACTGATGCACCACGCGGTGCATCTGGTTCTGCTGCGCCACCGCGGGAACCACATCGGTGACAGGGGGCGCGCCCCCGGCCCTGCTGTCGGCAGGACCGGAGGCGGCGAGGTAGGCAAGCGCCGCGGTGACCAGGAGAACCACCGCGACGGCCTGCCGTTGTTGGTACTTCACTTCGAGTGCGACCCGTACTTGCGGATCGATGCCTGGCGCTTGCGCCACAGGAAGAAGCCGGCGCCGAACACGAACGCCGAGCCCACCGCGGTGGTCATCGCCATCGGGTCCAGGTTGCCGATCCTGCCGACCGGGTTGACCGCGACGTCGGCCGTGGTGCCCGACGCGTTGACGGCGGTGCCGTTGCGGGGCAGCCCCACGTACGGGAAGTTCGCTTCGAACGGCTGGTCGTTCGCGTCGACCTTGTCACCCGTGGCGAGCGCGTCGACGAGCTTGCCGGACGCCGCGGCACCCTCCATCGCCTGGACGGCGATGTCGACCACGTCGTCGGTCAGGCGCCGGCCGTTCGGGAAGCCCTGCGTGTCACCGGCGAGCAGGCCCAGGCGGTTCGGCTGCGGGTTCGGGTCGATCATCATGTTCAGCCGCAGCATCTCAGAGGGGCGGAACCGCTTCGCGTCCACGTCGGCGTTGTTGACCTGCGAGTTGAGGTCCGCGTTGATCTGCCCGCCGAGCTTCTTCGTGATGCCCGTCAGGAAGATCTCCGCCAGGTCGTCGCGCTGGCCCTGCGGTGCCGGGATCTTGTAGATCGCCTCGATCAGCTTCGGCAGCTCCGGGTTCACGACCCGGTCCACCAGCTCCTTCACGCCGGCGTCCTGGTCGGGGCGCAGGCCGTTGAACGCGTCCTTGAGACCCGCGGGGGCCACGACCTCGTTCACCAGCGGGTTGCCCAGGCGGGACACCTGCACGAAGTCACCCGTCGCCTCCGCCTTGCCGGGCGAGAGCTTGAGCGAGCGGCGCTGCGTGGTGCTCCAGATGCCGATGTTCGGGTTGCGGTGCGCGTCGTTCTTGAGCGCCAGCGCCTGCTTGGGCAGCTGGATCGCGATCGTGTTGACGTTGTAGCCGCGCAGCGTGTCCTGGCCGACCTCGCTCAGGTTGCCGCCGTAGAGCAGGTCGAACACCCGCAGGTCGGCGAAGAACGCGTCCTCGGACGGGCCGACGTAGACCTTGCCGCCGCCGGGGATCTGCACGCTCGCCTGGTCGCGCAGCTTCTTGAAGTCCGGCATCGACGCGGGACCGTTCGGCGACGGTGCCACCGGGGCGTCCTTGACGAGCTGGACCTTCTGGCCGTTCTCGTAGATGGCCTCGATGCTGTAGCGCTGCCGGAACAGCAGGTTCTCGTCGTCGAGCGAGTCCACGACACCGTTGGCGTACAGGAACGTGTTGTTCTTGCGCCGGTCGTCGTTCTGGAACTGCCAGCGCAGGATGACGTCCGCCTTGGCGTCACCGTCGTTGTCGATGTTGAAGTCGTACTGCGCGTCCTCGGCCCACGGGAAGAAGTTGGGGCCGCCGTTGGGTTCCTGGAACCCGGACCAGTTGCCGACCAGCGTCACGGTGTCCTTGTGGTCAGGACTCACGAACGCGTAGAGGTCCGTGTTGTCCACGGCCGGATCACCCGCGATGAGCGGTGCCTCGCGGTGTGACGAGGCAGTGGCGTTCGTACCGCCGAACATGGCCGCGTTGAGCAGTGTGGCGGCCACCAGCGCGGCCGCAGCCACCTGGCCGCGCCGACCGCTGAGGGCGTGCGGTGATGACATTTCTGGACAACCTTTCGGAGGAAATGATTCAGGGCCCATGGGTTAGGCGCTGTGCATCAGCAGCGACGGTTCGCTGGAATGGCTTGCATGAACGGCGTGGCTTGTCCACCTCGCTTGCGTGAAGTCGCGAATGCCTTCGACGAGTCGTTCGACGTCCTGCTCGGGCCGGACGACCAGCCGGGCGAACTTGCTGGTCATGCCGAGCTTGTTGCCGCATTCGCGGATGAAGACCTGGTGCTTGGCCAGCAGGTGGTCGCGCAGCTCACGGCCGTCCATCCCGCCGCCGAGCTTCACGAACAGGAAGTTCGCCTGCGACGAGTAGACGGTCAGATCGGGGATGCGCGACAGCTCCATGCCCATGCGGTAGCGGTCACGGCTCAGCAGTCGCAGGCTCTCGGCGTATTCCGCCTCGTGCTCGGCCAGCATGAACACGACGGTTTCCGCGAGAGAGTTGAGATTCCACTTCGGCAGCGTCTTGCGCATCTTTCCGGCCAGTCCCGGGTTCGCGACCAGGTAACCGAACCGGATGCCGTGCAGGCCGAAGTTCTTGCCGAGGCTCTTCAGCACGACCACGTTGGGCCGGATGGACGCCTCGGCGGCGACCGAGGGATTGCGCTCCACCTCGACGAAGTCGATGAACGACTCGTCGATCACGATCAGGTCGAGGTCGCTGAGCTCGTCCATGAACCGGACGATCTCCCGGCGCGGCAGGTAGCCGCCGTCGGGGTTGTTCGGGTTGCAGATGACCGCGACCCTGCTGCCCCGCGTGCGGATGAACTTGATGTACTCGTCGATGTCCAGCTCGAAGTTGTTGCTCTCCTGGAGCAGGAACATGTCGACGCGCTTGTTGCTCTCCATCGGCTGGTCGGTCCACCGGCCGAAGGTGGGGATCGGGATCGCGATGCTCTCGTGGATCCACAGGTGGTCCATCCACGTGATGAGCTCGGTCGAGCCGTTCGACATCGCGAGCGTCGCCGGGTTCAGGCCCAGCACTTTGGACAGCTGATCAGCGATCTTGCTGGAGTCGCTCGGGTAGAACTTGAGCACCGACTCCAGGTTCTTGGACAGCTCCTCGAACATCTCCGGCGTCGGGAAGTACGGATTGCACGGGATGCAGAAGTCCACGAGCTCCCCGGCACCGGTCCGCGACAGCTCGAAGTAGGACGGGCTGTGCGCGGTCTGCTGGAAGAGACCCGAGTCCACACCATGCCGCACGCGACCACTCCGTCCTTCGATCCGTTACCGACAACGGGGCATACGTGCCGTTGTTCATCCCGGTTCACGGGTCAGTTTCGGGAAGGTCTCGGAACGGTCTCGTGCGCAACCCCGCGCAGTCCGATGCATCGTCTGATCTGACGCGGTCCGTCACGGTGATCGGCAGGCTCTCCTCGACGTGATCGTTCGCGGGGGTCGTCACGCCGGCGGAACCCGTGGGGCGGACTGTCCACACCGGACAGATCGGCGGCCGGCCGCGCGGGACGAGCGGTCGCAGTTCGGGCCCGGTCGGGGTTGGCGAACGCCGTTTGGGGGTACCCCGCGCGGTCACGGGTGCGCGAACCACGTCCTTCTCGGGTCGTGGACGCCGTGACGCAGGCGGCCGTTCACGACCGAACGCTCGCGGAACTCGTCACTCTGCGTGTCCTGGAAGACCGGAATCTCATCCGGGCGCGCGGCCGGCCGCCGAACTCGACGCCCTCGCTGGTCAGCACGGCCCTGAGATGCGGGTACTCCAGAACTGGACCACGACTCCACCCCGCGAGGAGACCGTGGCGCCCGGCATTGTGACGCACCACCCAAGGCGGTTTCCACCTCCTTGACGGGCGTCCTGCGAAAAATTGTCGGTCCGTGCGGATACCCTGCTGGCAGTCCGCACACAACCTGGGAGAAATACCCGTGACCGCAGAGACCCTGTACGGGGCCGACGACCTTACGCATCTAGAAGGTCTGGAGGCCGTCCGCAAGCGGCCCGGCATGTACATCGGGTCCACCGACAGCCGGGGCATCAACCACCTCTTCAGCGAGATCGTCGACAACTCGACCGACGAGGGCGTTGCGGGCTACGCAACGAAGATCGTCGTCACGCTGCACGCCGACGGCAGCGTCCAGGTCGACGACAACGGCCGCGGCATCCCGACCGACGTGCACGCGAAGTCCGGTCTGTCCGGTGTGGAACTGGTGCTCACGAAGCTGCACGCCGGCGGCAAGTTCGGCGGCTCCGGCTACAAGACCTCCGGCGGCCTGCACGGCGTCGGCGCCTCGGCCGTCAACGCCCTCTCCCACCGCTTCGACGTCACCGTGCGACTCGGCGGCAAGGTGCACGAGATGTCGTTCGCGCACGGCGTCCCCGGCGTCTTCGACGGCCCCGGCCCCAAGGCGAAGTTCACCCGCCAGTCCGGTCTCCAGGTCACCGGCAAGATGAAGCGCGGCGAGTCGACCGGCACCTCGATCCGCTACTGGTACGACGCCCGCTACTTCGAGAACAACGCCGCGCTGGACGTCGAAGCCGTCCGCACGAAGATGCGCAACACCGCGTTCCTCGTCCCCGGCGTCACCTACGTCCTGAAGACGGCACTGGAAGACTCGATCTCCGAAGAGGTCTTCCACTACCCCAACGGCCTCACCGACATGGTCGACTTCCTGGCCCCGTCCGGCGACCGCGCCGTCTCCGGCACCCTGGTGATCACCGGCTCCGGCACCTACTTCGAGAACGCCGCCGACCAGAACGGCGTGATGCGGTCCAAAGTGGAGCGTCAAGCCGAGGTCGAGGTCGCGCTGCGCTGGGGCACCGGCTACGAACGCACCGTCGAATGCTTCACCAACACCATCCGCAACATGCACGGCGGCACCCACCGCCGCGGCTTCGACCGCGCGGTGCTGAAGTCCGTCCAGGACGCCATCTCCAAGACCCGCGGCCTCCTCAAGCCCAAGGAGGACATGCCGACCCTGGACGACGTGCTGGAGGGCATGACCGCCGTCATCCACGTCCGCATCCCCGAACCGCAGTTCACCTCGCAGACCAAGGACGAGCTGTCCACCGCCGGCATCACCAAGGTGCTGCAGGGCATCGTCGACCGGCAGGTCCGCGCGTGGACCGAGGACCGCAAGACCAAGGTCGAGGCCAAGACCGTGCTGCAGAAGGTCGTCGACGCCTCGCGCGTCCGGCTGACCCAGAAGCAGCAGAAGGACGCCGCGCGCCGCAAGACGGCGCTCGAGGGCGCGGCGATGCCGGCCAAGCTCGTCGACTGCCGCACGACCGGGGTGTCCCGCTCCGAGCTGTTCCTCGTCGAGGGCGACAGCGCCCTCGGTTGCTTCACCGCAGAGACGCAGGTCGCGCTGGCCTCGGGCAGGTCGATGTCGTTCCTGGACCTTGTCGAGGACTGGCAGCGAGGCGTGACGCACTTCGGCTATGCGACGAACAAGGCTGGCCGCGTCGTCGTCGTTCCGCTGGTCGAGCCGCGAGTGACGAAGAATGACGCGCCGCTGGTTCGCGTGACGCTGGACAACGGTGAGTCGGTGAGGTGCACGCCGGACCACCTGTTCCGGCTGCGTGACGGCTCGTACCGCCGCGCGGACGCCCTGCAGCCCGGAGACTCGCTGATGCCGCTGTACCGGTCGGTGTCCTCGAAGGCGGAAGGTCACAACCTCGACGGCTACGAGCGGATCTGGATGAACGACCGGCAGGAGTGGGTCTACACCCACTACCTGGCTGATGCGTACAACCTGCGCCACGGCTTCGACAGTGCTGAGGACGGCAACGTCCGCCACCACGTCGACGTGAACAAGCGGAACAACGACCCGCGCAACCTCAAGCGGATGACGTGGGAAGACCACGCCGCACTGCACGCCGCGATGATGGGCGAGCACGTGCACGCCGGCTATCGCGCATGGCTGGCTGCCGGTGGCAACGAGTTCAAGTCCGCGATGCTGTCAGAGCAGTGGAAGAACCCGGAGTTCCGGGCTTCCTGCCTGGCCAGGCTCGCGGAGCGCAACCAGGATCCGGAATTCCGCGCTCGTATCGAGCAGGGCTTCCTGGACTGGTACTCGTCACTCAGCGACGACGAGAAGGCCGCGTACGCCGAGCGCATGCGTTCGTTGCAGGCCGAGTACTGGGCGAAGCCCGAGCACCGTGCCGCAGCTGCGGCACGGGTCCGTGCGTTCTTCGATCAGCCTGGCAAGCGTGAAGAGTGGCGCGAGCGTTCGCTGGCTCAGTGGCAGGACGAAGAGCTGCGCGCGTGGCGTTCCCGCACGACGGTCGAACAGTTCTCGGATCCGGCGGAGCGCGAGCGCCAGCGTGACGCGGTCATCGCGTGGCATGAGAACAATCCGGAGTTCGGCCGCGAGCACTCGGCGCGGATGAAGCAGCGGATGGCAGACACTTCCACCGGCCACCTGGAGAAAGTCCAGGAGGGCCGTCGCCGGTACGTCGAGTCGACGCCGCGCGCTGAGCGGGTCGCCAAGCAGGTTGAAGGCCGTCGAATCGCCGCGCTCAAGCGGATGGTGCCGATGCTGGACACGCCGTCGAACTTCGAGCTCGCGTTGTCCTACGAGCTCGACCGCAGGGTGAACGCGAAGACCGGCCTGAGGTTCCTGAAGGTGCTGGCCGACTACGACGACGACTTCGCCAGGTTGCGCGAGGCGGCGTCGATGGTGAACCACTCGGTCGCCTCCGTGGAGGCGTTGCCGGAGCGCGAAGACGTCTACGACCTGACCGTGGACGGCTATCACAACTTCGCTCTCGAAGCCGGTGTGTTCGTCCACAACAGTGCTCGCATGGCCCGCGTCTCCGAGTACCAGGCGCTGCTTCCGTTGCGCGGCAAGATTCTCAACGTCCAGAAGGCCTCATTGGCCGACACGCTGCGCAACGCCGAGATCGCGTCCATCGTCCAGGTGCTCGGTGCCGGCACAGGTCGTACGTTCGACCTCACGCAGATGCGGTACGGCCGGGTGATCCTGATGGCCGACGCAGATGTCGACGGAAGCCACATCCGAACGCTGCTGATCACGTTGTTCGCCAAGTACATGCGCCCTGTGATCGAGGACGGCCGCCTCTACGCCGCGATGCCTCCGCTGCACAAGGTCATGACCCGGGGTCGCAACGCCGAAACGCACTTCACCTTCACCCAGCGTCAGATGGAGCAGACCGTCGCGAAGCTGGAAAAGGCCGGCAAGACGGTGGTCACACCGGTGCCCCGGTTCAAGGGCCTGGGCGAGATGGACGCGGACGAGTTGTGGGAGACCACGATGAACCCCACCACCCGCTCCGTCCGGCGCATCACGATGGACGATGTCGAAGCCGCTGAGGGAGCACTCGAACTGCTGATGGGCGAGAAGGTCGAGCCGCGCCGCAACTGGCTCGTCGAGTCCGCCGCACGGGTCGACCAGTCGGCCATCGACCTCTAAGCCTTCCAGAGACAGACGGAGTTACGAAGTCATGGCACGCCGCAAGGGACCCACGACCAAGGTCGACCCCGCCGCGTTCGACCGGGCCGGCGCCCAGGTGCTCGACAACCCGCTGAAGACGGAGATCGAGGACTCGTACCTGGAGTACGCGTACTCGGTCATCCACTCGCGGGCCCTGCCGGACGCGCGGGACGGCCTCAAGCCGGTGCACCGCCGCATCCTGTTCTCGATGCACGAGCAGGGTTACCGGCCCAACCACGCCTACGTGAAGTCGGCCCGCGTGACGGGTGACTGCTTCGTGAAGGGTGCGCTCGTATCCACACCGGAGGGGCTGCGGCCGATCGAGGAGATCGAGATCGGCGATCTCGTGCTCGACGGGCACGGCACGCCGGTGCCGGTGAGCGAGGTGTACGAGAATCCGGTCTCCGACCTCGTGCGGGTCACCTGGTCGAACGGGCGCACGATGCTCGTCACGCCGGGGCAGCGGTTCCGGACCGTCGAGTCCGACCTGTCGATCGGGTGGACCGCGGCGAAGGACCTGGCCGGGCGGCAGACGATCGCCTTCGGTGCGGACCGGCAGGGCCTCGTGTCGGACGGCGGTGACGTCGGCGCGTACGTGCAGGGCCTCATCGTCGCCGAGGGGTTCGCCGTCGACCGCAACCGTGCCACTGACGGCCGCGTGCGCATCCACATGTGTGACGTCGAACCGCTCGACGTGGCGCACGGGTGGGCGATCCTCAACGGTGTCAACGTCTCGCGCGGGAAGCGCGTCGCGAAGAACCCGAAGCACAAGGACCAGCACATCCTCACGTTCGCGCGTCACGACGCGTTGCTGGAGACCGCGACGCCGCGCAGTGCCGAGAAGGCCGTGCCGCCGAGCGTGCTGGCCGACCGGTCGGCGTGGGCGCCGTTCATCGCCGGGTTCTTCGACGGCGACGGGTACGTGCGCAAGCAGAACCGCGAGATCGTGCTGGTCAGCACGAGCCGTCGGCTGATAGACCAGTTGCACGGCATGCTCGCCGACGCCGGCATCCACGGGCACCACTGGTCACGCGTCAGCACGCGCGGGCACAAGACCCTGCTCGGTCTGTCCATCTCGGGCCGCGACGCCGCCACCCTCGCACTCGCGCTGCTGCCCTGGACGAAGATCGGCTACAAGCAGGACGGCCTGCGCGAGGTGCTGTCCATCGGCTACCGCTACGGCGGCAAGCAGGGCAACGACCGGCTGCCGTGCGCGCCGGTGATGGCCGAGTTCTCCGCCGCTCACCAGGGCGGCGGCTGGTTCCGCGACACCGGTGGTGTGGCGTTCCGCGCATCGCTCGGCGCCGAGGTTCGGTACGGCAAGAACCGGCTCGGCAAGGCGCTCGCAGATCGCTCCTTCCCGTTGTGGCGGGCGCACGAGCAGGGCTGGATCGAGAAGCTGCGCCGGATCGGTTCGCCGCTGGCCGCGCGACTGGAAGCCTTGTCCGGCTTCGGCTTCCTCGAGGTGGTGTCGGTCGAGCAGGCTGCCCCGGACACGACCTACGACATCCAGGTCGCCACCGAGGAACACGCGTTCGTCGTTGACGGCCAGGTCGTGCACAACTGCATGGGCAAGTATCACCCGCACGGCGACACGGCGATCTACGACGCGTTGGTCCGCCTGGCACAGGACTTCAGCCTCAACGAGCCGCTGATCGACGGCCACGGCAACTTTGGTAGCCCAGACGACGGACCGGCCGCGGCGCGGTACACGGAGTGCCGCATGTCCCCGGTCGCGATGCAGCTCGTCGGTGAGCTCAACGAGGACACGGTCGACTTCCGGCCGAACTACGACGGTTCGCTGGAAGAGCCGAGCGTGCTCCCGGCGGCGTTCCCGAACCTGCTGGTCAACGGCACGTCCGGGATCGCGGTCGGCATGGCCACGAACATGATCCCGCACAACCTCCGCGAGGTGATCGGGGCGGCGCGGTGGCTGATCTCGCACCCGGACGCGAGCCTCGACAAGCTCATGGAGTTCGTGCCGGGTCCCGACCTGCCGACCGGCGGCATCCTGCTGGGCCTCGACGAGGTCAGGAAGGCCTACGAGACCGGCCGTGGTGTGGTCCGGATGCGGGCGAAGGTCGAGATCGGCCTGCTCGAGGGCAGCAGGGGCCGGCAGGCGATCACCGTCACGCAGCTGCCGTACGGCGTGGGCTCCGAGCGGATCGTCGAGAAGATCACCGACGAGGTGAACAAGTCCAAGCGCCTCACCGGCATCGCGGACGTCAAGGACCTCACCGACCGCGAGAACGGCATCCGGCTCGTCATCGAGTGCAAGGTCGGCGTGAACCCGCAGGCGCTGCTCGCGGACCTCTACCGGCTGACGCCGATGGAGCAATCGTTCGGCATCAACAACCTGGTGCTGGTCGACGGGCAGCCGCAGACGCTCGGCCTCAAGGAGTTGCTGGAGGTCTTCCTCAAGCACCGCTACGAGGTCGTCACGCGCCGCACGAAGTTCCGCCGCCGCAAGCGCGAGGAACGACTGCACCTGGTCGACGGCCTGTTGCTGGCGCTGATCGACATCGACAAGGTCATCAGGCTGATCCGGGGCAGCGAGAACGCGGCTGCCGCCAAGGACGGCCTGATGAAGCAGTTCAAGCTGTCGGAGATCCAGGCCTCCTACATCCTCGACACGCCGCTGCGCCGCCTCACCAAGTACGACAAGCTCGAGCTCGAGAACGAGCAGGAGAAGCTCCGGCAGGAGATCGCGGAGCTGACCGCGATCCTCGAGGACGAGGGCGTGCTGAGGAAGCTCGTCTCGACCGAGCTGGCCGCGGTGGCGAAGGAGCTCGGCGGCGATCGTCGCACCAGCCTCATCGACGGTGACCTCAAGGAGGTGCTGGCGGCGTCCAAGCCCGCCGGCCCGCTGGAGGTCGCGGACGACCCGTGCCAGGTCATCCTGAGCGCCACCGGCCTCGTCGCGCGCACCGCCGCGGAGTCCGAGGAGGCGTCGGAGGGCAAACGCCGGGCGGGCCGGGTGAAACACGACGCCGTCGCGGCGACCGTGCACTCGACCGCACGCGGTCAGGTCGTGCTGATCACGAACCTGGGCCGCGCGTTCAAGACCGACGTGCTGCCGTTGCCGGTGCTGCCCGAGCAGAGCGGCACGGTGTCGTTGCGTGGCGGTATGGCGGCAAGTGAGCTGGTGCCGCTGGAGAAGGGTGAGAAGGTCGTCGGCATCGCGCCGCTCGACCCGAAGGACTCTCCCGGCCTCGCGCTGGGCACCAAGCTCGGCACCGTGAAGGTGTGCGTGCCGGAATGGCCTGTGCGCTCGGACGAGTTCGAGGTCATCACGCTCAAGGACGGCGACGAGGTCATCGGCGCCACCTGGCTCACCGACGGCAGCGAGACCCTCGCGTTCGTCAGCTCGGACTCGTCGCTGCTGCGCTACGACGCGAAGCTCGTGCGGCCGCAGGGCCTCAAGGGCGGCGGCATGGCCGGCATCAACCTGTCCGGTGACGCGTACGCGGTGTTCTTCGGTGCGATCCGCACGGACGACAGCGAGCACGGCGAGCCGATGGTCGTCACGTCGTCCGGCCAGAGCGTGAAGGTCACGCCGTTCAGCGAGTACCCGGCCAAGGGGCGCGCCACGGGCGGTGTGCGGTCGCAGCGGTTCCTCAAGGGCGAGACGCATCTGGTGCTGGCCTGGATCGGCACGCGGCCGGCTGGGGCGGACGACAAGGGCACTCCGGTGGAGCTGCCCGCCATCGACCCGCGGCGCGACGGCTCCGGCCACGCGCATCCCGGCCCGGACGTGATCGGGCACCTGGTGGAGCGGGACTAGAGGCCGTTCAGGGGTGAGCTTCGAGCAGGTCGGCGAACGTGCGGGCGAACAGGTAGGCGTCGCCCGGCCAACGCGCTGAGACGTAGTTCCCGTCGCGGACGACGAACGCGGGTGTGTCGTCGGTCGCCGTGCCGCGGCGGGACAGTTCGAAGGGGCCGCGTTCGAACCTCGCGCCGGCGGCGATGACCTCGTCCTGCACGTAGGCGGGGTAGGTGCGGTAGTAGCGGCCGCGTCGCCAGGCGGTGGCGAGGTAGGCGGTTCGTTCCATGTACTTGGGCAGGCAGGTCGTGCGCCTGCCGGTGAGCACGCCGGCTCGGGCCGGCACGAGAACGCCGTGGCAGATGGCGCCGACCGGGCGGTCGAGTGACCAGAACTCGGCGACCTTGTCCTGCAACGCGGAGGAGCCGAGGTACTGGCGCATGCCGGGCGCGTGTCCGCCGGGCAGGACGAGGCCGTCGTACGCGGCGGGCTCGATCTCGGACCAGGCGATCGGCGTGCGGTACTCGGGCGCCGCGGTCAGTTCTTCGTAGAACCGCTTGGGCTCGGGCTCGGCGCCGAGCTGTCCGAGGAGAACTCCGGTGAGCAGCAGGGGGTCCGCCTGGGGTGGCTGCCCGCCGTGCTCGGTCGCGAAGACCACGTCGTGGCCGCGGTCGGTCAGCAGCCGCCAGGGGACGGCGACCTCCGTGACGTCGAAGTCGTGGTCGGGGAGGGGCAGCAGGATCCGCACGGCGGAATTGTGCCAGCCGGGCTGGGGCGCTTCGGGTGTCCCAGCCCGGCCTTGCGTGCCGCTAGTCCATTCGCAGGCTGTCCACCTTCGCCTCGGCGATGATGCGTTCTGCCTCGTCCCGGGCCACGTTGCGCAGTTCCGCCAAAGCGCGCATGGCTTCCGCGCGGCGCGCCGACATCGCGAGCCGGAAGTCCTCGCGGATTTCTTCGCGCTTGTCCGCGGCCTCCTCGTCGAGCAGCCTGGCGCGTTGTTCGGCCTCTCCGACGATCATCAACGCCTTGAGCTGGGCGTCCCGG
Source organism: Lentzea miocenica (assembly GCF_033949945.1). Taxonomy (NCBI): domain Bacteria; kingdom Bacillati; phylum Actinomycetota; class Actinomycetes; order Pseudonocardiales; family Pseudonocardiaceae; genus Lentzea; species Lentzea miocenica. The sequence continues at coordinate 213,146 of NZ_JAXAVW010000001.1, forward strand.
ATGACGTCTCGGCGTTCTTCCTCGGCCAGGGCGACCATCCGGGCCAGCCGTTCTGGCAGGCCTTTCGGGTCGATCGGGGTCAGGCAGATGCGGTGCAGGCCGTCCTGCAGTGCCGCGTTCTCCTCCTGGACCGTCATCAACCTGCTGGCCAGGGCGTCGGCTCTGGCTTCTGACGCGTCCCGGTCGGCGGTCACCAGACGCAGCTCGGCTTCCAGTTCGGCGACGTAGTCGTCCACCTCGTCGCGGTCGTAACCGCGCCAACGCAGTCCGAACCACGTGCGCAGCGGTACGAGCTCTGTCCTGCTCTCGACACTCACTTGCCGTCTCCTCTGCCTCCCGCGAGTCAGTCTTGACAAGGGGTACGTACGAGGTGCGGCATCGGTTCTAACGGGTTCACCAGGCACAATGTCGGCGTGAACAACAAACTGTGCCCCTGCGGTACCGGCCAGTCCTATGTGGACTGTTGTGGTGCGCTGCACTCGGGAGCCCGTACCGCGGGCACCGCCGAGCAGCTGATGCGTTCGCGTTACAGCGCTTTCGCGGTGTCCGATGAGGACTACCTGCTGCGCACGTGGGCCTCGAAGCACCGCCCGGCGAGCGCGGGAATCGACTCGGCGGACCGCTGGTTGAAGCTCGAAATACTGGCCACGGAAAACGGCGGACTTTTTCAGAACGAGGGTGTCGTCGAGTTCCGGGCGCACTACGTCGGGGGCGTTGTGCACGAGCGGAGCAGGTTCGTCAGGGAGAACGGTCAGTGGGTTTACGCCGAGGCGGAGACGGAGTGATGGACGCCGTGGTGAAGGTTCTGAACCGGTTCAACGGGCCGCCCGGAATGGGCAACGGCGGTTATTCGGCCGGCCTGCTCGCGGCGCACGTCGATTCCTCGGCTGTGAGTGTCCGTTTGCGCAAGCCCGTGCCGCTGGACCGCGAGATGGAGGTGCGCGACGGGCAGCTGCTCGACGGTGAGACCGTGATCGCGTCCGCCGAGCCCACCACGCTGGAGCTCGACGTTCCCGCCGCTCCGACGCTGGAGGAGGCGCGGAAGGCCGCCGCGAAGATGCCGTGGCGCGACAAGCACCCGTTCCCGACGTGTTTCGGGTGCGGTCCCGGCAGGGAGGACGGCATCGCGGCGCTGCTCGGTCCGTTGGACGGGCGCAGCGAGTGGGCCGGTGTCTGGCGGCCGACGGACGTGCTGCCCAACGACGGCGTGAACGTGCTGCCGGAGATCGTCTGGGCGGCGCTCGACTGCCCGTCGGCGCAGCCGGTGGCCCCGGACGGCGGTCCCGCGTTCGTGCTCGGCACCTTCGTCGCGCAGCTGGAGCAGCCGGTCGAACTGGGCGTGGACCACGTGCTCATCGCGTGGGAACTTGGGCGCGATGGTCGCAAGGCCTACTCCGCGTCGGCCATCATCGGCCCTCACGGTGTGTGTGGACGAGCGCGGGCCGTGTGGGTATCGATTGGATGAGGCCAAATAACCCGACTGGGTGACAAGAGTGCTCCGCGTCTTGATAGCGTGCACCCCCGTTGCCCGGTTAAGCCGAAAGGGCGAGTGAACGGGATGGCACGGAGGTGATCAGGCGCTTGATGGGCCGACGTGCCGCCGCCCATGGCGACCAGCAAACACAGACCCAGAGTGCAGGGCAGAGTTTCGGGGTTCAGGCCACGAACACTGACCACGACATGGATCTGTACCCCGTCGAGCAGCCCCCGGCAGCGGTGACGCCGCCGGAACCGGTACCCCAGCGATCGCCGTTCGCGGCGAGCTTCGTCGGGGCGACGCTCGTTGTTTCCGCACCCGAGGGCCCGAGTCAGGGCGCGTCGGGTCTCGCGCGCACGCTGCCGGTCGACCACGGCCGCACCGTGGTCGTGGTCGACTTCCCGAGCGGCGACCAGAGCACTTTCTGGCCGCACGTCGTGGCGGCTTTGAGCGGTCGCGGGCCGATCCGGCTCGCGGTGTCGCACGCCGGCACGATGCGCCCGACCGCGCCCGCGCAGTGGCTCGCCGAGCAGCTGCAGGCCGAGGTCGTGGCCCCGGACGGCGTGCTGACCACCGTGCCCGGCGCCGCGTTCGTCGTGGGCACCCAGGGTTACGGCAGCTGGCTGAAGTTCCAGCCGAACGCCTCGCCGATGCCGTTCGGGCGCCGTTTCCCGGTGCCGCAGTGGGAGGCGATGGACCCGAACTCGCCGTGGCCGACGGGCGAGATCGGCATCTCCGAACCCATTCCGTCCGGACTGTGGCTGCGCGCGCAGCAGCCGCCGTTCGACCCGTCCGCCCAGGACTCGCGGCCGATCGTGGCGCTGCCGTGCCGCGACAACGTGCTGACCGTCGTCGTCGGTGGCCCCGGCCAGTCGGCGATCCCGACCGAAGAGGTCGTCCGCCTGCTGACCGCGCTGCCCCAGGCGGCCCGGTCACGCGTGCGGCTCGTCCCGTACGGCATCGACACCGCTCTCGGGCAGCTGGTCGCGGACCAGGTCGGCGAGCCGATCGCGATGTTCACCGGTCTGCCGGTCGGCAACCTGCGCACCGGCGGGCCCGCGGTGATCGCGGTCGATCCGCGCGGGCAGCAGACGTGGCGGCCGTTCGTGACCGAGGTGATGTGCACGCCGAACGAGAGCGTTCCGGCGGTCTCCGGCTATCGCACGCCGGTGCAGGGCCTCTCCGAGGTCGCGCCCGGCGTGTTCTCGCTCGGCGACGGCGTTGTGCTCGAGGTCGTGCCGTCCGGTTTGTGGGTGCGTGAGCAGGAAGAGCCGTACAACGCGGCTGAGGTGCGTTCTCAGCCCGTTGACCCGGAGTGGGCGCGTCTGACCGTGGGCACGCCTGGGCGCACCACGCCTGGTGCGGTGGCGGTGCACGGCGCTGCTCTCGTGGAACGTCTTGAGCCCGAGGTGCGCAAGCTGCTGCGTCTCGTGTTCTGCGACTCCAAGGTGATGGCACCTCCGCCGCCTCCGCCACCCCCGGCGCCCGCGGCTCCGGCGAACAGTTCGCTCACCGGAACTCCCGCGCAGATCGCGTCGGCGCTGGGTGCGGCCGCGCACGCGTTGTCGACGAGGGACACGGCGGACAACGGCACCGGCTTCTTCACCGCCGTCACGCCGGCCGAGCCCGAACCCGCCTACGCCACCATGGACCCCGGTCCGGCGATGGCGGCCGTGACGTCGCACGCGCTGGACGACCCGGACGAGGCCGCGTTCCCGTCGGACGACCCGGACTCCGCCCCGGTGCGGTTCCGCGTGGACGGCCCGCTGCCTCTCCAGCCGCTGGCCTCCTGGGAGGCCCCGCCCGAGAACAACGGCGAGCGCGAGACGGTGCCGCCCGATCACAGCAGCTCGGACGTGGAACGCGACACGGTCCGCAGGGCTCTGGGCGAGCGCTACGGCGCGCACGCGGCGACGGTCGTCCGCCTGCTCTCCCAGCGCCCGGACGCCGAGGAGGACCCGACCGCGTTCGAGGCCATGGTCACCGACCTGACGGCGCTGCTCGCGTGTGTGTCGCAGGACGAGGAAATGGTCGTCGACACGCTGCGCATGGGCCGCCTCGGCCGCTTGCGCCCGTACGTCGCGTGCATCGTTTCCGGCCTGAACCGCCTGCCCGTGCACTACGGCGTGGCAACGGTGTGGGGCGTCAGCGGACCGACCGGCCCGCGCCGCTTCCGCAGCGGTGACGTGCTGGTCGAGCACGGCCTGCTGGACGCCATCGCGAACCCGGCCACGCGCATCGAGGGCGCGACCGAGTTCCTGCTGTGGTCGGTCACCGGCCGCAGGGTCGAGGTGGCCGATCGCGTCGCCGTGGCCACCGAGGAACGCGTGGTCTTCCCGCCCGGCACACCGTTCCGGGTGCTGGCGGTGGCCGAGGCCGAGGGCGATCACCCGCAGCAGGTGTTGCTGCAGGAGATCGCCGGGGCGGCCGCGGACCAGGAGATCGCGGGGATGCGGCCGAGCGTGCTCTCGCAGCTGGAGCGGGCGGCGGCGAACCTGCGGGTGCTGCCGGTGTCGCACCGGGTGACGGTGGAAGCCTGACGCGGGGGAGTCGCCATGGCTGACGCGTGGGCGTTGGCAGGCCTGATGCGCGGGTGTGTCGGCAGGCCTGACGCGCGGGAGTCGCCAGACTTGACGCGCAGGAATTGTCAGACCTGCCTGAGACGATAGGAGTGGGGACTCGACGCCCCCTGGAGGGGGTCGAGTCGGGATCGATTCCGAAGAGGGGCGGACGGTGAGCGCGCACTTGGGCATCCGGTACGCGGAACCACCGTCCGGCTCGCTTCGCCTTCAACCGCCGGTGGACTGCGACGGCGAGCCGACCGGCGAGTTCGGCGACGCGCACACGCTCAACGTCTGGTCCGCAGTGGACAGAGCGGCGGACGGTCCGGCGCCGGTGATCTTGTGGATCCACGGCGGTGCGAACACCGTTGGCTCGTCAGCACAACCGGAGTACGCCGGCGACGCGCTGGCCAGCCTCGGTGTGGTGTTCGTGAGCTGCAACTACCGGCTCGCGGTCGACGGATACGGTGCCCTGGAAGGCTTCCCGCACAACCGCGGCCTGCGAGACGTCGTCTCCGCGCTCAGGTGGATCCAGCGCAACATCGCGCGCTACGGCGGAGATCCGGGCAACGTCACGGTCGCCGGGCAGTCGTCCGGTGCGCAGACCGTCGCGAGCCTGATGGTGATGCCCGAGGCGAAAGGCCTGTTCCACCGGGCGATCGCGCACAGCCTGGCCGGGCGGTTCTTCACACCTGACGAAGCCGTCGACGTGCAGCGGAAAGCAGAACCGGACGTCGTGCTGTACCAGCCGATCGTGGACGGCGACACGTTGCCGCGCACGCCGCTGGAAGGACCGTACGACGTGGATCTGCTGGTGTGCCACACGACGGACGAAGATCCCGAGCTGTTCCAGAAGCCGACCATGCGACTGGCGGACGAGCACGGCAGGGCGTTCCGGTCGATCTACGCCAAAGAACCGGCCCACCACGGCGCGGACGTCCCGGACATGTTCCGCGGCGACATCGCGCGGGCGTGGGCGAGGTTCGCCCGCGACGGTGATCCGGGGTGGCCGCGGCACGAGCTGAAGCGCTGGGTCAGCTCTCCGTCGTGAGGCCGAGCGTGCCGTCGAGTCGTGGCACGCACGCGCCGTCGCGTTTGTCGGCGGCCAGGAACTCGGTCAGGCAGCGGGCGATCTGCTCGTGGCCGCGGGCGTTGGGGTGGAAGGACTCCTGCAGCGCGTGTGAGGAACGTTTGTCGTTCTTCAGGCCGTCCCAGTCGACGGTCAGCCTGGTGAACCACTCCTCGTCCTGATGGTCCGAACCGCCCCGGCACGCTTCGTGGCCGTCGCCGGCGCGGGCCAGGTCGAGGAAGCGGGCGTTGACCTTGTCCGCGGCGGTGCGCAGGCCGTTCGAGAGTTCCGGCACGGCCTCCTCGACGACCCATTCGAGGTCGGAGGTGCGCAGCGGGCAGCCGGAGAGGTTCTGCAGCGAGCGCGGCATCTTGGGGGAGACCGGCGCCGCGTACGACTGGACGATCAGCTGGTACGAGGAGTCGAGGTAGCCGGAGTCGCGCATGGTCTGGCGGACGGCGCGCAGCGTGTTCTCCACCTTGGGGACCATCCGCCGCACCCGCTTGGACCACTCCGAGGCCACCGACGACGTGCAGTCGCTGCGCTTGCCCCACGCCTCGAAGCACTTGTTGAGGACCTCGGCGAAGCGCGGGTCGTCGTTCGCGCCGATGGCCACGACGATCGCGACGACCTTGTTGGCGCCGGCGATCTCGCGCAGCTTGGGCAGCTGCTCGTTGCGGAGCTTCTCGGAGTTCGCGCCGGAGCAGGCCAGGTTGATCTTCTGGTCGGCCTCGATCACGGTCTTCATGATCGACGCCTCGCGTGAGCGATGGCACCAGTTGCCGCCGTCCTCGCCGTTCGTGCCCGGCTCGTAGTCGCCGGCGCCCTCACCGGACATCGTGCTGTCGCCGAGTGCCACGACGGCGGTCCTGGTCTCGCGGTCCGGTTCGGAGGGCGGTGGGAACGGGTGGTCGCTCACGATCAGCAGGATCGCGAGCAGGCCGATCGTCACGAGGGCTGGGACTTTCCGCATCGCGCGTCAGTTTACCGATCAACTTCCCGCGGTGTCCGGATCCGAGGGAGTTATGGCGTTGCCGCCACGCCCCGTCATGAGGAAGGTGGAGGTGTGGGGAAACTGAGGGAAATAGTGGTTGTTGGTTATGACCGCACTGCGTTGCTGGACCTGGCGGGACCGGTCGAGGTGTTCCAAGCAGCGAACCACGTGGAGCAGAGGTACCACGTCACGATCGCCACGCTGGGGGGCGAACCGTTCACCGCGACCGCAGGCGTGCGGATCGAGGCCGGCGAGGACCTCTGCACGCTGGACCGCCCGATCGACACGTTGCTGGTCGTCGGTGGCTGGGGCTACGACGCGGCCGCGGCCGATCCGATGCTCACGACCAACCTGCGGCGGCTCGCGTTGAAGTCGCGCCGGATCGCCGGTGTGTGCACCGGGGCGGTGGTGCTGGCCGGGGCGGGGTTGCTGAAGGGCAAGAAGGCGACCACGCACTGGGCGTTCACCAGCGAGCTGGCCAACCGCGGCGTCGAGGTGGAACCGGACGCGATCTTCGTGTGCGACGGGCAGGTGTCGACGTCAGCAGGGGTGACGGCAGGCATCGACCTCGCGCTGGCGATGGTCGAGCAGGACCACGGACCCGCGCTGGCCCGCCGGATCGCGCAGTACCTGGTCGTGTTCCTGCAGCGGTCGGGCGGGCAGTCGCAGTTCAGCGTGCACACCCGCACGCGGCCGGTGTCGGACGGCTCGCTGCGCGCGTTGCTCGACGACATCCACGCGGACCCGACCCGTGAGTGGACGGTGCCGGTCATGGCGCGCAAGGCGATGATGAGCGTGCGGCACTTCGCCCGCGTCTTCTCTCGCAGCGTGGGCATCTCGCCCGCGCAATATGTCGAACGAGCCCGCGTCGAGGCCGCCGCCGACCGGCTGGCGAGCACCGGCGACTCGTTGGACCTCGTCGCCCGCGAATCGGGGTTCGGCTCAGCCGAGACCCTGCGCCGGGCCTTCCTGCGCGTGCTCGGCGTGTCGCCGGGCAGCTACCGCGCCCGTTTCCGGACAACTGGGGTTGCCTGATGGATGCCACTTTCGTGCTCTACCCGAACATGACGGCGCTCGACTTCGTCGGCCCGTTCGAGGTGCTCGCCAGCGTGCCGGTGATCTCCGCGCGGTTCGTCGCCGCGACGCTGGACCCGGTGAAGTCCGACAACGGGCTCGTCGTGACGCCGACCGACACGTTCGCCTCGCTGAAGTCGACCGACATCGTCGTGGTGCCGGGTTCCGGGCACTGGCGCGAGCTGCTGAAGGACTCCGGCGGCGTCGTCGAGTGGTTGCAGGAGGTTCACCCGACGACGAAGTGGACGACGTCGGTGTGCACGGGGTCGACGCTGCTCGCGGAGGCCGGGCTGGTGTCGAAGGCGACGACGCACTGGGCGGCGCGCGAGGACCTGGAGGTGCGCGGCGTCGAGGTCAGCACGGATCGGGTGGTGTTCGACGGCAAGGTCGTGAGCGGCGCGGGCGTGTCGGCGGGCATCGACATGGCGTTGCGGCTGGTCGAGGCCGAGTTCGGGGAGATGGTGGCCCAGGCGGTGCAGGTCGGCATCGAGTACGACCCGCAGCCGCCGAGGTCCTACGACTCGATCCCGCCGGAGATCGCGACCGGCCTCAAGGCCGCGTTCGACTCACGCCAGGGCTGACCGCGTCTCGATGACCTCGGCCTTCTCGCGTTCGCGGGTGGCCCAGAACATCGTCTCGTGGAAGTGGCCGCGGTCGATCTCGGCGACCCTGGCGTAGACGGCGGCGCTGCGGCGGTGGTACTCCGCCCAGGTCCGCGTGCTTGCGCTCGGACGTGGCATCAGGCGGCTCAGCGCCTCGTGTGCCTGCATGAGGGTCTGAGCCTCGTTGGCCGTCTTCCAGTCCATGGAGTGTTTGTACGAGGACCGGCTGGTGTGAGGCCAGCCGGTTTCTCGCAATTTCTCGTGGACTACCCGGTCGGAGGATCTTCGTCGACTTCCGGGGAAAGGTCGTCGATGACCCGCATGATGATCTGGCGGGCGGCGCGGCCGTAGCTGGCGATGCCGGCGAGGGACTCGAAGATCTTGCCGTAGAGCTCGATCTCCTGGGGCTGGGCGAGGTTCAGGCCAGCTGAGTATGTCTCGACCTCGACCATGTGGTCATCGAGCAGCCAGAAGCCGTTGCAGGGCATGATCTCGTAGAGAGTGTCGAAGCTGATGATGCCAAGTTTCAAGTTGGGCAGTGCAGACAACGAGACCAAGCGGTCAAGCTGTCCGAGCATGGCTTCGGTTTCGCAGTAGCGATATCGCAACGCGGCCTCAGTCACCACGAAGTGGAACCGCTTGTCCGGCTGGTACAGGATCTCCTGTCGTCGCATCCGAACGCGGACTGCTTCGTCAACGTCGTCGGGCACCCCGTTGACGCGGACACCTTGGCTGAGGCAAACCTTGGCGTACTCCGGCACCTGAAGTAGCCCTGGAACGACGTCCTGTTCGAACACTCGGAAGAAGCGAACGTCGGACTCCATCTCGACACGTTTGACCTGCTGGTGGCTCATGCCGGTTCTCAGCACACGTCGCCACTCGGCATGTCGCTCTTCAAGAGTGTGGAGGGTGGCGAGCAGTGCTTCGGTCTCATCCTGGCCACCCGTTGATCTGGCCCAATCACGGATGTCGTCCTCGGTAGGTGTCTGACGGCCGTTCTCCAGCTTGGAGATCTTCGACGGCGGCCATGCCAACGACTCCGCCAGTTGCTTGCCGCTCATTCCTGACCGGTGGCGCAACTCGCGGAGTCGTTTTCCCAGCGCGGTACGTGCCTCGTGGACGTTAGACGCCCCGGATGTCGTGTTCCGCGGCAAAGTCCTCCCGTCGCACTGCGTGATGCCAGGCTGCATCACGCCAGTAGTTGTGCTGGACAATCTGGGCGTGGTCGTCGTCGATGACCTCGACGCTGATCAGGCGATCATTGGTGTCATCAAAGTGCATCCGCACCAGCTTGCGCGAGTCGAACAACCAGTAGTCGTGGTTGGGAAGACCCACTTCGTCAGCCTTGTTGCGAACGAGATACCGGATGTCCTCGCCCGCGCCCACGGTCTGTCGTGAGCTCCAGAGGCTGTACCTGGTGTAGTCGCTGGGAGGGATGTTCACGACCCGCACCCGTTCGAACCGGCGGCCTTCCGCAGTCGCTTTCCGGACGTTTGGCAGCCACCAGCCCTCCCATTCATCCTCCACCAGATCCCCGGCGAGGAAGCGTGCAAGCTCGTCTTGTTCGTCCGGTGCGTTGTATCGCTCCCGAACCTCAAGTCGGAACGCCGTGTGCTCGAAGCTCCTGAAGAGCTCGTCGAACTCAACGCTGGGATACGGGAACATGTTCAGCGGTCCGCCTTCTGTGCCTCTTCGAGGTAGAAGCGGAGCACCTCTTCGGGCACTTCGACCACAGCTTCTCCCTCGGGGATCGGTCCGATGTCCGCGAGGGCTTGTTGATCGGTCACCACCCAGCCCTGGGCGAAGTAGGTCTTGCGATCGGTGCGATCGGATACGAAGAGGGTCGGCGAGCCGTTGATCTTCGACTGCGGGTCCTTGCCCAGGAAGGTAGCGCGCATCGTGGCCTCCATTTCTAGAACTTGCTAGAAACGGTGGCAGGTTTGACCTCGAACGGTCAATGACCCGGTCAGGTGAGCCCGGACTGGACGGCGAACACGACGAGCTGGGCGCGGTCTCGTGCGCCCAGCTTCACCATCGCCCGCGACACGTGCGTGCGCACCGTCGCGGGCGAGATCACCAGCACGGCCGCGATCTCGTCGTTGGACGCGCCGGACGCGACGTGCCGCATGATCTCCCGTTCGCGTTCGGTCAGCTTGTCCAGGTGCGGCACGGGCCTGGCGGACGCGCCGGACGCGAACCGGTCGATCACGCGGCGCGTCACGGAGGGCGAGAGCAGCGAACCGCCGTCGGCCACCACGTGCACGGCGCGCAGCAGGTCGGTCGGGTCGGAGTCCTTCACGAGGAACCCGGACGCGCCGGTTCGCAACGCCTCGAACACGTACTCGTCGAGGTCGAACGTCGTGAGCATGACGATCTTCACCTCGGCGCAGGCGGGGTCAGCGCTGACGCGGCGGAGTACTTCGAGACCGTCCATCAGGGGCATCCGGATGTCCAGGAACACCACGTCGGGCTTGGTGGACTGGATCAGCGACAGCGCCTCGCGGCCGTCGACAGCCTCGCCGGCGAACTGGACGCCGTCCTCGGTCTCGATCAACGTCCGCAGTCCCATCCGGACCAGCGGCTGGTCGTCGGCCACCACCACGCGAATCATGAGGGCAACGGTATCCGGGCGATCACCGCGAAGCCGTGCGATCCGTCGACCTGGAGCGTGCCGCCCAATGCTTCGGCGCGTGAGCGCATGCCGGTGATGCCGTGGCCTTCGGTGAACTCGCTGGGCGTGCCGGTGTCGGCGATGTGGACGACGAGTTCGCCGCGCACGGTGTACACCTTCACCGACGCGGTGGCGCCGGGGGAGGAGTGCCGCAGGACGTTGGTCAGCGACTCCTGCACGATCCGGTAGACGGCCAGCTGGTAGGTGTCCGGCAGCTCCACCTCGTCGACCTCGACCGACAGGTCGAGTCCTGCCTCGCGCATCCGTGTGGCGAGGGCGGGGATGTCGGCGAGGGTGATGGTCGGTGTCAGGGGAGCAGATCCGCGCAGAGTGTCCAGTTCGGACCGGAGGCCGTCGAGGGCTTCTTTTGACGTGTCGCGGATCGCTTCCAGGGACGCGCGGGCCTTCGCGGGGTCCTTGTCCAGCACGTACAGCGCGACGCCGGCCTGCATGGCGATCACGGAGAGGCCGTGGCCGACGACGTCGTGGACCTCCTGGGCGAGCCGCAGCCGTTCGGAGATCACGGCGCGCTCGCGAAGGTCCACAATGGACCGGCGGCGCAGCCTCATCAGCACGCCGGCGGCGGCGGGCAGCAGGATCCAGCCCGCCGACCAGGTGATCCACGAGGTCAGCGAGTCGTTCCACCACGGCAGGATGGCCAGCGCGTACACGAGGGCGCATGCGGCGGCGTGTTCGATGCGCGCGTACATCGCCACCGCGTACATCGCCGCGACGCCGCTCATCAGGATCGGCCCGAACGGGTAGCCCATCGCCAGGTAGATCGCGATGGACACGGTGGTCAGGCCGAACGTCCACAGCGGACGGACCGAGCGGAACAGCAGGCCCGCCGCGGCCACGGTGATGAGCGCGTAGGCGAGGACGTCGAGAGACTCCGCGCCCTGCAGGCGTGCGGCGAACCGCGTCCCCGCGAGGCCGAAGAAGAGCAGCGCCAGCGTCAGCGCCACGTCCTGCCATCTGATCCTGAACCGCATGGTGCCGACGATACGACCGAGCACGTACGCAGATGTGCGTATCTTGATGACGCTCCGGTGCGGACGACCCCGGCGGTTCCGGGGAACACGATTGGTCCCATGATCGTGACGACGGAGAAGCTGACGAAGCGCTACGGCGACCGCGCCGTGGTGGACGAGGTCAGTCTGTCCGTGCGGCGGGGCGAGGTCTACGGATTCCTCGGTCCCAACGGCGCGGGTAAGACGACCACGATCCGCATGCTGCTGGGGCTCGTGAAGCCCACCAGCGGTTCAGCCAGGGTCCTCGGTGAGGCACCTGGCACTCCCAAGGCGTTGCTGAAGGTCGGGTCGCTGATCGAGGGGCCGGGTTTCTACCCGTACCTGTCCGGCCGCGACAACCTGCGCGTGCACGCCCACCGCAGGGGAGTGGGCAGGACGCACGTGGAGGCCGCGCTTGAGCAGGTGGATCTGGTGGGTGCGGCGGACGAGAAGTTCCGCCGGTACTCGCTGGGTATGAAGCAACGGCTCGGCGTGGCCGCGGCCCTGCTCGGCCGGCCCGAACTGCTGATCCTGGACGAGCCGACCAACGGCCTCGACCCGGCGGGCATGGCCGACATGCGCGACCTGGTGCGGGCGTTGGCGGCACAGGGACAGACCGTGCTGCTGTCGAGCCACCTGCTCGGCGAGGTCGAGGAGATCTGCGACCGGGTCGGCGTGATCTCGCGGGGCAAGTTGGTCGCCGAGAGCACCGTCGAACAGTTGCGTGGCGACACCGTGCTGCTGATCAAGGCGGATCCGATCGAGAAGGCGCACGTGCTGATCGAGGGCAGCTCGCTGCACGGCGATGTGCTGCACGTGCGGGAGACGGACGCGGGGGCGTTGATCCGGACCTTGGTCCACGCCGACGTGGACGTGCAGGAAGTCCGGCCGCTGCGCCGGACGTTGGAAGAGGTCTTCTTCGAGATGACGGGAGCGGCGTGATGGGCAGCGTCAAAGCAGAGCTGCTGCGGCTGTGGAAGTGGCCGGCGACGTGGGTGCTGATCGGCGTCTGGCTGGTGATGACGCTGACGTTCGGCTACGTGTTCAACTACCTCGCGCTCAACGGCGGCACCAACACGCGCGACCTCTCGCAGCAGCAGCTGATCAGCTCGATGCAGCCGGAGAACGTGGGCGCGGCCGTCGTGCGCGGCCTGCCGATGTTCGGCGGCGCGATCATCCTGGTGCTGGCTGCCTTGGCGGTCGGCAGCGGATACGGCTGGGGCACCTGGAAGACGACCCTGACCGCCGGTCCGCGCCGGGTTTCGGCGATGGCCGGCACGCTGGGCGCACTGGCCGTCATCGTGGTCGTCCTGGTGGCGCTGACCTTCGTGGTCGACCTGGGCGCGGCGATCACCGTGGCGTCGGTGGAGGGCTGGGACTGGAGCCTGCCCGGTGTCGACGCCTTGGAGGCGTTGGGCGCGTCACTGCTGATCGCCGCCATGTGGACGGGCTTCGGGGTGTTCCTCGGCGTGGTCACCAAGGGGCCCGCCCTGGCCGTCGGGCTCGGGCTGATGTGGGCGATCGTCACGGAGAACCTGTTGCGGGGCGTCGGTTCCCTCCTCGGCCCGGTCGAGTCGCTGACCAAGGTCCTGCCCGGTGGTTCCGCGGGCAATCTCGCCGGTGCCGTCGGCGGATCCGGTGCGCCCGGCGTGCTGAACGACCTGAGCGGCCCCACCGCGGCGCTGTTCCTCGCCGGGTACGTGGTGTTCTTCCTGGGCGCGGCGACGCTGCTGAAGGTGCGCCGCGACCTCGTATAGGGCCACGGCGGCCCAGATCACGCCGAGCACGACCGCGACTCCGGCGGGGTAGTCGCGGTCGTGCAGTCCTGGGTTGACCGGACCGCCGTACTCCCGCCACAGCAAGGGAATCGCGAGGATCGTGATGATCCCGGTGGTGACCAGGCCGATGCCGATCGAGGCCCGTTTGACGATGAGGCCGGACGCCCCGACCAGCGGGGCGATCAGGAAGTCGTGGAGCACCACTCCGCCGCCCAGCCACGCCAGCAGCTCGATGGTGATCTGGGGGAGGAGCAGCCACGCTCCCCAGGCCGCCAGTGCGACTCCGGCAGCCCCCAGTGCGATCCTCGTGGCCGTCATGCCTGTACCTCCAGCGACGTGACCCACTTCGTCTGCAGGACGCCTGGGCGGTTCGGTGCGATCAGCCGGCAGGGATAGCCGTGGTCGAGGGTCAGTTCCTCGCCGTCGAGCTGGAGCGCCAGCAGAGTCAGCGGGTCCTGGGCGAACGCCTCTGGCAGCGTGGTGGCCCGGTACAGCCCGTCCTTCTCCAGCGACTCGACCCGGACGTCGCCCTTCTCGACCAGGTCGGCGATCCGGACGCCGGTCCAGGTCGCGTTCTGGCTCCAGCCCTCGACGCAGGCGATCGGCAGCTCGACCGTTGTCTGGGGCATGGCTCGCAGGTCTGCCAGTGAGAAGCTCTTCGCGCCGGCGTTCAACCGCCAGTCCCGCGGTACCACGATGTTCGCGGCCTTCGCCGTGCGGTTCACCGGCAGCGCGCCCGGTGATCGCCAGGCCAGCGCCGAGACGTTGCGCAGCCACGGCACCGTGACACCCGCCGTCGCGACGACCGCGACACCCGTCGTCAGCGCGGTGGTGCGCAGGAAGGCCCGGCGGGACAGGATGGTCTTCTCCTCGGACGCCGGTTCGAGCGTGCGGCGGATGAGCGGGATCTTCACCGCGATGTGCACCAGGAGCGACCCGGCCACGATCCACGCCACCGCGTAGTGGGCGGTGGGGAAGTAGAACGACCACGGGTAGTTCTGCGCCGCGTTGAACAGCCCGGTGACCAGCTCGAAGAACGACGCCGCGATCAGCACGAAGATCGAGGCGCGCTCCAGGGCGTGCGGCACGTTCCTGATCAGCGGCCGTTCGAACAGCTTCGGGTAGACGCTCCACAACTTGGCCAGCAGCAACGGGATCGACGCGACCCCGGAGATCACGTGCACCCCCTGCGTGACCCGGTAGAGGTCGACCGGGCGGGTCGGCCACGGCCAGTCGTGCTGCACGCCGTGGCTGATCAGCCCGGTGACGAAGCACAGCCCGAACGTGATGCCGAGCCACGTGCCGACCCGGCTGGTGACGCCGGTGTGGTGGGCGGGAGCCTTGAACTCCGGTTCCCTCGCGAGCAGTTTCGCCGGGAGTTTCACAGCCGCTCCCAGCAGCCGAACCAGCGTCCGGCGCGTTCCGCCTGCCACAGCAGGAAGAACCCGTCCGCCGGCACCGACTCCGCGTCGCTCCACGCCCACGGGAACCACTGGCCCTTGCTGCCCACGGTCCGCACCCGCGCCTGGCCGATCGTCAGCCCGGATCCTGGCTGCTCGACCTCGACGACGACGGTTCCGCTGGGGCGCAGGAGTTGCCCGACGCGGCGCAGGAGGGCCGCGGGGTCGCCGCCGATGCCGATGTTGCCGTCGGCGAGCAGGACGTGCTGCCAGCGGCCTTCGCCGGGCAGGAGGTCGAACACGTCGCGGCGGATGGCGATGCCGCCGCGAGCGGTGGTGCGCCGGATGGCTTCGGGGGAGACGTCGACGCCGAGCGCTTGGACGTTGCGGGCCAGGAGGGCGGCGACGAGACGGCCTGGGCCGCAGCCGACGTCGAGGGTGGGGCCGGTGCAGGCGTCGAGGAGGACGGAGTCGCCGCCGTCGGCGTCGGCCTGCCAGCGGGCGACACTCAGCTCGCGAGGGGTGGTTCCGGCGAGGTCGAGCCAGCTGGGGGTGCCCTGGAGGGCTTGGTCGAACATCATCGCGCCACCGCCGCGATCTGAGTCAGCGTGGCGGCGAACCGGCTGTGCGGCACCTGGGCCGCCACCGCACGAGCGTCCACCATGGTGTCCACATCGGACAGAATCGGCAGGTTCCTCACCCGTAGTCCGTCGGGCGCTCCGGGGGTTCGCGTCCAGCCCTGCAACGCTTCCAGCGTCCGCAGTCCCGTGTCCGCCTGCGACATCGGCACGTCCCGCAGCACCTCGGCGCGCCGAGGGTCCCGCAACCCGAGCGCCCACCAGCCGCCGTCGAGCGCGAACCCGAGCGCCGCCTCGTCGAACTCGGCGCACGACTCCAGCAACTCCGGCGTCACCTGCGGGGTGTCCATCCCGATCTGCAGCACCGGCATCCCGAACCGCGCGACGTCGGCGTGCGCGTGCACCAGCCGGTCGGCGAACGTCCAGCCGCGCTGCGGGATCACCACGCACTCCGCCAGCGCGTCCCGCACGTCCTCGCGCCGCACCACGCCGGCCAGCGCCACCACGGGCACCGCGCCGGGCGTCGACAGCGCGGCGTCGAGCGTGTCGAGCAACGAAGCCGCTGCCACGTCCGCGGCTTCCTCCGCGGTCAGCGGCGGGCACAGGCGGGTCTTCACCTGGCCGGGCACCGGTGACTTGGCCATGATCAGCAGGCAGAACCTCATCGCAGCACCCCCGCCATGTCGCGGGCCGCGCGCAACGTGCCGCGCACCGAGCCCGACACCTTGGAACGCGTACCGGCGGCCCGTGGTCCGTAGGTCACGTCGACCTCGCGCACCCGCCAGCCCGCCTCGCCCGCGCGCACCAGCAGTTCCAGCGGGTAGCCGAAGGCGCGGTCCTGCAAGTCCAGTGCCAGCAACGCTTCCCGGCGGCACACGCGCAGGGGCGCGATGTCGTGCACGTCCAAGCCGCGGCGCCGGAGCAGGCTGGAGATCACGGCGTTGCCGGCCCGCGCGTGCCACGGCCACACGCTCGAACTCACCGGCACCCGGCGGCCCACCACCAGGTCGGCGTCCGTCAGCAGGGCGGCCATGCGGGGCAGTTCGGCCAGGTCCAGCGAGCCGTCGGCGTCCGCGAACGCGACCAGGTCGGAAGTCGCGGCCAGCAGGCCGGTGTGCACGGCGGCGCCGTAGCCGCGGCGTGGTTCGTGCACGACGTGAGCGCCGTGCGCGGAGGCGATTTCAGGGGAACCGTCCGTGGAACCGTTGTCCACGATGATCGCGCGGTATCCGGGAGGCAGGGAGGCGAGGACGGCCGGCAGTGCGGCGGCCTCGTCCAGACAGGGCAACACGACATCCATGTGTCCACCCTGGACCATGGGAAAGTGTTGTGGTGCTTACGGAATTGTGACGCACGAAAGAGTTCTTACGGTTGTCTTGCGTGGTCGGCGAGGACTCGCGCGAACCCCTAAGTTGGGCGCGGTGCGTCTAGTCATCGCCGGTCTGCTCGTCGCTGCCGCCATCATCGCCGGGTTCGTCGTCAACGCCCACGATCCGAACCTCATCTTCGCCGCGGCGGCGCCACTTTTCGGCGACTGGCAGCCACACGTCGGCCCCGGCACGCCCATCGCGATCCTGATCGCGTTCCTCGTCGTCGCCAAGGGGCCTGAGCTCGCGCGGCACCGGTTCGCGCTGCCGATCGCCTATGCCACCTCGGTGGCGTTCACCTTCAGCCTGGCGATGATCGACGGCTGGGGCCGGTTCGTCACCAGGCTCACGACCGACGACGAGTACCTGCACGAGGTACCGGGCATCACCGACGTGCCGGCCATGCTCCGCGGATTCGCCGCGCGCATCCCCGACTTCCAGCCCGACTCGTGGACCACCCACGTCTCCGGGCATCCGCCAGGCGCGCTGCTGACGTTCGTCGCGCTGGACCGCGTCGGGCTCGGCGGGGGAGCGGCGGCGTCGCTCTTCTGCATCCTGGTCGGGTCGCTCGCCGTCGTGGCGATTCCCTGCGCGATCAAGAACAACGCGGTGCTGCCGTTCCTCGTGCTGTTCCCCGGCGCGGTGTGGGTCGGGGCGTCGGCGGACGGCATGTTCATGGGCGTCGCGGCCGTCGGGCTCTACCTGCTGACCAGGTGGCCGCTGGTGGGCGGCGTCGTGCTCGGCTGGTGCCTGTTCCTGTCGTACGGCCTGGTCCTGCTCGCACCGCTCGCGCTCGCCGCCGTCTGGCGCCAGGGCGAACTCGGCCGCCGGATCGGGCTGGCCGTCGTGGGCGCGCTCGCGGTGGTGGGAGCGTTCGCGATAGCGGGATTCTGGTGGTACGAGGGCTACGAGCTGGTGAAACTCCGCTACTACCAAGGCATCGGTGACACCCGGCCGTACTGGTACTGGGTGTGGGCGAACCTCGCGGCGCTGGCGCTGGTCATCGGCCCGGCAGGGATCAAGGGTCTGCGCAAGGACAAGTGGGTCGCCGGCGCGGCCGCGGCGATCCTGGCGGCCGACCTGTCCGGGCTGAGCAAGGCCGAGACCGAACGGATCTGGCTGCCGTTCGCCGTCTGGCTCCTCGTCGGCACGGCCAAGCTGGACAACCAGAAGAGGTGGCTCACCGCGCAGGCCGTGACGGCCCTGGCGGTGAACCACCTCGTGCTCACGAACTGGTGACCGGCTCCCGCTGCGACGCGAAGGCGAACTCCCGCACGCCGTCCTCGAAACCGACCTGAGCCTCGAAACCCAGCACGTCCAACGCCTTCGCGGGCGAGGCGACGACGTGCCGGACGTCGCCTGCCCGCGCTCCGCCCACGATCGCGGGCGTCGGGCCGTCGCACGCCTCCGCCAGGGCGAAGGCCAGCTCACCGATCGTGTGCGGCGAGCCGGAGCAGACGTTCACGGCCTCGAAGCCGGGACGCGGAGACGACAGAGCCAGCGCGTTGGCCCGCGCGACGTCGGTGACGTGCACGAAGTCGCGGCGCTGCCGTCCGTCCTCCATCACCCGAGGGGCGACGCCGTTCCGCAGGGCCGACCGGAAGATCGACGCGACCCCGGCGTACGGGGTGTCGCGCGGCATCCGCGGGCCGTAGACGTTGTGGTAGCGCAACGCCCACACGCTGCCGCCGGTCTGCCGGGCCCACGCCACCGCGAGGTGTTCCTGCGCCAGCTTCGTCGCGGCGTAGGTGCTGCGCGGCTCCAGCGGAGCGTCCTCGGGCACCAGCTCCGACACGACGAAGTCGCCGCAGAAACACCGCGGCTCGTACACACCTCGCGCCAGGTCGTCGGCGGACCGCTCGGCCCGGACGATCCCGTGCGACAGGCAGCGGTACCGCCCCTCGCCGTAGACGACCATCGACGACGCCAGCACCAGCCGGGAGACTCCGGCCCGGTACATCTCGGCGAGCAGCACCGCCGTGCCGAGGTCGTTGTGCCGCGCATAAGAGGGCGCGTCGAACGGATCCACGCCGTGGCCGACCATCGCGGCCTGGTGGCAGACCGCGTCCACAGTGGACAAAAGAGGTTGTAGCACCTCGGGCGAGGTGACGTCGCCGACCACCAGTTCGTGGTCCAGCACTGGAACGGCGCCGTGCGCCTCGGGCAGCAACGCGTCGAGCAGCACGCAGTCGTGGCCTTGTGCGGCCAGCTCGTCCGCGACGTGCGACCCGATGAACCCGGCCCCGCCGGTGATCAGTACTCGCATGCACCGACGGTAGGACCGCGCGGGGCAACCGGCGCCCTCGAGCGGCTAGCCGTCAGAACTCCGTAAGACCAGTTCGACGACGAACCGCGCGCCGTGAGGCACACGATCCTCCACCCACACCCGCCCGCCCAGCCGCAGGACGTGCTCGCGGACCAGCGCGAGCCCCAGCCCGCTGCCCGTGTCGTCACCCCGGCTGCCCGCCATGACCCCGCGCGCGAACCGTTCGAAGATCTGCTCCCGCAACGGCTCGGGCACCCCCGTCCCGGCGTCCTCCACCTCCAGCCGCACCCGCGGGCCGACCGCCCGCACCGACACCAGCACCGCCCCGCCTGCGTGCCGTTCGGCGTTGTCGAGCAGGTTCGTCAGCACCCGGTCGAGCCGCCGCCGGTCACCCAGCACGACCGCGGGCTCCAGTTCCAGGGCGACCGGCGATCGAGTCGCGATCACGTTGCGCACCAGCGCGTCCAGCGCGATCTCCTCCGGCGGTGGATCGTCGGTCTGGTCGGCCCGGGATATCTCGAGCAGGTCGACGACCATCCGCGCGAACCTGTCGACCTCCGAGGTCAGCAGCTCCAGCGCGGTCCCGGCGGTGCCGGGCAGGTGCTCACGGCGCCGGCGCAGCACCGCGCCCGCGTTCACCATCGTCGTCAACGGCGACCGCAGCTCGTGCGACACGTCCGAGGCGAACCTGGCGTCCCGCAGGGCCCGTTGTTCCAACGCGTGCGCGGTCGAGTTGAACTTCGCGGCCAGCGCGGCCAGGTCGGGGTCGTCCTGGTCGGGCAGCCTGGCCCGGAGATCGCCGCCGGCGATGCGCACCGCCGCTGAGCTCAACTCCGCCAGCGGTCTCAGCGCCCGTTTCGACGCCCACGAGCCCAGCGCCGCGCCGAGCAGCGCGGACCCGATCGTGCCCGCGATCAGCACTGCCCCGAGGAACCCGAACGTGCGGTCGAGCTGCTGCAACGGGAACAGCTCGACGTAGACGGCGTTGCCCGCCACCGGACGCGCCACGGCGATGACGGGGAGCCCGCCCACGGTCACCCTGGTCCGGCCGGGCGGGTGCTCCACCAGCTCGTCGGGCAGCTGGGAGGGCTCGATCATGCGGCCCGCCGTCACCATGCCCTCCGGGCTGAGCACCAGGATCGACGAGTCCGGGCCGGTGGTGAGCCCGGTCAGCAGCTCGTCGAGCCCCGGCGAGGACAGCGACTTCTCGACCAGCCGCACGTTGACCTCGGCCTGCCGGGTCGCGCTCGCCTCCCGCTGCCGCAGCATGTAGCCGGAGGCGAGGTTCCACGTCGCGAACGCCAGCACGCTCGTCACGACCAGCAGGCCGAAGCCGAACGAGAGGGTGACCCGGCAGCGCAGCGTGAGTCTCACGAGCGGATCCGATACCCGGTGCCGCGCACGGTGAGCAGCAGCGCCGGATCGTCGGGGTTCGCCTCGATCTTGCGGCGCAGTCTCCTTATGTGCACGTCGAGCAGGCGGGTGTCACCGAAGTAGTCATATCCCCATACCTTTTGCAGCAACTGTTCCCTGGTGACGATTCGGCCGCCCGCACCAGCGAGTTCCAGCAACAGGCGAAATTCCGTCCTGGTGAGATGAACGCGTTCACCCGCACGGTGCACAAGACCTTCCTGCGGACGGATTTCCAGATCGCCGATCCGAACGGCGTCGTGACCGGGGCCGCGCCTGCGCAACAACGCGCGGATCCGGGCCGCGAGAACGCTGGCCATCAACGGTTTCGTGACGTAGTCGTCCGCCCCCGCCTCCAGCCCGGCGATCATGTCACGGGCGTCGGCGCGCGCTGTCACCACGATTATCGGCAGGTCACCGCGTGATCGGAGGGTGCGGACGACCTCCAGGCCGTCCACGCCGGGCAGGGTGAGGTCCACCAGCACCACGTTGAACTGTTCTGTCTCCAAACGCCGTAATGCCTCTTCGCCCGAACCTGCCTCGTCAACGGTGAATCCCTCATCGGACAAGGCAAGGCTCAACGCCTGCCGGATTCGCTCGTCGTCTTCGACCAGCAGGACCCGTACGCACACAACGACTCCACTGTGTGAGAGCCGCGGCGACGGCGTCTCACACAGTGGAGTGAAAGTCGATCAAAAGCAAGAACGTTTCGGATCAGAATGCGGTTAGCGTGACTTTTGCCGAACGCGGGTTCGGTTCGTGGACAAGTGACTCGAACGCGCCGACGTCATCGAACGCGAAGCCGTACGCCTTCCCGTCCACCATGTTCTGGTGCACGATCTTCGAGAAGTGGTTCGTGGGCGTCCGGGTGTAGAACTGGCTCGCGTTGTACGTCGGCTGGGTGTGGATGAAGCCGAGCGTGGAGCGGTTGAGCGCCGCGCACAGCGACCGCGAGATCGCGCCGACGTCGTTGTTCGGAGCCGCGAGCCGGCCGTCGCAGTTGAGGACGTCACGGGTGGACGGCTGCTGGAACGACGCGACCTGCTGGCCGGACGTGTTGGTGAAGTTGAGGACCCCACCGCTGGTGCGGCCGGTGAACTTGCGGTTCGGCTCGTTCTGGAACGGAACCACGGTCAGCGGGGTGTTCTGGTAGGTCGCCCACGTGCTGCTGACGTAGTTCGCGAAGTACGAGCCGGAGAAGACGCCCGCGTCGAGCCCCTTGCTCGGGTTCAGCACGCGCAGCCGGGTGCCGTCACCTCGCGTGTAGATCAACCGCGACCAGTCGCCGCCCAGCTGCTGGTGCTGGTCGAAGATCCGGTTGCGGCCGTTGGAGACGACCTGACCGGTGCGCTTGGTGGCACCGGCCTGCGAGGTCGCCTCGACCGCGTGGGGGACCGAGAACATGTCCACCTGGGAGCTGTTCAACCACAACCCGCCGCCGTTGTAGGTGAACTCGCTCCAGTCGAAGAGGATGTCGCGGTTCGGGTCGCCCGCGGCCCACGGCGCCGGCTGCACCAGGCCGTTCGGCACCAGGGAGAACTTCAGCTTGTCCCGGAAGGACATGTAGAGCCGGCCGCCGGCGAGGTTGATCGGGATCTGCAGGGTCCGGCTGCCTCCGTTGCCGGGGCCGGGGATCGACACGTCCGGCGCGGGCGTGGGCGGGATGCCGCCCCCGGACCACGCGGTGAACTGGCCGTTCGCGTTCACGTACCCGAGCCGGCCGCCCATCTCGCCGAACACGTACAGGTGGACCGCGTCGCCGCGGCCGGAGTTGTTCGTGACGGTGAGCGGGAGCAGGTTCGGTGGAGCGGCTTGCACAGGTGCAGACATCGTTGTCAGCCCTAGTAGGGCCGATGTCGCGAGCAGCAGAAGCTTGCGCATCGACTATCTCCTCACTGAGACAGGGTGTCGTGAGAGCGCTCTCATATTCAGCGTGATCGTGTTGATATGTCAAGAATGGTCTTCATGCGCGCGCTGACGGTGGATCTTGCACGAGCCGGGTCTTTGTCGTTGACCGAACTGCCCGATCCGGTGCCCGGACCGGACGAGCTGCTGGTGGAGGGCGTGGCGATCGGGATCTGCGGGACGGATCGCGAGATCGTGCGCGGCGAGTTCGGGGTGGGAAGGACTCTGGTGATCGGGCATGAATCGCTGGGGCGCGTGGTCAGCGGACCAGGGTTCGCGCCCGGTTCGCTGGTCGCCGGGGTGGTGCGGAGACCGGATCCGGTGCCCTGCGCGGCGTGTGCGCGCGGCGAGTTCGACATGTGCCTGAACGGCCAGTACACCGAGCGCGGGATCACCGGCCTCGACGGCTACGGCTCGACGCTGTGGACGGTTCCCGCTGCTTATGCCGTCGGTGTCGGTTCTTCGACAGGAGTGCTCGTCGAGCCGGCCTCGGTGGTGGTCAAGGCCTGGGAGCAGCTGGACCGGCTGGCGCGGTTCCCGTTCGAGAGCGTGCTGGTGACCGGGGCGGGGCCGATCGGGCTGCTGGCGGCGTTGATCGGGGTGCAGCGCGGGTTGGACGTGCACGTGTTCGACCTGGCCGCCGACGGGCCGAAGCCGGCGCTGGTGGAGTCGCTGGGCGCGACCTATCACCGCACGCTGCCGGATCACCGGGTCGTGATCGAGGCGACCGGGGCGCCGTCGCTGGTCGCGCAGGTGCTCGGACGGGATCTGGTGTGCCTGACCGGGGTGCCGTCCACTGAGGTCGTTCCCGTCGATCTCGGACAGGTCAACCGGGATCTGGTGCTGCACAACGGAATCGTGTTCGGGACGGTCAACGCGAACGTGCGGCACTACCGGGAGGCGTCGGCGGTGCTGGATCGCGCGGACGACGCCTGGTTGCAGTCGATGATCACTCGACGGGTTCCGCTGGAGTCCTGTGCGGAGGCGTTCGAGTCGCGGCCCGGCGACGTGAAGGTAGTGCTGGAGCTGTGAGTGCGGCCGCCGCCACGATCCCGGCGGCGAGCAGCAGCGCCTGGTGGTAGCCGTGGTGGAGCAGGGGAGTGGCGACGAGCGGGCCGATGATCTGGCCCGCGGAGTAGCCCGTGGTCAGCACCGCGGCCGCGCGCGGGAAGCCGAGGTCGGCGCCGGTCTTCAGCGAGGAGGCGGCGATGGTGAGGAACGTGCCGCCGAACAGCACCACGGAGACCAGTGCCGCCGTGGTTCCGCCGATCAGCGCGGGCAGCGCGATGCCCATCGCCTGCACGGCCAGGATCACCGGGAGCGGGATCCCGCGGGTGATCAGGACGGAGAGGGCCGCGGCGACGCCGACGAGGACCCAGGCGCTGCTGCCGAGCGGTCCGCCGATCGCGGCGACCAGGAACGTGCCCGCGATGATGTAGCCGACGCCTTCGAGGGTGTAGCTGGTGAACAGCGCGCCGAAGCCCTTCTTCCTGGTTCCGGCGGCCTGAGGCTTCCGCGCCTCCGGCTGGAGCGGCCAGGCGAGCACGGTGAGCAGAGCGGACAGCGCCGCCGCCACCCACCAGGCGAACTCCCACCGGGCGTGCGCCAGCACGATCAGGCCGGACAGCGCGATGCCGATCCCGACTCCGCTCAGGCCCCAGCCCGGGCCCGCGTTCACGGCCGCCACGAACACCACCGCGCTCGCGATTCCGGCCAGCAGCCGCAGCACGAACCACGCGGCCATGCTGTGGGTGAGCGGCATCCCGGCGAGGGTGGCGACGAGCAGCACGAGCGACACGCGGTTCGCGGTCCGTGACGGCGCCCGGACGATCGTGGCCAGCGCGCCGGCGAAGTAGCCCAGGTAGTTGGCGGTGGCGAGGCTCGCCGCCGAGGCGGCGCTCAGACCGGCCTGGCTCGTCATCAGCGGGAGGATCGGGGTGTAGACGAACCTTCCGATGCCCATGGCCGCCGCGAGCGCTGCGCCGGCCTCACGGGCGCTCACGAACGTCCGGGGTCGTTCGGGTGAGGCTGCACGGCCCTGACCGCGAACGTCATCCACGGGCTCAACGGCAGGGTGCCGAGGACGTTGGCGTGAAGGTCGTCCTCGTCCTCGGCCCGCCACAGGCCGATGCTGCGCATCTCGCCGATCGGCCGCCACAGCCGCACGAGGTTGCCGGTCGCGGTGAGTTCCTTTGCCCGCACGGCTTCCGCGGTCCGCCGGTCGTCCACTTCGGACTGCCTCGTGCCGTCGGGGATCGTGGTGGTGATCTCGACGATGAACTCTCTCATGCCCTCATCGTCCGACCGGGGCGCGGCGGGCGCCACGACCGGCTTTCTCCTTGGTGGGAGCTTCAGCCTCCTAAGATGCGCAACGTGGAACTGCGTCAACTCCGGTACTTCCTCGCGGTCGCCGAAGAGCTGCACTTCGGCCGGGCCGCGAGCCGTCTGCTGATCGCGGGGCCGTCGTTGTCGCAGCAGATCAAGGCGCTCGAACGCGACCTCGGCGTACCGCTGTTCGCCCGCGACCGCCGCACCGTCGCCCTCACCTCCGCGGGCGCCGCACTGGTGCCGGAGGTGCGGGCGCTGCTCGAACGGGCCGATGAGCTGCAACGTCACGCACGGCAGCTGTCCGGATCACGGCCGGTGCGGATCGGGTACGTGAACTGGCTGCCGCCCGACCTGTCCGCGCGCACGGCCGGTGTCGCGCAGCTCTACGTGGACGCGTGGGTGGTGCCGTCGCACCAGCAGGCCGCACGGGTCGCTGACGGAAGCCTGGACCTGGCCGTGTGCTGGGTCCGCAAGAACGATCTCGCCCAGCTGGGGCTGACGGCACGGCTCATCGGGGCGGACCGGCTCTACGCCGTGGCCGTCGGCACGGACACGAGCCCGGTGCGGGCCAAGGACATCGCGGTGCTCGTGGACGACGACGTCACGTCGTGGCAGTCCTGGAACGACTACGCAGAAGAGTTCGCCGAGGACACTGGCGCTGTCGTCCGGCGGATCCACAACGGCGCCATCACGGGCCCGGCGTTCTTCGACCACGTCAGGGTGTGCACGACCCCGGTCCTCAACTCACCGAAGGGGCAGACCACGCCGCTGCCACCGGATCTGGTGCGACGGCCGGTGATCGACCCCGAGGTGCTCTGGACGTGGTCGCTGGTCCGCCACACCGACGAGGTTCGCGCGGACGTCATCGCCGCGGCGGAGGCCATCGCGGCCGGCGCGGGCGACCTCAGGCCGGCCCGCGACGGCGTGTGGCTGCCCGCGGACGACCCCTGGCGTGCACTGCGAGGCTGAGCCTCTCACGAAGGAGGAAACGGGTCGCAATTCCGCGAAATGAACTCGCGGGTGCGCGCCGTTGTGGCTGTCAGTTCCACTTCTTCTCCTTCGAAAGCGAGCCAGAAATGAGCAAGGTTGCGATCGTCACGGGAGCGTCGCAGGGAATCGGTGCGGCTCTCGTGCCGGCTTATCGGAAGCTCGGCTATTCGGTCGTAGCGGTGTCGCGGTCCATCGATTCCTCGGATGATCCCGAGGTGCTCGCGATCCGCGCCGACCTCTCGAAGCCGGGCGAGGGCGCGCGGGTCGTCCAGGAGACGCTGGCGAGGTTCGGCCGGGTCGACAGCCTGGTGAACAACGCCGGCATCTTCGTCGCCAAGCCGTTCACCGAGTACACCGACGAGGACTTCGCCACCGTCACCGGCACGAACCTGGTCGGGTTCTTCGACATCACCCGCAGTGCCGTGGCGGCGATGGAAACGAGCGGCGGGCACGTGGTGAACGTGTCCACGACCCTGGCCGAGCACGCGTTGTCCGCGGTCCCGTCCGCCCTCGCGTCGCTGACCAAGGGCGGTCTCAACGCCGTCACGAAGTCGCTGGCGGTCGAGTACGCGGCACGGGACATCCGCTTCAACACCGTCGCGCTCGGCATCATCCGCACGCCGATGCACGCCCCCGAGACCCACGAGGCGCTGGCCGGACTGCACCCGGTCGGCCGCATCGGTGAGATCGAGGAGGTCGTGGAGGCGATCACCTTCCTGGAACAGGCCGGCTTCGTCACGGGCGAGATCCTGCACGTCGACGGCGGCCAGAGCGCGGGGCACTGACATGAGCATCGAAACTGTCATGGACCGGTGGAAGGACGCCGTGGACGCGCACGACCCCGAGCGCGTGGCGTCGAACTTCACCGAGGACGCCATTTTCCAGGGCCTCAAGCCGTACGGGATCGGCCGTGCGGCAATCGCCGAGTACTACAGTCACCAGTCGATCGGCCTGAAAGCCGACTACGAGGTTCTGGAAACTCGCCGGCTGGCCGATGATCTGACGCTCGGCTATCTGGAAGTCGATTTCTCGTTCATCGACAAGCCGACGATCAACGTGAACCTGAGCGTGCTCATCAAGGGAGACCTGATAGCGCACTACCAGGTCTCCCGGCTCTGAGTCACCGCGTCAGTGCCTGCGCGGCTCCCGGCCGAACGGCGACTTCGGCCGTTCGAGTTCGGGAGCCTTCGGGATGGGCATGGTCACGGGCTGGGCCGCCGTGATCGTGATCGGCTCGCCGTGGTGCCTGGTCTTCAGTTCGGTGCCGTCCACGATCCGGTAGGTGGCCTCGGTCTCGCACACGTCGATCGAGATTCTCGTGCCCTGGAAGGCCATCCGGAACGAGAACCGGGTGAGCGCGGCCGGCAGCCGCGGCGCGAACGTCAGCTCGCCGCCGTGGTCTCGCATGCCGCCGAACCCGGCCACCAACGCCATCCACGCACCGGCGAGAGACGCCATGTGCAGGCCGTTGTTGACGTTGTTGTGGAGGTCGTGGAGGTCGGTGTACGCCGCTTCCACGAGATAGTCGAACGCCAGGTCCAGGTGTCCGACCTCGGCCGCCAGCACCGCCTGCGTGCCCGCGGACAACGACGAGTCGCGCACGGTCCGTGCCTCGTAGTAGGCGAAGTTGCGGGCCTTCTCCTCGGGCGTGAACGCGTCGCCGCGCAGGTGCATCGCGAGCACCAGGTCCGCCTGCTTCACCACCTGGCGGCGGTACAGGTCGAAGTACGGGAAGTGCAGCAGCAGCGGGTACTTCTCCTCCGGCGTGTTCTCGAAGTCCCACTCCGCGTGCTTGGTGAAGTTGTCCGCCTGCGGATGCACCTGGAGCATCTCGTCGAACGGGATCGCCATCGCGTCCGCGGCCCTGCGCCAGGCCGCGATCTCTTCCTCCGACGCGTTCGCCTTGTCCGGGTGGCGTTCCGCGGCGTCGGCGGCGGCACGCAGGTTCTGCTGGGCGATCAGGTTGGTGTAGACGTTGTTGTCCACGATCGCCGAGTACTCGTCCGGTCCGGTGACGCCGTCGATGCGGAACCCGTCGTGCTGGTCGTGGTGGCCGAGCGAAATCCACAGCCGTGCGGTCTCAACGAGAATCTCGGTGGCCTCGTCGCGGTCGAAGCACTCGTCGTTCGTGGCGTGGAGGTACTGCTGAGCGGCGTAGGCGACGTCGCCGGAAACGTGGAACGCGGCCGTTCCGGCGGGCCAGTACGCCGAGCACTCCGCGCCGTTGATCGAACGCCACGGGAACGCGGCACCCTTGAGTCCCAGCACCTTCGCCCGGTCCCGGGCCTTGTCCAAAGTGGAGTGCCGCCACCGCAGCGCGTCACGGGCCGCGTCCGGCAGCGTGTAGGTGAGCACCGGCAGCACGAACGTCTCGGTGTCCCAGAACGCGTGACCGTCGTAGCCGGGCCCGGTGAGACCTTTACCGGGAATGGCGCGGGTCTCACCGCGGGCCCCGGCCTGCAGGATGTGGAACAACGCGAACCTGATCGCCTGCTGCAGCTCGTCGTCGCCGTCGATCTCGATGTCGGCGACCTGCCAGAAGTCGTCCAGGAAGGCGCGCTGCTCCCCGACGAGCCCGTCCCAGCCGGTCTGGCAGGCACCGGCGAGCGCGGCCTCGACCTGGGCGCGCAGGGCCGGCGTCGAGCGCTTGCCCGACCAGCCGTAGCCGAGGTACTTGGTGAGCTTCAGGCAGCTGCCCGCCTTGACGTCGACCGCCGCGGTGTACCGGGCCAGGTCGGCTTCGACGCGGATGTCCGTGCGGAGGTCGTTGTACCGCTCGTGTTCCGGTCCCACGACCTCGATCTCGTGGTCCATCGCCGCGGCCATCCGCAGCCCGGACGCCTTGGTCTGGTGGCACAGCACGGCCCGCGACTTCTCGGCCATCATGAACTCGTTGACCAGCGGGGCGTCCAGCGCCGCGGCCACACGGGGATCGTTGGTGCGGTGGATGGTCGGCTCGTTGGTCAGCAGGTCGGACTGGACGACGAGCTGCACGTCGTCCATCGGCTCGACCTCGTACCGGATCGCCGCGACCGCGCGTTGCGTGAACGACACGAGCCTTTCGCTGCGCACGATCACACGGCGGCCGGTCGGTGACTCCCAGACCGTGCGGCGGCGCAGCGTGCCGGAGCGGAAGTCGAGCGTGCGTTCGTGCTCGATCGCGTTGCCGTAGCGCATGTCCAGCGGCTCGTCCTCGACCAGCAACCGGATGATCTTGCCGTCGGTCACGTTGACGACGGTCTGCCCGGCTTCTGGATAGCCGTAGCCCGCTTCCCCGTACGGCAGCTGGTGCTCTTCGTAGAAGCCGTTGAGGTACGTGCCCGGCAGGCCGCGGGGTTCGCCCTCGTCGAGGGTGCCGCGCATGCCGATGTGACCGTTGGCCAGGGCGAACGTCGACTCGGTCCGGTGCAGCTGGTCCACGGCGAGGCCCTGCCAGCGCAGTTGCCACGGTTCGGTCGCGTAGCTCATGAGAGGAGTTCGTCCAGTTCGTTCACGACCACGTCGGCGCCGTTGGTCTTGAGGGCTTCGGCCTGGTTGCCGCGGTCGACGCCGACGACATGGCCGAAACCGCCGTCGTGTCCCGCTTTGACGCCCGAGAGCGCGTCCTCGAAGACCGCGGCGTGTTCTGGTGCCACACCGAGTCTTCTGGCGCCCTCGAGGAACGAGTCGGGCGCCGGTTTGCCGTGGAGGTGCTGGTCGGTGATCACGTTGCCGTCGACGAGCGCGTCCACGAACTCGGTGAGGTTGCCCGCTTTCAGCACCTTGGTGGCGTTCGCCGACGACGTGACGACGCCGATCGGGAAGCTGGCTTCGCGCGCGGCCCGCAGGTAGCGGACCGAGCCGGGGTAGGGCGTGATGCCCTCCTCGTCGATGATCTTGTTGACGACGTCGTTCTTCTCGTCGCCGATGCGGCGGATCTCGGGTTCGGGCGGGGTGAGGCCGCGCGAGGCCAGGAAGCTCCTCACGCCGTCATAGCGCGGTTTGCCGTCGACGTAGGTCAGGTAGTCCTGCTCGCTGAACTGCTGGCCCATGTTCTCGAACGTCTGCCGCCACGCCTTGCGGTGCAGGACCGCCGTGCTGGTGAGCACGCCGTCGAGGTCGAACAGCAACGCCGTGATCTTCTCCGGGATGCCGAGGCTCATGCTTCGATCATGCACCCGTCTCGCCGACATCGCTTCGTTCTTCTTTGAGGCGTTCGTCGAGCGGTCGCGGGTGGGCCTGCTCGTATTCGGTCATCCCGTACTTGTTCGACTCGGCCCAGCCTTCCTCCGGCTCGGTCTCCAGCGGGTCGTGCTTGAGGTTGTCCTCGTCGAGGGCCTCGAAGCTGTCGGTGTCATCGGACACGTACGCGCCACGTTCTTCACTCATGTCCGAGGCAATACCCAGTTCGGCGCTATCCGATGCTTTGGCCGACCAGCGAACCGATGGCGTAGGTGACGCCCATCGCGATCAGGCCACCCGCGACGTTGCGAATGATCGCCCGCTGCCTGTTCGCGCCGCTCAGTCGCGCGCTGACGAAGCCGGTGAGGGCGAGGGTGACGATGGCGGCGACGACCGTGACGGGGACGCGGAAGCTCGTCGGGGTCAGCGCGATCGCGGCGAGGGGGAGCAGCGCGCCGATGGTGAACGAGATGAAGCTCGCGACGGCGGCGCCCCACGGGTTGGTCAGCTCGTCCGGGTCGATGTGCAGCTCGGCCTCGGCGTGGGCGCCCAGGGCGTCGTGCTTCGTGAGCTGCTTGGCGACCTCTTCCGCGGTGTCCGGGTCGAGGCCCTTGTTCTCGTAGATCTCCGCGAGTTCTTCGAGCTCCTCCTCCGGCATTTCGCGGAGCTCCTGGCGTTCCTTGGCGAGGAGGGCGCGTTCGGCGTCGCGCTGGCTGCTGACGGAGACGTACTCGCCGCTGGCCATGGACATCGCGCCCGCGAAGAGGCCGGCCAGGCCCGCGACGAGGATCTGGGTCCGATCGGTGGTGGCACCGGCGACGCCCACCACGAGGCTGGCGGTCGAGACGATGCCGTCGTTCGCGCCCAGAACGCCTGCTCTGAGCCAGTTCATCCGGTCGCCGGTGACCTCGTCATGAGGCTCGTGGTGGGCCATTTCCGCAGGCTAACGCGGGGATGCGGGTTTCCGGGGCCGACCACGCCGCTGGGCCGGTCAGACGTACTCCAAACGAGGTGTTTTGCCTGATCAGAGGCCATGAGTTCAGTTTTTGTCAGACCCCCGTGGCACCATGTCGAACAGATGTTCGTGTTGCGTGCTAGAGGAGGTCAGTCCCGATGCAGATCGATCCCCGCCGCTGGCCGGGCCGCGTGGTGCCTGCCACCAACGCCGACGTGGACATCGCCGTCGAATCGCTGTGCACCCGCGCCTCGTGGCCGGACGCCGACCGCCGCTGGGTGCGCCGCCTGCTGGAGCCGTGGTTCCTGGCGGGCTGGAGCGTCGACGCGCTGCTGGTGGCCGTCGACACCAAGCCCGACGGCACCCGGCAGGGCCGCCCCCGCTCCCGCGCCCAGGTGGCGCACGAGTTCCTGCGCGCCCGCCTGCGCACCTGGACCACGGACGGCTCGACGCTCGCCCGCCCGCCGCTGGCCGGCATCTCGCTGGGCGAGTGGTTCCGGGTGAACCGCCGCAACGCCGCGCTGCACGCGCCGCGCTCCCGTGAGGCCCTGACCTCGGACGGCGAGCGCGCACGGGCGGAGTCGCGTGCCCTGGCGCACCGCCGCGACCCGGTGGAGCGCAGCCGCGAGAAGGGCCGCCGTCGTCAGGAGGTGCTCGACAGCCTGCTGGTGCCCGGTCAGGAGGTGCCGTCGTTCGCCGACTCGTGGCGCCTGGTCGCCGAGCTGATTCCGGTGCCGCGGGTGTGCTCGGCGTGCGGGCACGTGCGCAACGAGGTGGCGCGGCAGGCCCATCGCGTGGCTTAGGCCGTGTCCTGCAAGTCCGTTCGACGAGAGTCACGGGCGAGAGCGGCAACGCCATGACGCGGTTGTGGGCGATGGCGCCCGCCCAGCCGCGGATCACGCCGCGGTCGGTGGGTTCGCTCACCTTCTGCGAGCGCTCCTCGCGGGTCACGCGGTGAGACGAGGCTTGCAGGACACGGCCTGGTCCCCGGAGTCGCTGGTTCGCAACCAGTCATCCCGATCGGCTCGGTGGCGTCTGCAAGTACCGCCAACTCTTGATCAAATCGCCTCTGACCACACCCGGCAAGCAGATTCGCGGTCTGCGGCCGCTGGAGCGGGCCTGTTGGGTGTAGTCACACGCTCGATGATCTTGAGTTGGTAGTACTTGCAGATGTCACGAACCGACCGTGAACCAGCGGCTGAGGCCACGCCCAGAGGGCTGTTGACCTGCGTCTTTGGAGTTTGGTGGTTGAAGTCGGCGCGAGCTGGGAACACGGAACGAGTTTCTTGTTTCCTGCCGAAGGGGCCGACATGCTCGAAGTCACGCCGATGGCTGCCGAGGTCATCAACGAGCTGACGTCTCAGTCAGAGGGCACCGCCGACGACGTCGGCCTGCGTTTCGCCCTCGCCGCCGACCAGAACAGCCAGGCCGCCCTCGAACTGTCGCTCAGCGAGGTCGTCGACGGTGACGAGGTGGTTGCGGCTCCCGCGGGCGCCAAGGTCATCATGGAACCGGCTGCCGCCCAGTACCTCGAGGACAAGGTCCTCGACGTGCGCGAGGACTCCGAAGGCAACCCTGCCTTCGCCATCGCCCGCCAGGAGGGTCAGGCCACCACCTGACTTTCCCGCCGTGAGCGCGGAACGGGCCGGCCCCACAACGGCGTGGGCCGGCCCGTTCCGGTTATTCCCTGGTCAGGGGATCGTCAGCACCTGACCGGGGTGGATGAGGTCCGGGTTCGCGATCCCGTTGGCCGAGGCGATCTCGCCGTAGCGGTTGCCGTCGCCGTAGTGGCTCTGGGCGATCGCCCACAGCGAGTCGCCGCTCTGCACGGTGTAGGTCACCACGGCGGGAGCGGCCGGAGCCGGGGGAGCCTCTTCGACCACGGGCGCGGGCGCCGCGGCCTCGGGCGCCGACTGCGGGGAGTCGGTGTCGGTGTGGGTGGCCCACTTCGGGCTGCCGTCGCCGCCGACGACCACCAGGTTGCGGTCGTTCTGCAGGACCAGTCGCGCGCCGGGGTTGCCCGCGGTGTCGGTCGCCCACACGGCGTTGTCGTCGCCGGCGTAGAGCACGAAGTTGCCGTCGTCCTGCAACGCGGCGCGGACCGCGCCCTTGCCGTCGGTGCCGCTGGCCCACACCGTGCCGGTGTTCTCCGACAGCACCAGGTTCCCGTCGGACTGCAGCGTCAGCGTGTAGCCGTTGGGGGTGGTGAGCTGCTCGCCGCGGGTCAGTTCCTGCCCGGCTTGCAAGGTGTCCAATGAACGCTCCACTTCGGACTTCGACGACCGCCGGGACCGGCGGCGTCCGAAGCGGAACCTAGCCATCGCGCACTGACCTCGCCGGGTGGCGCGGCCACGTGCACCCGCTGGAGTGAAGCCCTGTGTGGAGAAAGCAAAGCGCCCCTTCCCGGCGAACCGGGAAGGGGCGCTTCACAAATCGGGTTGTCAGCCCTCGATGCGACGGATGACGCTGATCGGGCCGATCGAGTCGATGTCGGCGATCTTCACCGGCACACCCTCGGTGGACGCGTGCACCGCACGGATGCCGTCCACAGCCATGGCCACGTGGGACTGGCTGGAGTAGTAGACGATGATGTCGCCGGCCTTGGCCTCACCGCGGCCGACCGGGCGACCCGCGGCCGCCTGGGCGTAGCTGGTGCGGCCGATGGACACGCCGGCCGAGGCGTACGCCTTCTGGATCAGCGACGAGCAGTCCCAGGTGTCCGGACCGTTCGAGCCGTAGACGTAGGGCTCGCCACGCTGGTCGAGCGCGAACTGCAGCGCACGGCCCGCGGTGCCCGGAGGCACCGAGATGTTCGACATGTCGCCGGACGAGGCCAGCTGGTTCTTGACGGTGTTGCTCAGCGACCGGTACTGCGCCTGCGCCTCGGCGAGCTGCTTGTCGAGGTCGGCCTTCTTGACCTCGATCTCGGCGAGGAGCTTCTTCGAGGCCTCGGTGGCCTCGTTGGCCGTCTTCGTCGCGTTGTCCGCGGCGTTGACGGCGTCGGTGAGCTTCTGCAGCGCCTCGGCGTTGTCGGCCGCGAGGATGTTGATGGCCGACATGCGGTTGAGGAAGTCCTGCTGCGAGTCGCTCACCAGCAGTGCGGAGATCTGGCTGAAGCGCGCGCCGGAGTTGGTGGCCTCGGTGAGGAGGTCGACCTGACCGCGGAGGGACTCCTCAGCCTTCTGGGCGGTGGCCAGGTCTCCCTTGGCCTTGTCCAGTTCCCCCTGCTTGGCCGCGAGGTCGCCCTGGGCCTTCAGGTGGTCCTGGTTGAGCTGGGAGGCCTTTTCGGACAGCTCGTTGTACTTCTTGAGCGCGTCCGCGGCCGAAGGCTGTGCGGTGGCCGGGGCCGTGGGGATCACTGCCGCGACGACCGCTGCCGTCGCCACGAGTGCTCCACGCACGGTGCGGCGTGAGGGTTGCGACACCACGTCGCGGGTCCTCCTTTGTCCTGGCAGCCGCCCCGCGAAAACTACTGCGCGTGAGGCGGCAACCTTGGCGTGTGCCCCGAGTGGGTTAACTGCTGGGCCGAAGGTCTCGGACAGGTTACGGAATGACCTTGTCCTCGTCCACCACCGGGTCCTCAACAGTTCACCGAGCAGCACGCTCTCACAGACGTCTACGTCGGTTTATCGCGGGGTGGGAGAGAAGCGTCACCCGACGACCCGGCGAATCACCGAAATGGGTCCGATGGAGTCGATGTTGGCGATTTTCACCGGCACGCCCTCGGTGGACGCGTGCACCGCGCGGGTGCCGTCCACGGCCATGGCCACGTGCGACTGCCCGGAGTAGTAGATGATCAGGTCACCCGGCGCGACCTCGCCACGGCCGACCCCGCGGCCCACCTTCGCCTGGTCGTAGGTGACGCGGGGGATGGTCACCCCGGCGGACCGGTAGGAGGCCTGCATCAGCGACGAGCAGTCCCACGAGTTGGGCCCGTTCGAGCCGAACACGTACGGCTTGCCCTGCTGGCTCAGCGCGAAGCTCAACGCCGCCCCCGCCGCGCCGGCGGGCACGGACACGTTGACCGCGGGGCCGGGAGCCGCCAGCGTCTGCTTCTGCGGCGCGGACAGCGACTGGTACTTGGTCCGCGCGGCCGTCACCTGCTGGTCCATGGCGACCTTGCGGGTGGAGACGTCGGTGGCGAACTTCTCGGCGGCCGTCGCGGCGGTGGTGGCGTCGGTGCGCGCCTTCTGCGCCGCGGTCAGGGTGGCGTTCATGCGGTCCACCGCCGCGTTCTGGTCGGTGGCGATGATGTTCATCGCCTGCATCCGCTCCAGGAAGTCCTGCTGGGACGTCGACGTCAGGAACGCCGACAGGTTGTTGAGCCGGGCGCCCTCGAACGACGCCTCGGTCAGCACGTCGACCTGTCCGCGGTACTGCTCGGACTCGGCCAGCGCCTTCTTCTCCGCATCGGTGGCGGCGATCACGATCGCGTTCGCCCTGGACAGGTCGCCCTGGGCCTTGAGGTGGTCCTGGCTGAGCTTCTCCGCCTCCCGCGTCAGGTCGGTGTAGGCCTGCAGCGCGTCGTTGGCGGGCTGGGCGTGCGCCGAAGGCATCGACACCACCGTCGCGGCGACCACGGCGGCCAGAGCGGTTGTCCTTGCAGCACGTCGGCCGGGCACGCGGCCTCCTCAGGAGTCGGAAACAACTACTGAGGAGGCGTACGGCCGAACAGCCGACAGGGTTCAGGTCGATCGACGGATCAGGCGGCCCGGTGTGCCTCGATCGAGGCACGGCACGCGGCGATCAGGCGGGCGGTGGCGGCGCTGCCCCCGCGCCCACAGCGGGGGCAGCGCATCGCGACATCGCCGGTGAGCTCGTCGACCACCACGCCGAGTTCGGCGTCGCAGCCTCGGCACCAGCGGTGCCGCGTGACCGGGTTGACGTGCACGGGAGAGGACACGCACCGGTGGATCCAGCCCCCGTGCACGTGGCAGGTCAGGCGGTCGTCGGGCGCCAGCGCGCCTTCGTCCTCGGCGTGGTCTTCCTCGACCAGCGTTGCGATCAGCGTGGCGATCATGGCGTCCTCCGATTCCGTTTCCTGCCTCTGCTACCTCGTCGAACCAGCGAGGCCCGAATCGACACGGGACGCCAGCTTTTTCAGCGCCAACGCACAACCGAGCCCCACGCACGTGAGAGCGAGCCAGGGCATCCACGGCACGCCCGCGCGCGCAGCGGCGTCGAACGCGATCCCGGTGAGCAGGTTGCCGAGCAGGATCCCGACGCCCACGACCGTGTTGTAGAGGCCGTAGTGCGTCGCCACGAGCCGGTCACCCGACAGCGAGACGATCCTGTCCATCTCGAACGGGAACACCACCATCGTCCCCAGCGCGAGCAGCGCCGCGCACAGCAGCAAGCCCGGCCAGCCGCCGAGGATCGCGGGGAGGGCGCGCGGGGGGTGAAGGCCTATGTCCGGGAGATGCCGAGGACTGTCAGCAATGTTCGGCCTGAGCTGATGCGCTCCGAAGGCCGTGTGTCCGATGTGGAGGTCAT
Organism: Lentzea miocenica; assembly: GCF_033949945.1. Classification (NCBI taxonomy): domain Bacteria; kingdom Bacillati; phylum Actinomycetota; class Actinomycetes; order Pseudonocardiales; family Pseudonocardiaceae; genus Lentzea; species Lentzea miocenica. The sequence goes on from NZ_JAXAVW010000001.1 coordinate 249,235, forward strand.
GTCCGGTGCCGGGATGACGGAGGTCTCGCCGAGAACGGGAGCGGGGACGGAGGCGGCCTGAACCGCGGCCTGGGCGGGCGTCGCGGAGGACAGGTGAGAGGTGCCGCCGTGGCGGCAGAACTCCCCGGAGATGCCCGGCGTGAACGCGCCGTGGTGGGCGGGCTCCGGCGGGCAGGCGGGATGCAGCGCGAACGCGGCGAGCAAGGTGAGCGCGATGGCGACGGCGAATCGACGCACCGTCGTCAGTTGGTTCCGCACGGTCACCAACCTACCGGTAATGCCGATCTCGTAAAGCTACTTGATAGGTTAGGCAAGCCTAAACTCAGGAGGTGGACAAGTGCGCAGGACAGTCGCCGCGGTTCTGCTGCTCGGCCTGGTGGCCGGGTGTGGCGGGAACGCTCCCACGGAGCAGCAGGGTGGCCAGTGGTCGTTCAAGGACGACCGGGGCAAGGAGATCACCGCGCCCAAGCGGCCCGAGCGCGTGGTCGCGCAGGTCTCCGCCGCCGGTGCGCTCAAGGACTACGGGATCAACGTCGTGGGCACGTTCGGTCCGCTCAAGCGCCCGGACGGCAGCACCGACCCCGAGGCGGGCAGCATCGACCCGAGCCAGGTCACGGACATCACCGGTCCCGGCTACGGTGAGATCGACTTCGAGAAGTTCGCCGCGCTGAACGCCGACCTGGTCGTCGCGGGCTACTACCCGGAGGTCACCGGGCTCTGGCACCTCACCGCCGAGTTCGAGGAGAAGGTGCTCAAGGTCGCCCCGACCGTCGGCATCGGCCAGTCCAAGATCCAGCTGCCGGACGGCATCAAGCGCTTCCGCGACCTCGCGAAGTCGCTCGGCGCCGACACCGAGTCGGCACAGGTGAAGGCCGACGAGGAGGCGTTCACCAAGGCCGCCGACCGGTTGAAGGTCATCGGCAGGAAGATGACGGACGCGAAGCAGAAGATCCAGGTCGTCGGCGCGGACCCGAAGCTGTTCTACGTCGCGGTGCCCGCCCGCAACCCCGACCTCGACTGGTACGCCAAGGAGCTCGGCCTGCCGCTGCTCACGCCTGACCAGCCCGACACCGAGGGCGGCGGCTACTTCCAGTCGCTGTCGTGGGAGAACTCCGGCGCCTACAAAGAGCACGTGATCATGTGGGACACCCGTGCGCACGTGCTCAGCCCGGAGAAGATGAAGGAGGGCCACCCGGTCTTCCAGACGCTGCCCGCCGTGCAGGCCAACCGGTTCGTGGAGTGGAACGCCGTGGCGCCGCTGAGCTACTCCTCCTACGCCAAGATCATGAACAAATTGGCTGACCAGCTGGACGCCGTACTGGCGAAGTGACGCGACCGGCCCGGTTCGGGTGAACCGGGGTCGTTGAGCCGGGCAGGGTGGCCGGGCTGCCGAATAATCGCGAGATGTGATCTCGGCACGCCTGGCCGCCCGGCCGCTGCTCGCCGACAGCCTGCTGGCCGCGGTGGTGCTGCTGTTCCAGCTCGGGCTGGCGCACGGGCTGTACCGGTACCCGCTGACCTGGTGGGCGCTGGTCGAGGTGTCGACCGCCGGCGCCCTCGTGCTGCGCAGGCGGAACCCGATCCCCGTCATGGTGTTCGTCCTGGCCGTGTGCGGCTTGACGAGCCTGTCCGGCCACAACGCCAACACCGTGATCGTCTCGGTCCTCGTCGGGGTGTACTCGGCGTCGATCGCGCTCCGCGCGCGGTGGGCGATCGTGCTGGTCGTGGCGGTGCTGGCGGTGGGCACCCTGATGCCTCCGCCGCCGCTCGAACTCCTCGTCTACCCCGACTACACCCGCGCCATCATCGACTGGTGGACGATGGTCGTCATCACCGCGTCGCTCGGTCAGGCGACGCGGCACAGCAGGCGTCGTGCTCTTCGCCTGGAGCACGCGCTCGGCCTGCTGGACGACGCGCATCGGCGTCTCGCCGAGGACGCGGTCGCGGTGGAGCGCAACAGGATCGCCCGCGAGATGCACGACATCGTGGCGCACGGGCTGAGCCTGATCGCGGTGCGCGCGGGTGTCGCCCGCATGCTGCCCGCGGACTCGGCCCAGGTGTCCGAGGCGATCGGCGTGATCGACAAGACGTCCCGCGAGTCGTTGGCCGAGATGCGCACCGTGCTCGGCGTCCTGCGTTCGTCCGAACAGGACGGTGGAGGGCCGCAGCCCGGCCTCGACCACATTCCGGCACTGGTCGAGCGGGCGCGCGAGTCCGGTTTGGACCTCGACGTCGTGTGCGAGGGTGATCCTCCCGACCTGTCGCCGGGACAGGCGCTGGTGGCATACCGGATCGTGCAGGAGGCGCTGACGAACGTGCTCAAGCACGCCGGCCAGGTGCGCACGGCGGTGCGGTTGCACTGCGAGCCCGGCCGGGTGGTGATCGACGTCTTCAACGAGGCGCCCGATTCCGTGCCGGACTCCGTCCGAAGTGGACATGGACTGGTCGGCATGCGGGAACGGGTGGGCATGTACGGGGGAGTCGTGCACGCCGGTCCGGCCGACGGCGGGTTCCGGGTGACGGCCGAGCTGCCGGTGGAGGCGCGATGAGCACGTCGGTGCTGGTGGTCGACGACCAGGTGCTGGTGCGCGCGGGTTTCGTGGCGCTGCTCGGTGCCCAGCCCGACCTGGAGGTCGTCGGTGAGGCGGGCGACGGCGAGGAGGCCGTCGTGCTGGCGGCCTCGTTGCAACCGGACGTCGTGGTGATGGACGTGCGGATGCCGCGGATGGACGGTGTCACGGCCGCGCGGGAGATCCTGGCTTCGGGTGGTTCCTCCGCCATCCTGATGCTGACCACGTTCGACCTGGACGAGCACGTGTTCGCGGCGTTGCGCGCGGGTGCGTCCGGCTTTCTGCTGAAGGACACCCCGCCGGAAGAACTCGTGCGCGCGGTGCGTCTTGTTGCCTCTGGTGAGGCGTTGCTCGCTCCGACGGTCACGAGGCGGCTGATCAGTTCGTTCGCCGCGCTGCCCTCGGTTTCCGCGGTGCCGCCGGAGTTCGCGTCGCTGACGGAACGCGAGCACGAGGTCGTGCTGCTCGTGGCGCGCGGTCTGTCGAATGCGGACATCAGTGGCAAGTTGTTCTTGTCCGAGGCCACGGTCAAGACGCACCTCAACCGCGCGATGACCAAGCTCGGGCTGTCGTCGCGCGCTCAGGTCGTGGCCGCCGCCTACGAGTCCGGCCTGCTCAAACCGGGCGGCTGAAACTTTCGCGGTATGCGTTTTGCGGGTATTTGAAACCTGCGCGGTACATTTTTGACCGCTCTTCACGGTATTGTTTGCGACGACATTCCCCCGCATTCTTTTGGCAGGCACCAGCACTGACCAAGGAGAGTGTTCCATGCGGGGGAAATTCGCAGGTAAATTGCTGCTGATATCGATCGCGGTCTCCGCGTTCGCATCGGCGGGCTTCACTCCGGTCGCGTTCGCGGACGACGTCCAGCTCGTGGCGCAGGACTTCCCGGCGACGACCCGGTTCGCGGACGACGTCGACTGGGACGGCGTGAAGGCGGCGTTCGGCCTCGACGACGCGAGCGTCGTCAAGACCGGCCCGGTCTTCGCTCTCGCCAGGGTCGCGAAGCTGCGCGGCATCCCGTTCCGCGACTTCATCGGCCAGCTCGCGGACGGTCCGAACGTCGAGCCGATGAACCCGGACTGGCTCAAGCGGGTCGCGCCGCCCAAGGGCTACACCGTGGACACGACGCCGGCGGTGGGCGCGATCGCCTACTTCCCGAAGGGCACCACGCTCACCCGCACCGGTGTCCGCAACGCCGGGCCCGCGACGTACCAGGGTGGTCACCTCGCTTATGTCGCCGGCATCAACGCCGACGGCGGCCTGCGGATCGAGGAATACGGCTACTACACGGGTGAGGGATACCAGACGTATTCCATGCCCGCCTCGTCAGTGCACGAGTTCATTCATCTCGCGAAGTCGACGAAGCCGAGCGACTGGATTGCCGGCGATTTCGAGCCGTCGTCGCCGGGTGTACCGCGCGATATTCCGAACGATGTGCCGTTCGGCAACAACTACCCGGTGGACGACGTCGCGAAGGACCTGAAGGTCCCCGCGGAAAAGGTGGCCGACAGCGTCCTGCAGTGCGGCACGTTCGCCGAGTGGTGGGTCGCGAACCAGCTGGGCACCAACAACGGAGGCCTCCAGCAACGGATCCAGGACCGGGGCGCGATCCGCGGTGTGAGCGCGGCGCCGGGTGGTTCGGCGGCCAAGCTCGACGAGCACTACGGCGACTACGGCGTGCGGGTCGACCGCACCGCGGCCGTCGGCGCCATCGCGACCTGGGAGGCGGAGAAGCCCGGCGAGCCCGGCCACGCCGCCGTCGTGACCCGCGTCTACCGCCTGCTCAAGTCCGACAAGGAGAAGGCGGACCAGCTGGGCGAGGACGCCTACCCGGACACCGGCGCGTTGAAGAAGCTCATCGACGCCGCCCGTGCCGCGAAGGAACCGAAGCTCACCTACGTCCTGATGGAGGACTACAACGGCTTCGGCGGCCCCAACAAGTACGGCCAGAAACTGCGCCCGGCCGAGGACGCCGACCACTACGTCCACCTCGCGACGTCCGTGGACGCCGCCACGCCGCTCACGCCGAGGGAAGAGATCGCCAAGCGGTACAAGCGCAACGCCGAGATGCGGCTGCGCCTCGGCAATCCGACCGACCGGTTCGAGGTCGACGGGACCAAGACCACCCAGCACTTCGAAACCGGCTCCGTCACCTACGACTCCGCCACCGGCAAGGGCGAGTACTCCGCGCCCAAGCTCAGCGCGGCCCAACAGCAGTCGCTGAAGGACAACCCAGCGGCCGCCCCACCGGCGCGCACCAACGAACAGCGCCTGGCCGCCCAGATCAAGCAGTTGCAGGACACCGTCCGCGACATCACGGCCAAGTACGAGGGCCGCAAGCCCTCCGGCCCGCTGTCCGCCGCACTGCTCGGCATCGCCGACAAGATCATCCAGCTGCAGGCCAAGCTCGCCACCACGACGCAGGAGAAGTGACATGTTCCGCTACAAGATGCTCTCTTCCATCTTCGCCGCAGGTGGCTTCGCTCTCGCCGCAGCCGTCTCGCTGGCCGGCCAGGCCCACGCCGCCGAGCCCGTCGCGGCGCCCGACCTCTCAGCACTGCAGGCCGAGGCCAACGCCCTGGAAGCCGAACTGGCCGCGCTGGCGGCCGACGTCGACGAGTTGGAGCCGACTGGTTCGTCTCCCGACTCGGCGGCGCAGGGGGCGGCCGGTGACCAGCAGGCCGCGCCTGGGGACCCGGTTGCGCCGCAGCCAGAGCCGGAACCGCAGCCGCAGCCCGAGCCGCAGCCGGAGCCCGAGCCGCAGCCCGAGCCGCAGCCGCAGCCGGAGCCGGAGCCGCAGCCCGAGCCGCAGCCGGAGCCGGAGCCGGAGCCGCAGCCGGAGCCCGAGCCGCAGCCGCAGCCCGAGCCGCAGCCGCAGCCGCAGCCGGAGCCCGAGCCGGAGCCGGAGCCCCAGCCCCAGCCGCAGCCCGAGCCCCAGCCGCAGCCGGACTCGCAGCCTCAGCCGGGCACTCCGGATGCGGCGGGGTCGGACAGCTTCGACGAGGCGTTCAGCGGCCTGATCAACGACGTCGTGTCGGGCTTCGACGCGGTGCTGGACAGCGCGGACAAGGCACTCGACGTGCTGCCGGACGCCGAACCCGAGCCCGAGCCGCAGCCGCGGCCCGAGCCGCAGGCGGATGCCGCGGCACCGGACTCGGCTGAGGCGGATCCGCTCGACGATGCGTTGGGCGCACTGATCGACGGCGTCGTGTCCAGTGTGGACGCAGCGCTGGACGGCGCTGACAAGGTGCTCGACGAGCTGCCGGATGTCGAGCCGCAGCCTGAACCACTGCCGGACTCCCAGCCGGTGCCGGATGCCGCTGCTCCGGATTCGACTGGCGTGGATCCGCTCGACGATGCGCTGGGCGCACTGATCGACGGTCTCGCGGCCGGTGTCGACTCGGTGCTGGCCGACGTGGACAAGGCGCTCGACGAGCTGCCCGAGGCGAAGTCGGAGGTTGTCACTCCCGACCCCGTGGTGGAGTCGGATCCGATTGGTGAGGCGTTCAGTGATCTGGTCGATCGTGTTGTGTCTGGTGTTGATGCGGCGCTGGACAGTGCGGACAGGGCACTCGATCAGCTTCCCGACGTGGAAGCGCAGCCCGAGCCGCAGCCGGAGTCACAGCCCGAGCCGGACCTCGTCGGTGATGCTGTCGCTGACCTGGTGAACGGTCTCGCGGCCGGTGTCGACTCGGTGCTGGCCAACGCGGACAAGGCGCTCGACGAGCTGCCCGGCACCGAGCAGGCCCCGGCGGGCGACGCCGTGGACGACGCGCTGGGCAAGTGGCTCAACAACCGTGTCGACGAGGCGTTCGCCCGGATCGACGGCTTGTTCGACGAAGTCAACCGCGTGCTCGACGAACTGCCCGCCGAACTGCCAACCGAACTGCCCGCGGAGACGCCTGCCGAGGTGCCTGCTGAGCTACCCGCCGCGCAGACACCGCAGGACGAGCCCGTGGACGACTCGTGGGACGACTGGTTCAGCGGTTTGATCGACGCCGCCGGGACCGGCTTGGACGAGGTGCTGGACGACGCGGACCGTGCGCTGGACCAGATCCAGCCGGAACCGGAGCAGGCTGACGCCGATCCGGCCGCCCGGATCCAGGCATGGGTCGACGACCTGATCAAGCAGGTGGAGCGGGAGCTCGACCGGGTGCCCGCCGAGCTGCCCGAGACCTGGTTCGACGGTCTGCCGGACACGGTCGACACCGTGTTCCACACCGTGCACAACTGGCTCGACCTGGTCGACTGCGAGGTCGATCGGATGTCCGAAGTGGACACGGAGGAGGTCGGGACGGGGCCTGGGGCGGAGTCCGGCACCGGGCACGCGGCCGAGTTCAAGACCCTGGCCGAGCCCAAGACCGTGACCGCGGCCGTGCCTCAGGTCGAGCCCGCGGCCGTGCCGGTTCCCGAGTTCAAGGCTGATGCGCGGGAGGAGGTGAAGAACGCGCCGCTCGCGTACACCGGCAGCAGCGGCATGGTGCCCACCGGCCTCGCGGGACTCGGGCTGTTGGGGGCGGGGCTGGCGCTGGTGCGCCGGCGCAGGCGGACGGTCTGACCGGCAACGGGAACTGAGGGGTGGGAGCGCAGGGGCTCCCACCCCTCAGTCGTGTGCACGGCTCCGTCTTCGCGCCCGGCGCGAAACTCCGTGGCCAACCGCACGCACCGCCGACATCATGAGCCGCGTGCTGACCTTGCTGCGCGCCAACCGGCACCTCCGTGTGCTCACCGTGTCGCGCACGATCTCGGTCGTGGGGGACGCGCTCAGCCTGGTCACGCTGATGCTGCACGTGCAGTCCGTCGCGGGGAAGGCGATCGCGGTGGCCGCGCTGCTGCTGGTCGGCGACTTCGCGCCGTCGTTGCTCAGCCCGGTCACCGGGCTCATCAGCGACCGGTTCGACCGGCGTACGGTGATGATCGCCTGCGAGGTCGCCCAGTGCGCGCTGCTGGCGGTCATCGCGTTCACACTGCCGCCGTTGCCGATCCTGCTGGTGCTGGTCGGCGTCCGTGCGATGCTCGGGCAGATCTTCATCCCGGCGTCGCGGGCGGCCGTGCCGAGCCTGGTCGCGGAGAAAGATCTTCCGCGGGCCAACACGGTGCTGGGCTTCGGTTCCAACAGCGCGGACGTCCTCGGGCCGTTGCTCGCCGCCGGGCTCCTGCAGTTCATGAGCACCCGTGGCGTGCTGCTCGTGGACGCGGTGTCGTTCGGGGTGTCGGCGTTGTTGCTGTTGCGGCTGCCGAAGCTGATCGTGCCGGGGGAGCCGGGCGGTTCGGTGTTCACGGACGTGAAGGAAGGGCTCGGCGCGATTTGGCACGGGCGGGCGTTGCGGATCGTTTTCCTGGGCTTCTGCGGGGTTGTCGCGTGCACCGCGATCGACGACGTCGCGATCATCCAGCTGAGCAAGGACACGTTCCACGCGTCGGACAGCGCGGCCGGAGTTCTCCTTGCCGCGGTGGGCATTGGTCTGCTGGCCGGGTTCGCGTTGCTGGCCAGGGGAGCCACCCGGATCGGCATGGTCGCGTTGCTCGTGACGGGTTTCGTGGTGAGCAGCGCCGGCAACCTGCTGACCGGTTTCGCCTGGGGCGTGGCGGCGGCGTTCGCGGTGCAGACGGTGCGCGGGCTCGGCATCGCGGCGATGGACGTCGCGCACAGCACGCTCATCCAGCGGCTCGCGCCCGCTGACAAGGTGGGCAGGGTCTTCGGCAACTTCTACGGCGGAATCGGTGTGGCGGCGGCGATCGGCTACATCGGCGGTGGTCTGCTGCTGGACGCGGTAGGCCCCGAACTGACCTTCGTCCTCACCGGCGGTGCGGGCGTTCTGGTGGCCGTTTGGGTGGTTGCCGCTTCACCAGGAAGAGGTGTTGAGTGGGAATCAGCCTCTTGAGGGGAGAAGGCGATGTGGGGGAAACGCATTGCTGTCTTGGCAATCTCACTGTTGTCAGCCGCTGGAACGACATCCGTCGCGCACGCTGCAACCGGGGTCGTGCCGGCGTCGACGTCGTGGGTGTCCGCTGATCGCGGCTGGGTACTGGGGCTCGACACCCTGTGTCAGACCGCGAAATGCCCGCAGCTCGTCCGCACGCTCGACGGTGGGGCGTCGTGGACTCGGGTGACGACTCCGGCGCTGTCCGTGCCGGAGACCGACCGGCTGCGGGTGGCCTTCGCGAACGACGCCGCGGGCATGGTGACCGACGGCGAGCAGCTGTTCGTCACGAGCGACGGCGGCACCCGGTGGACACCGTCCGGCATCAAGGGAACCGTTGGGGCGCTGGGATTCGACAACTCCGGCTTCCTCGCGGTGATCTACGACGGGACTTCGTCACGGCTGTTCCACCGCGAGCTGTGGTTCGGCCCGTGGCAGCCGGTGCCGGGCATCGAGGTCAAGGGTCAGGCGTTCGGTGCCATCGCGGACGGCCAGGTGTCGCTGGCGAAGTTCGGTGAGACGAACCGGTACTGGACGCGGTCACCGGCGGGGTGGCTGGAGGAGCCCGCGCCGTGCACCGAGTTCGCGGCGACGCGGCTCGGCACGGTCAGCACCGGCCGCTATGCGTTGTGCAGCTTCGATCCCGGCTGGGGGCGTTTACAGCATCGGCACAAGCGCTAGACACACTGTGATCTGCCGTTTTGCGCGCGACGGCGGTGCTGTTGATCGTTTCGGCGATGCTGATGATCTCGGGCATGGTGTCGGCGGGCAGGCGGACGTTGATGGTCACGTGGTCGCCGTCGTCGGTGATCCGGACGGTGAGGCTGACGGCCTCGAAAAGCTTGCGTAGCAACGGTTCTGGCGCATCTGACAGGTTCCCGGTGAGGTAGGGGAGCGCGTCCAGCAGGTCCACGTCCGCCGCGTCGGGCCGGGTGGGTGCTGTGTCGTCGGCGGCGTCCAGTGTGGCGACGGCGGACAGGGCGGCCTGCCGTTCGGCTTCAAGATCGTTGTAGGTGGCGCGCAGCGCCCGGGTGAACGGATCGTCAGGGTCGCCGTCCTGAGCTTGGCGCATGATCGTGTTCTGTCGGCGGGCGACGTCGGCGAGCACCCGCCGTAGGCGATCACGTTCCGCGTCGCGTTGCCGGGCTTCCCATTCGTCCACAGTGGACAGGTCGGCGGCGAGCATCGCGCGTCGCTCGGGGCCGAAAATCCGTTCGGCGAGAAACTGGGATACTGCGCTCATGACGTCGTCTTGCCGGATGTATTCCGCCTTGCGGTGTCCGGAGTATTTGTCGGGGCGGCCTCGGTTGTTGTTCTTCGGCCAGCACGTGTAATAGGTGGCGTCGTGGCGGACGGTACCGTTCATTCGTCGTCCGCACTGGCAGAACAGCAATGCTCGGTACAGGTATGTGCGCAGTGTTTCCGGATGGACGTTCAAGGCGTTGCCCTCTCGCGAACCGCGCCGTTTCCGGCGGTTGGCGCTGAGTTCGTCGTACATCCATTTCGGAATCAGTGGCTCATGCGCGGGTTCGGGTGACCACACCCACAAAGCCGGATCGTTCACCTTGCCGTTGCGTGAGCGGGACGCGCGCCGGTTGAAAACCTGATATCCGGTGTACTTCGGATTGCGCAGAATTTCGTAGACCGACATTTTGCCCCACGCGCCGCGTGTGCGCTTTCCGTCGGCCGCAACGGGCGGCGGGTACTTCAGTGGGTCGGCGTTCAGTCGGTCGGCAATAGCGCCGTACCCGATGCCTTCGTGATATCGCCACAAGGCTATTTGAGTTACGGTCTCGGCGTGTGCCCCGTCAGGTTCGAGGCGGGTTTTTGTCTGTCCTCTTTCCGCTTTCGACGGGTTGGGGTGCCGGTACGTCTTGGCCTTGTATCCGTACGGTGGTTTGCCGATGTTCCATCCCTCGCGCACATGCGTGCACATCCCGCCCCAGGATTGTTCAAGGATGTTCAGCACTTCGTATTCCGCGACGGATTGGTTGATGCGTCGTTGCAGAATGCGCTGCGCGCGGCTGCCGCTGAGCGTGATCGGCTCGTTCGAGGCGAACAGTGGTACACCGGCATTTTCGAGTTCCCGCTCGATCGACAGCCCTTCGAACGTGCGGCGAGCGACACGGGCGACGCTTTCACAGATCACCACGTCGAAACGTCGTCCGGGGTGACTGGATTCCGCCAGCAGGTCAGCGACTCCGCCGTCACGCGGAATCGGGAGATCGTACTTGGCGTAGTCGGTGCCCTGTCCACGCTCGTCGAGTTCGAGCCGTCCGGATTCCACGTCGTAGAAATGCGCGACGATCACCCATGATTCCGGGAGTGCGGCACGACTGTTGCCCAATTGTCGCATGGCAGATTGACGCGGGTCCTGATGATCGTCAGTCGAAGTGCGTCCCAGCCATGCGACACGGATTTCGTTCCGCAACAGCGTCAACGGCATGCCCAAGGGAGACACCGCGTAGTCCGACAAGCCGGACGGCCCGGAAGCAGGAACTGAAACGGCACGGCGGGTTATTCCAGGGATGGGAGGGTTGCCCGCTGTATCATCCGCTGTAGTCACGCTGCTTTCCTTTCGTCGCGGGAAGGTTGTCCATCTTGTTCGCCCGCCCAGGTCAGCAATTCGGCGAGCGCGGCGGCGAGGTCCCCGCGAATCCGTTCACCCTCAGCCTCGCCGACATGGGTAACCGTGCCGGAGAAAGAACGATCCGGCTTGCCTCTGCGTTTTTGATCGTACCGCCACCCGGTGTCGCTGGTCACGGATTCCGGCCGAATTTCACCCGAAGTACCAGACGTTTTTCGCAGCGGAATCACCACGGCGCTGTCCTGGTCGGGGACCGGGGTGGATTTCCCGGCGGCCAGGTCGAACACGGCGATCTGTCCTGCGGACCGCCCCAGTTCGAGCGCTTCGGCCAAGGTCGGAACGACCACCGAAACGTCCAGGTGGACGCGCCCGGACTCGGGATCACGCCAGCCGCCCAGGACGCGCCGGGGAAGCCTGAGCGCGCGTTGCGCGGTGGTCAGGTAGGCAGCGAGATCCCGAGCGGTGATCGGGCGGTCGTGAGTCCGTTCGTAGAACGGATCCACTGACACGGCATAGCCGTCGCCGACGGCGGCCCCGGTGGCGGGATCGATGGTGAAGCCGCCGTCGGGTACCGACAGGGCAGCAGCTAGCGACGCCAGGTGCGCCGCAGGCAGCCGCAATGGCCGCTCAGCGCCGCTGTGCGGCATTGGATCGGGCTGGCTGCTGTCCGGATAGGACTGGACGGGTTCAGCGGGCATGAGCGGCGCTCCTGGCGGACGGTGCGGCAGGTCGCGCGCGACGCGACCCGGTGTCGCCCCTCAACTCCAAAAATGACGGTGTTTTTCCACCTCGGAGATCGAATCGTTACTACTGGACCGATCAACCTGACTGCGTTCGATCGCGCCGTGTCGGCGGCGTGCACGGGCTGCCCCGCAGCGACACCCCTGCATCACTTTCATTCCGTGGGGGTGAGTCGGGCGTTGCATCGGTAGGGCCCGCAAACCCTTTGACCAGGCGGAAAAGTGCGCCGAGGGGCTACCCGTCTAAAAGGACACTCGACAGGTAGTACGGCAGGTAGTTCGACAGGAAGCCCCGCCGGGCGGATGCGCCGCCCGGCGCGAACGTGGGTCACATGACGTTCCCGTACATGAGTCTGGGATACCAGCGGAACCCCTTGCGCCATGCGTGAGCAGGGCAAAGGTCACCCTGCGGGGGTGGCGCTCTAACGTGAACCCCAAGATGAACCCCCGTATGAACCCCAATGTGAACCCCCAACGGCACCGGTCATCGAGTCCATATTGGACAGTGGAGGCTTCCTGGCCTGCGCGTTAGTAGTTTGCTAGTAGTGACACCGAGCGCGGCTATGCTGTGACGCGTGTCTGACTACCTTCAGGTGACCGTCGTTGCCGACAGCAAAGAAGTCGCCACGAGCCTCGCTCGATCGGCGGTCACCACGCGCCATGCCGCCAGCGCTCAGGTGGTCGGCCCGATCACCTCGGTCTACTGGCACCACGGGGAGCTGGGCGAAGGTCAGGAGTGGCAAGCCATCCTGAAGACCACCAAGGCCCGCTACCCCGCCCTGCGCGATCACCTGCTGTCCGAACACCCTTGGGACAACCCGGAAATCACCGCCGTCGAAATGCTCGGTGGAACCGACGAGTACTTCGACTGGCTCAGGCGCACGGTCGAACCAGTCGACTAAGCGCGGACTCGGTCAAGCACCTGGGCGACACCTGCCGACGCCTTGAACTCTTGGAGCCGATCAACAACGCCGTTGATGCGCTCAAGCGGGCGAACCGAGCCGACTCCCTGGGCAAGCCGTACCGACTCCTGAGTGACCAGTGCCGCGCGCTCGATCTCCTTGCCGTCGATCAGCGCGTGCGCCAGCGACGTCATGTAGAGCGCCTTGTCCCGCGCTTGGGTGTCGTCGAATCGCGCCAACGCAGTATCGAGCGTGGTCACAGCGCGAAGCGGACGCCTCAATTCCGCCCAGCAACGACCCGCCATGATTTCGATCTCGTTGTCGTCAATCCAAAACACCCAGTCCGGCTCTGGGTGATCGCTTCGAACCCTGACCGCTACTTTGGCGTCTTCCAGTGCTCGTTCAGTTGCCTGATAGTCACCTGCGACGGCGTAAGTCCAGGCCTTGCGTTCAAGTAGCAAAGCTCGAACCTTGGGTGTGGCGTCTTTCTCCGCTGCCGTGAAGGACGCTTCAGCGAGGCTGATGTTCGGGCCGCTGGTACTGACTTCCTGATACGCGAGGAAGGCGAGAGCGTTTCCAGCGAGCACGTCGTCTTTGGCTTCCTTCGCAGCCTTCAGGCTGTCGCGATAGTGCCGTGTGGCTTCCGCCTGCATGCCAGCGTCGAACGCCGCCCAGCCGGTCATCTGTGCTTGCTCCGAGATCACGCTGACAAGCGCCGTGCGCATCTTCGGCGTGCAACTGACCGACTTCACGTATGCCTTGGTTGAGGCGAGTTCAGAGGCATAGAGGCTGTACGTGTCCCTGCCGCCCAGGTAGTTGTCCAGACGACGCAACCGCGCCGTGCGGTCCAGAAGATATTGCCAATCGGACTCGCCCGCGCGAGGTGACAGGGCGGGACCGAATGTGGTCGTCATGCTGAGCATTGTTCCCGCAGCAGCACCCATGAATTCGCGCCGGTCCACCTGAACCCTCACTTCTCTCGTCGCCTCGATCGCAATTGCCAACTCGCCGACCGTGATACCGAGAGCTTTGGCGATCCTCGGACGCAACCACGCTTGTGGCGCGCATTCGCCACGTTCCCATCGCCCAACCGTTTGGCAGTCCACACCGACTGCCTCCGCAAGTCTTTCTTGCGAGAAGCCGACCCGTTTTCGGGCGACAGCAAAGGCACTGTCCGGACGCGGCGATTTCCGCTCGCCTTTCCCTGTGCTCGTCACCGACTGCTCAGGGGCGGAAAGAAGTTCCTCAATGGGCGTCTCGAAGTATCGCTCCAGCAATCGGACAGTCGACGTGCGCAACTGGTCTGGCTTCAGCTTGCCAGTGCACAGTCTCTGGGCGTGCCGAAGACCCAGGGTTGCAATCTCGCCAGTCTCACGGGCGAAGGTTTCGAGCCGGTCGACGAACTCGTCGACCGTCAGTCTGCGCTGCCTGATGCGCAGTGCGAGGACCGTCCGCGAAGCGCCCTTTGAGGTGGTCATGTGAAGCCTCCAGTTCACAGGCCCCGACTACGCCAGCGAGCCGATCGGTGACCAAGTGTAGTCCCGCAGGTCAGGGGACTTGAACGTCTGATTGGGTATCGCGAACGGCACCGCGACACCACGACACGAACACGACTTAGACATGACCTGGCGCAATCGGGAGGTGGCTGGGTTCAGTCCTGCGGCTTGCCCCTTCGACGTCGGCGGACCACCCCCAGCGTCGCAGATATCCGCAGCTCACAAGGCTTCTTGCTTCGTGCCGATGCTGTACGGGTCGCGCTTCGGGAACATGACCAAGGAGCTGCGCAAGTCCGAGGGCGGGCCGTTCAAAACGGTGAGCGTGCCGCCGCGTGAGGGCATCACGACGGGCTTCGCGATCTCACCGGAGGCGGCACTCGTGGCCGCGACCGGGCGGGACTGGTCATTCGTGCACCGCGGTCCCGGCGAGAAGTGGGACACGCTGCTCACCCTCGGCGGGCCGTCGTTCGAGGACCTGGCTTTCTCCGACTCACGGCACGCCACGTTGGTCAGGGGCGGCCCTGGTCAGGAGTTCGCCGAGGTCTACCGGTCCGACGACGCCGGGGTGAACTGGAAGCTGCTCAAGATCTAGTTAAGCTGGAAACCATGGAGCCTTGCGAACACGGCATGCTCGACGTCGGCGACGGCAACCAGGTCTACTGGGAGGTCGTCGGGAATCCGGACGGCAAGCCTGCCGTGTTCCTCCACGGCGGGCCCGGCGGTCCGGCGAACGGCGCGCGCAGGTCGCTCGACGCCGAGAAGTACCGGGTGGTGATCTTCCACCAGCGCGGCTGCGGCAGGAGCACACCGCACGCCAGTGACCCGGCCGCGGACATGAGCGTCAACACGACCGACCACCTGATCGCCGACATGGAGATGCTCCGCGAGCACCTCGGCATCGAGAAGTGGCTGGTGTACGGCGGATCCTGGGGCACCACGCTCGGCGTCGCCTACGCGCAACGCCATCCTCACCGCGTCTCCGAGATGATCCTGATCGCCGTCACCCTCTCCTCCGCCCGTGAGCTGGATTGGCTCTACAAGGGCGTTTCCCGGTTCTTCCCGGAGGCCTGGGAGCGGTTCAGCGCACACGTCGGCAACGCGCCGGACGTCGTGCGGGCGTACGCCGAGGTGATGGAGAACCCGGATCGCGCGGTGCGGGAGCAGGCCGCGATCGAGTGGTGCCGGTGGGAGGACACCGTGCTGTCGCTGGAGAACTTCGGCAAGGCGAACGTGTTCGGTGACAGGGCGTCGGACGACGTGATCGCGCTCGTGCGGATCATCGCGCACTACTACGCGAACCTCGGCTTCGTCGGCGATCTGCTGAGCGACGCCGGCAAGCTCGCGGGCATTCCGGCCGCGTTGATCCACGGCCGCCGGGACATGAGCTGTCCCGCGGACACCGCTTACGCGCTGGCGAAGGCGTGGCCGGATGCCGAACTGACCCTCGTGGACGACAGTGGCCACAAGGGCAGCCCCGCGTTCGCGGAGGCGATGCAGTCCGCGGTCAGGAGGTTTTCCCCATGACACAACGGAAGCCGCCGGGCATGGGCTTCGAGTCGTGGATCGACAAGCAGATCCGCGAAGCCCAGGAACGCGGTGAGTTCGACGACCTGCCCAGCGCCGGGAAACCGTTGCCCGGCGCGGGTGAGCCTCTCGAAGAGGACTGGTGGATCAGGAAGAAGGTGCGGGAGGAAGAGGGCACGACAGGGTTGCCCCCTTCCCTGGTCCTGCGCAGGCAGGCCGAGACCGCCAAGGCCCGTGCCCTGGCGGCCCCGACCGACGACGAGGCGCGCGCGATCATCGGGGAGATGAACGCGAAGATCCTCGACGCCTTGCGGAAACCGTTGTCCGGTCCGCCGTTGAACCTCATGCCGTTCGACGTCGAGCAGGTGGTGCTTGAGCGGAAGGGGAACTCAAGCGCCCGTCGGTGATCAGCTCGCGTTGACGTCGATGCAGGAGTAGAACGCGTTCGCGGTGTCGCCGATGTTCCAGATGGCGAGCACCTTGTGGCGTCCGGCCGACCCCAGGTTGACGCTGTGCTGCACGGTCGCCGGCGGCTGCTGGTTGTTGCCGCTGAACGTCGCGACCTTGCGGCCGTCGACGAAGTACTCGTAGTCACGAGTGCGGTGCCGCGCGGTGAACGTCCAGTTGAACGTGGCCGTGCGGCCCACGTTCGAGACCTTCCAGCCCTTGTTGTCGTTGCTGAGCACGGAGAACTGCGACAGGTTGGCGTGGCAGCTGCGCAGGTTCTTCGGGCCTTCGACCGACTGCGGCTCCCACTGGATGGCTCCGCAGTCCTTGACAGTGCCGCTGGCACATTGCGCCTGGCGGCTGGCCGGCGACGAGATGTAGCCGTGGGCGAACGCCGTGCCGGTCGGGAGAGCCACGACGAGCAACGGTGCAGCGAGAACGCCGGCCATGGCAGCCGCAACCCTGCGTCCAATTTTCATGTGACTTCCTTTGCCTTGATGTGCTTGTGCGTGCTGGTACATCGCGGCGGCGGTTGAAGGTCTAGACCATACCGCGCGTAATCGGGAGGCCACAAGACGTGTTGATAGATCAGTCAGGTAAGCGACGGACGCTCAGCTTTGTACAGCACCGAATTTCGGCTCTCCGGTGAGCGAAGCCGTTGGGTTCTGGGAGGTTTTGGGCGGCTTCGAGCCTTCTTGGGGTCACCGAGCGTGGTCGACCGCGGTGTGCCGCACCCATTTCGCACCAGTGCCGCAGTGGCGACGACCTGCTGTCAATCGCGATTGCGCGACATTTCTTCGCGATGCGTTCGCTCATAGAATCGCGCCCATGTGGTCGTCGGTGAGTGCGCGGACTCGTCTGGTGGGACGGGAACGCGAGTTGACCGCCGTGCGACGACTCCTGCGCAAGCACCGCCTGGTGGCGCTGGTCGGTCCCGGCGGGTCCGGGAAGTCGCGGCTGGCGGCCGAACTCTGCCCGGTGGAACCCGGCACCGCCGTCGTCGAGCTGGAGTCCGTGCACCGGCCGGACCTGCTGTGGCACGTGATCGCGTTCTCACTGAACGTCTGGGAGGAGCCGGGTTCGCCACTGCACGCGACCGTCGTCCGCGCGCTGTCCGAGCACCGGGTCCTGGTGCTGGACAACTGCGAACACCTGATCCGCGAGGCCGCCGCGGCCGTCACCGAGCTGCTGGCGCACTGCCCGCGGCTGCGCGTGCTGGTGACGAGCCGCGAACCCCTCGATCTGGCCGGCGAGATGTGCGTCGACGTCGGCCTGCTCCCTCCCGCCGACGCCCGCGCGCTGTTCGTGGCATGCGGTGGTTCCCCGGAACTGGCCGATTCGGTGGTCGACCACCTGCCGCTGGCGATCGAACTCGCGGCGGCCAGGACGGACGTGCCCGCGCGCCACCGCGACCTGGACGCGGTGATCAGGTGGAGCTACGACCTGCTCGATCCGGCCGAGCAGGCCGCGTTGCGCCGGCTGTCCGTGCTGGTCGGCGACTTCGACCTCGAGCTGGCCGCCGCGGTCTGCGCCGGTGCCGACGACGTGGTGCAGCTGATGGCAACGTTCCGCGCCAAGTCGTTGGTGGTCCGCTCGCAGTCGTCCTCGCGCAGCGCGCGGTTCCGCCTGCTCGAGTCGATCCGCCTGTTCGGCCTGGCCCGGCTCGCGGAGTCGGGAGAGACCGACGCGACGGTCGACCGCCTCGCCACCGCGCTGACCCGCATGATCCGCACGGTCGCCGCGGCCCCGTCGATCAGCGACGAGACGAACACCTGGCTGGGCGGCCACGAGCACCAGCTCCTGCACGTGATCGCCCGCCTCCCTCCCTCCGACCCGCGGCACACCTGGCTGGTCGCGGCCGTCGTGCACGTCTGGCACCTGCGCGGTTCCTACGTCGAGGCCATGCGCCTGGCCTCGACGACGCTGGCGTCCGGCCCGCTGTCGTCGCACTCGGAGGTCCTGTTGTTCCGCGCGTCCTGGCTGGCGGGCACGGCCGGCGACGGCGCGGAGGCGCTCCGGCTGGCCGAGGCCCTGGTGGCGCACCCGTCGACCCGGCATCCCATCTGGGAGGCGCGGGCGTGGAACACGCTGGGCCACGCGCGTTCCAAGGTCGGCGACCTCGACGGGGCTCGCTCGGCCACCGAACACGCTGTCGTGGCCGCACGCGCACAGGGCAACGAACGGTTGTTGATGACGTTCCTCAACAACTACGCCTGGCTGCTCATGCGGATCGGTGACCTGGACGCCGCGTCGGCGGTGATCGACGAGTCGCTGCGGTGGGGTGCGCTGGACGGCCACCGTTGGATGTTCGCCAAGCACACGGCGGGCGCGATCGCGTTGCGGCGTGGTGCGCTCGACCTGGCGGAGCAGCACTTCGTGGTCGCTCTGCTGGAGGGGTCGTCCTCGTGCGCGGCGCTGTCCGGTGTGCTGGAAGGCCTCGGCATCGTCGCCGCGCACCGGCAGCAGCCGGAGCGCGCCGTCGTGCTGATGACCGCGGCCGCCGCGACCCGCCGTTCGCGCGCCGCGCGGTCGGAGCCTCCGTGGACGCACATGGTCGCCTCGGCCCGCGAACTGGCGGTGCTGGAGGCAGGGGAGCGGCGTGCGGCACGGGCCCGGCAGCTGGGTGAGCGGCTGGATTTCGCGGGGTTGCAGGAGTACGTGAGCTCGGTGCGGCGCGACGATCCGCTGACCTCGCGGCAACAGCAGATCGCCGACCTGGTGGTGGACGGGCTGACCAACCAGGAGATCGGGACGAGGCTGGGGATCTCAACCGGGACCGTGCGGTCGCACGTGACGCAGATGCTGACCAGGCTGGGGCTGTCCTCGCGAACGCAGCTGGCGGCACGGACGGCGCGCGTGCGATGACGTGTGAGGACTGCGGCGCCCCGCTCACCGCACCCGCCAAGTACTGCTCAGGAGCCTGCCGCCAGCGCGCCTACCGCCGCCGCGCCCGCGAGGTCGTGCACACCTCCCCGCGGCTCGACACCTTCGTCGGCCGTCACGCCGAGCTGGCCGGCCTCACCAAGCTCCTGGCGCGCCACCGGATCGTCACGGTCGTCGGACCGCCAGGTGTCGGCAAGTCGCGGTTCGTGCAGGAGGCCGTCGCCCACCGGCAGCACGCCATGGTGGTCGAACTCGCGGACGTCACGCGGGTTCCCGACCTGCTGGCGACCGCGCCGAACCCGGGGCTGCTCGTCCTGGACGGCTGCGAACACGTCCTCGGGGACTGCGCCGAACTCGTCGCGCGCCATCCGGCGCTGCGCGTGCTGGCCACGAGCCGCGAGCTGCTCAACGTCCCCGGCGAGCAGGCGTACCGGCTCTCGCCGCTCGGCCCGCACGAGGCGAGGCGGCTGTTCCGCGATCGGGCGCTGGCGTTCGACAGCGAGTTCGACGAGAGCGCCGACCTGCTGGACGCCGTGTGCGAGCGGCTCGACCGGTTGCCGCTCGCGCTCGAACTCGCCGCGCGGCTCATCCGGGTGCTGACGCTGGAGGAGATCGAGGCCAGGCTGGACAACCGGTTCGCCGTCCTCACCGCCGGACCGCGTGACGCCTCACCGCACCACCGGTCGCTGCACGCGGCGATCGACCACAGCTACCAGCTGCTCACCGAGGCCGAGAAGACCGCCCTGCAGACGTTCGCGATGTTCCCCGACGGCATGACCGAGGAGCTCGCCGACGCGCTCGTGCCGGACGGGTGGGAGATCGCGAAGCGTCTGAAGGAACGCTCACTGCTCGAGAACGGCGAGCGGCTCACGATGCTCGAATCGGTGCGGCTGTTCGCGTTGCCGCAGGGCTCGGTGAACCTCACGGCCAGGCAGGAGGAGCGGGACGAGCCGGAGCTGAGACCGTTGTCGTGGCGCGACGAACGGCTCCTCCAGGTCGCCGCGATGGTCGCGGAAGGCCTGACCAACCGGCAGATCGCGGACGGGCTGCACGTGTCCCTGCGGACGGTCGAGGCGGACGTGCGCGACCTCAAGACCGTCCTGGGAGTGCGGTCGCGCGCGCAGATCGCCGCGTGGACTACGCAGTCCTGACAACTTCTTCGGCTGGTTCTTCCAGCTTTTCCGCCGCCTTCGCGAGCCGCCGCTTCACGATGAAGACACCGGCCACGCCCGCCACCACGGCGATCGCCAGGCCCGCGTAGGAGAAGCCCTTCAACCACTTCTCGGCCACCACGCCGAGGTAGTAGACGGCCGCCGTGGTGCCGCCCGCCCACACCACGCCGCCGAGCGCGTTCGCCACCAGGAACTTGCCGTAGTTCATGTGCAGAGAACCGGCCAGAGGCCCGGCGAGAATGCGCAGCAATGCCACGAAACGGCCGAAGAACACCGCCCACGCGCCGCGTTTCTGGAACACCGTGCGAGCGTGGTTCAGCTGCGTTTCACCGAAGTGCTTGGGGAATTTTCGGCCCATCCAGGCGAACAGGCGAGGCCCGCCGCGCCGGCCGATGAGGTAGCCGAAGTTGTCGCCGATGATGGCGCCCGCGCTCGCCCACACGCCGATCCACAACGGGCTCAGATCGTCGTGCTGCGACGCCAGCAGCGAGGCCGTGACCAGCACGATCTCGCCAGGCAACGGGATGCCGAGCGACTCGAAGCCGATCACCAGGCCGACGATCACGTACACGAGCAGAGGTGGAATGGCTTCGAGCCACTGTTCGATCGGCACGTCGCAACACTACCGTCGCCATCGTGAACGAGCTCGCGCTCGCGGTCGTCGCGGGAATGGTCGCCACGGTCAACCCGTGCGGATTCGCCATGCTGCCCGCCTATCTGGCTCTGGTGGCCCGCGACAATCTGACGAGAGCCTTTATGTCCGGTTTGGTGATGACGGCCGGATTTGTCACCTTCTTCGGACTGTTCGGTCTTCTCGTCACGCCGCTGGCGGGCACGCTCAAGCGCTACCTGCCGTTCGTGACGGTCGTGATCGGCGTGGTGATGATCGTCGTCGGCGTGCTGCTGGTGATCGGCAAGGACCTGTACCTGAGGTTGCCGAAGCTGCAAGCCGCGCCGAAGAGCCTCTGGTCGATGTACGGCTACGGCATCGCGTTCGCCATCGCCTCTCTCTCGTGCGCGATCGGGCCGTTCCTCGCCGTGGTCGGCGCATCGCTGCAGACCGGCGGTGCTGCGTTCCTCGCCTATGCGTTCGGTATGGGACTTGTGGTCACCGCACTGGCCGTCGCGGGTTCGGTGCTCGCACCGCAGATCCGCAAGCTCCTCCCACACGTCAGTCGCATCGGCGGTGTGGTGCTCGTGGTGGTGGGTGCGTACGTGACCTACTACGGCATCTACGAGCTGCGGCTGTTCCTCGCCAACGGCAGCGCGGTCGACCCGGTCGTGCGGGCCGCCGGACGGTTCCAGAACACGCTCGTGCAGATCGTCTCGGCACTCGGGCCGTGGCCGTTCGTGGTGGTGCTGGCGACAGCGGGGGCGTGGTGGCTGAACCGGAGGAGGCGCAAGGCCGTACGCCCAGACAGGAGGTGAGGAGCCGATGCGCTTCCTCGGAGTGCTGCTGGGAGTCGTGCTGCTGCTCGCGGGATGCGGAGAGAAGGCGCCGCCCCCGGAGAAGTTCCAGTTCACCGCCAAGACCCTGGAGGGTGCGGAGTTCCGCGGCGACAAGCTCGTCGGTCAGCCGGCCGTGCTGTGGTTCTGGACGCCCTGGTGCCCGTCGTGCAACGCCGAGGCGAAGACCGTCGCGGAGATGGCCAAGCGCCACGACAAGGTTCAGTTCGTCGGCGTCGCGGCCGAGGACCAGCTGGACGCGATGAAGAAGTTCGTGAGCGACCACGAGATGAACGGTTTCCCGCATCTGGCCGACCTCGACGGGTCCGTGTGGAAGAGGTTCGGCGTGACCGCTCAGCCCACGTTCGCGTTCGTCAAGACCGACGGCTCGGTGGAACTTCTCACCGGCGCGCCCACCGAGGAGCAGCTCGACCAGCGCGTATCCGCTTTGCTGCCGAAGAGTTGATCCAGTCACATCACTAGGCCTCGCAGCCGCACCATCTCAGTAGAAAGACCCTGCGCTGTCGGGACCAACGCCTGGTTCGGCGTTGCGATCGAATTCGTATCGTCGAACTGGCCCCGTGGCGGTGCCGCGCGGCCTTGAGGAGGCAGGTGTCGATGGACTACATCCAGGTCTCGCTCGCGGAGGCCATTCCGGAGCAGGCCAGGGACTACGCGTCGGCGAGGATCGGTTCGCTGGACCGGTACGCACCGGACAGGGTCGACTTCGCCTGGGTCAACCTGACCTCGGACAAGTCCGTGATCCACGCGCACGCCCGGCTCGACCTGAAGTGGGTCGAGGTGCAGGCGTACGCGGAGGCCGACACGGTCACCGAGGTGATCGACCTGTTGCGGGAACGCATGCGGCGTCAGCTCGTCGCGATGCACAGCCGCGTTCCCGTGCACAACTGACCTCGGTGAACTGAACCCACCACTCGGCGGCGGACGGGTGGTGGGTTCACCGCACCCGTTTCACGGTTCCCCTGGCCCCGTCCACCTGGATCCGGTCTCCCGTGGCGATCCGGGTCGTGGCGTTCCCGCAGCCCACCACGGCCGGAATCCCGAGCTCCCGCGCCACGATCGCCGCGTGCGAGAGAGGCGCGCCGACGTCGGTCACCACCGCGGCGGCACGGGTGAACAGCGGCGTCCACCCGATGTTCGTCACCGTGGTCACGAGAATCTCGCCCTGCCGCAACGACTCGCCGTCCTCGACCCGCGCCAGCACGCGTGCCACGCCTTCGACCACGCCCGCCGAGCCGGGGAATCCCGTGACGTCCGACGGCATCGGCACGTCGGCGGTCGCGTCGTGGAGATCGGCCCGGCGGTTCGGTGAGGCCGCCCACGACTCCGGATCGAATCGTCCGCGAATCACCGCCGGATAGGGCGGCAGCGCCCGATAACGCTCGTACGCGGCCCGTTGCGCGGGCACCCGGTCCAGCAACTTCGTCTCGCCGTCCAGAACGCGCAGCACGTCGTCGATCGGCAGGAAGAACAGGTCGTCACCGGACGACGTCAGCTCCCCGGCCCGCAGCACGAACGCGCGCATCACCCAGAACGCCCGCACCATCTCCGACCGGGCCTGCTCGCGCGCCCGCGCACCGTCGCCGATGCGGTCGAGCCGCTTGCGGATCTTCTGGGCCGCCGCGGGGTGTTTCGCCACCAGCCGGTGCCAGGCCCCGGCTCGTGCTTCACGTTGACGTGCCAGCAGGGCTTCCGGGTCCGCCAGCGTCTCCAGCTGCCGGGAGATCCAGTCCGGATCCTCCGCGGGGCGTGGCGCGTAGATCTCGAAGTCGTTGGCGGACCGATGTCCCCAGCTCTGGGCGAAGGTGTCCCGATCGATCTCGCCCGACCGCAGCCGCGCGAGCCCGACCAGCGGACCCAGGCTGGCGAGCCCCGCGCCGTCGTGGAATCCGGTCAGCAACGTGGCCGCGTCCTCCTCGCCGGCCAGTTCGACGAGCCTGCGCCGCAACGCCGCCGGCCCGCCCGCGATCATCCGCGCGCCCGCGTCCAGCACCGGGCAGACGAACCGCAGCAGCTGGTCGAGATCGCGCCGCCACAGGCCGAGCAACGCGGCGGGCGTTGTGCAGGCGGCGATCGCCTTGTGGGCAGCGGCGCACCGGCCGGGGTTGTCGCGGACCAGCCGGGGCAGCCGCGTCCGGTAGAGGATCTGCTGCTTGATCGGCCCTCCCGCCCCGCGCAGCACCGCACCCAGGATCGCGAGCCGCGACATCGGCAGCGGCGGCACCGTCACGCCGGCCGGGATGCGCCCGAACGTCTCCTCGCCGGAGCGCCGCATCTCGTCGGCCCTGCCGATCGCCGTGCCCAGCGCGGTGTACGTGCTGATGTTGAGGTAGAAACGGCCGCCGATGTTGCCGGAGATCCGGTGCGGTCCGATCGCGACACTCGACAGCACCTCGACCAGCGACCACGTCACCGGCGTCATCACCTCGGGGATGGCCTCGCCGACGTTTCCGTTGGACCACAGGTAATCGCCGTCGAGTGAGTCGTTCCACTCGACCCGCGACGATGTGATCGGCCGCGCCTGCAGAATCCAGAACCTCTTGCCCGCCAACGCCCACTCGACGTCCATCGGCATCCCGTAGAGCGCCTCGATCCGCTCGCCGAGCGCGATCAGTTCGCTCTTCTGGGCGTCGTCGAGCAACTCCGCCGAATCCGCCTCACCGCTCACCAACGCCTCACCGAGCCCGCGCACCGCGTTGATCACCGGCTCGGCGCGCCCGGTCACCGGATCCGCGGTGAACAGCACGCCGGACACGTCCGCGGGCACCATCCGTTGCACGACAACGGCCATCTCGGCCGACTCGATCCCGTTCCGCTCGCGGTAGGCGACGGCCCGCTCGGACCGCAACGAGTCCCAGCACTTGAGGACCGCGTCGAACAGCCCGCTCTCGTCAACGTTCAGCACGGTGTCGTGCTGGCCGGCGAACGACAGGTCCGGCAGGTCCTCCGCGGTGGCCGACGACCGCACCGCCACCGGCCCGCCCAGCTCCCGGAACGCCTCCAGCACGCCGTCCGCCGACCGCTCGCGGTAGGCGCGGGTCGTGAGGTGGAATCCGGCGGGCACCGGCAGCCCGGCTCTGGTCAGCCGCGCCAGGGAGGCGCCCTTGCCCCCGACCGTCGCCAGGTCGGCGGCCGGGTCGTCGAGCGGAAGGATCAACGGGATCATGTCGTCATGGTCGTCGAAACGGGCCGCCCGCGTTCGTACAAAGGGTGAAAGGAGACCACCATGACGCAGCAGTACCTGCTGAGCATCTACCAGCCCGACGGCGAGGCGCCTCCGCCAGAGGTGCTCGGCCCGATCATGGAGAACCTCGCCGCGCTGAACGAGGAGATGCGGGCCAAGGGCGCGTGGGTGTTCGCCGTCGGCCTGCACCCGCCGTCGACCGCGACCGTGCTGAACGCCAAGGACGACGACGTGCTGATGACCGACGGGCCGTTCGTCGAGGGCAAGGAGCACATCGGCGGGTTCACCGTCATCCGGGCCGCCGACCTGGACGAGGCGCTGGAGTGGGGGCGCCGGCTCGCGACCGTGCTCAGGCCGTTGTCCATCGAGGTCAGGCCGATCCAGTCCTGATGATCGAGGAGATCTTTCGCGCGGAGTACGGCCGCGCGGTGTCCGTGCTGACCCGAGTCCTCGGCGACATCGACCTCGCCGAGGAGGCGGTGCAGGACGCCTTCACCACGGCCGCCGAGCAGTGGCCGGTCAAGGGCGTCCCGCCCGCGCCCGCCGGTTGGATCATCACGACCGCCCGCAACCGCGCGATCGACAAGCTGCGCCGCGAGACCAAAGGCCACGAGAAGCACGCGCAGGCCGCGTTGCTCCAGCACGAACCGGAAGCGGAGGAGGTGGGGGACGTGCCCGACGACCGGCTGCGGCTCATCTTCACCTGCTGCCACCCGTCGCTGGCGTTGCAGGCCCAGGTCGCGCTCACCCTCAAGCTTCTCGGCGGCCTCACGACGGGGGAGATCGCCAGGGCGTTCCTGGTGCCGGAACCCACGATGGCGCAACGGATCGTGCGCGCTAAGGGCAAGATCCGCGCGGCCCGCATCCCGTACCGGGTGCCGCGCGACGCCGACCTGCCAGAACGCCTGAAGGCCGTGCTCGCCGTCGTCTACCTGATCTTCAACGAGGGCTACCTGGACAAGGCCGGGCTGGCGGACGAGGCGATCCGGCTCGGACGGGTGCTGGCCCAGCTCATGCCGGACGAACCCGAGGTGTGGGGGCTGCTGGCGTTGATGCTGCTCGTCGCGTCACGCAGGGAGGCCCGGCTGCGCGACGGCGAGATCGTCCTGCTCGCCGACCAGGACCGAGAACTGTGGAACGCGGGACTGATCGCCGAGGGACAGGACGTCGTGCGCCGCTGCCTGCGCTGGAACCGGCCCGGTCCGTACCAGATCCAGGCCGCCATCAACGCCGTGCACAGCGATCCACCTACCGACTGGCATCAGGTCGTGGCGCTCTACGACCAGTTGCTGACCTTCACCCCGAGCCCGGTGGTGGCGTTGCATCGCGCCGTTGCGGTCGCCGAGACAGAAGGCCCGGAGAAGGCGCTGCACCTGGTCGACGCGTTGGACCTCGACCGCTACCACCTGTTCCACGCCGTGCGCGCGGATCTGTTGAAGAGACTCGGCCGGGACCCGACCGCGGCACTGGAGGCCGCACTCGACCGGGCGGAACATCCGGCCGAGCGCGACCTCCTGCGCTCACGACTGGGGCTTGCGGCGGCGGACCAGCAGGATCACACCGACGAGGACGATCAGCACGACCACGATCCACAACCAGGCCGGGACACCACCGGACTCTGAGGGCGCGGTCGACGGAGGAGCGTTGGACACCGGGGCGCTCATCGTCACCGACGAGGGCGGGGCCTCGGAGGACGTCTGCGCGGCGACGTTCATGGTGAAGGTGAACGTGCCCTGGACGACGTCGCCGTCCTCGGACTGCGCCTTCCACGCAAGCGTGTGCGCGCCCGCCTTCGCGGCCGCGGTGTCGAACTTCGCCGTGATCGTCTTGTCCACGACGTTCGACTGGGTGATGGGCCACTTGGCGCCGTCCGGCCCCGTGATGGTGACCGCGTCCCCGTCGGGCAGGCTGATGACGTCGCTGAACGTCAGCTCGATCTGCTCGGGCAGGGCGTCCAGAGCCGCGCCGGACGCCGGATTGCTGCTTTTGAGCTCGGCGTGGGCCTGCGCGGGGACGGCCACGGCCGTCGCGGCGAACAGTGCCAGCACGAGCGCGCTGAAGAAACGCCTCACCAGCCGCAGCGTAGTGGTACGGGGTTCCTCATCGGGTCGCACAGTTTCGTTGTCAGTCAACAGTGGGAGCCGGGCGTTCCAGCTCGAACCGGGCGAGGTCCTCGAACCGCGGCCTGCCCGGTGAGCTCCGATCGGCCACCAGCGCGATCCGATCCGCGACCCACGAGGCGTTGATCGCCTGACCTGCCTGCCCTGACGGCACCCGGCCGCGCGCGAGCACCACGAAGGTCTGGAACGGCTGTGGATGGGTGACCGGCACGATCGGTGCCGTCGCCTCGAACACCACGGCCCCCAGCTCGTCCAGACCGGACACCGGCACGCTGATCCATCCTGAGCGCGGCCGCGTCCGGGGCCCGAGGACGCACCGGGTGGCCGGTGCGCCGTCCAGCTCCTCGGCCAGCGCCTCGGCCAATTCCGGCATCACCCGGTCGGGCACGGTGCCCAGCGGCCGCACCTTGATCAGCCACTGGGCGGGCGCGGACCACTGGATGCCCGGTGCGCGGTCGAGCGCACCGAGCACCTCGACGATCTCCGGCGGCGGCCAGATCGCGACGGACAGCCTCACGCCACCGATTGTGGGACACGCGGCGTGAGTTGGGGCAGCGCCAGCACGCACGCGAGGGCGGCGGCCGCCCCGGCGGCGATCACCGGCGCGACCGGTGCCACGTCGTAGAGCAGGCCGCTCAGCATCGGTCCGATGATGAACGCCAGCCCGTTCGTGGCGCAGACCAGACCGGCGACCAGGCCCTGGTGCCGCGGCCCGACGCCGAGCGAGGCCGCCGCGGCGAACCCGGTGACCGCGAGTCCGAGCCCGACCGCCACCACGAGGTACGCCGCCGCCACCAGCCACAGCGACTGCGAGACCGCCAGCACGGCGTAGCCCGCCACCGCGATCGGCGCACCGGTGCGCATCAACCGGCCGGCGGGCCACTTCAGCAGCGGCACGACCACGCCCTGCGTCACGACGAGCCCGAGAGCGGAAGCGGCCACCACGGCGCTGACCGCGAGTGAGGAGGTGCTGTACATCAGCTGTTGCTTGGCGAGCAACGTGACGACGACCTGCGAAAGCCCGAACGACAGGAACATCAGGAACCCGACGCCGAACGCCGGCAACATCGCCCACGGCTGTGTCTGGACCACCTGCTGTGGACGTTCGACGGGTTTGACGGCGACCAGAACGAAGATCGTGACCAGCAGCGCGAGCACGGGCGCGACGGAGAGCGGCAGCATCAGCGAGACGGCGGCGAGCACGCCACCGACCGGCGGCCCGATCAGAGCCGACAGCCCTTGCGCCGCACCGACGAGACCGACAGCCCTGGTGCGGTCGCCTTCCGCCACGGTGAAAGTGCCCGCGACGGCGAGCGCGGCGACCGGCAGCACGGCGAGCCCGGCACCCAGCAGCGCGCTGCGGAACACCAGCACGGACGTGAACGTCAGGTCGGGTGTCAGGGTCTCGTCGAGACCGAACGTGACGGTGGCGGCGAACCCGGCGAACCCGGCCATGGCCAGGCAGAGGCCGGCGAGCAGTGCGCGGCGGAGCCCGATGGCGTCCAGCGCCCACCCCCAGAGCGGGCTCGCGAGGGTCACCGCCACGGAGGCGATCGTGATCACGAGACCCAGCTGGGTCGCGGTGAGGCCGAGGTCGAGGGACAGTGGAGAAAGGGTCGGAACGAGCAGCTGTTGCGTGAAGAACATCGCCAGCAGTGCGACCAGCAACGGCAGCAAGGATCTGGGCACGTGGTTCCCCCTGAGGTGCGACGGCGCAGTGAGGGTAGTTCAGCCACCTGAACGATTGGTTTGGCAGCCGATGCACCTGGGTAACCCGCGCCCGAACTGATCAACTGACCGAGGAGCGGTTTGGCGCACGATCACGCAGCGACGACGGGTGACGCGGCAGATCTGCCACTGGGCAGGCAGCGGCCCTCCCTCGCGGCGGTCAGGCGCTGGGTGCGGCTGGAGCTGATGAGGGAGGACGCCGACAGCGTGGCCGACGTGCTGTTGGTGGTGAACGAGCTCGTGAGCAACGCCTACCGCTACACGTCCGAACCGTCCTTCTTGCGCGTGGTCGTGGAGAAGTCCAAGATCCGCGTCGAGATCGTGCACGACTCCCGTGCCCACCCGCCGCTGCGCAAGGTCTCGCGGCCGCAGCGCGGATATGGCCTGGTCCTGGTGGCCCGGCTGTCCGACCGGTGGGGTGTCGAGCAGGCGCAGGGCGACACCGTGGTGTGGGCCGACCTTCCGAGGTTCCCGTGATTCCAGTTCGGTGGGTTTCGATCTGCTCGCGCGTGGGTACGGATCCTTCTGCCTTGAACGAACAGGGCGCGGAGGAATGCTGATGGGTATCGCAGGACGGTCCAGCGAACGACTGGACCTCGTCCTACCGGAGGGGGCCATGCCGCTCGCGACCGTGCGGGCGGAGGTGCGACGCCTTCTGCTGGGGATGCACGAGAACGTCGTGGTCGATGTGATGGTGGTGGCCACTGAGCTCGTGAGCAACGCCTACCACCACGGCGCGCCACCTCGTCACGCCCGCATTCTTCGCCTGCCGGAACGCGAGGTGGTGCGGGTGGAGGTCGACGACGGAACGCCCGGACGGTTCCCGCAGCTCGGGCGAATGGGGTTCCTGGGGCGGCGGCAGCGGGGATTGTTGCTGGTGAACGGCTTGGCGCAGGTGTGGGGGCATTACCGGTACCCCGACATGAAGACGGTGTGGGCCGACGTGTCGTCGGTCCGCTGAGGGGTCAGATGAGGGTTTTCACGACGTAAGCGGCCGCTTCGGCGATGAGCGCCTCGTCGTACTTCGCGTCCGCGGACGCCTTGCTCGACATGATCGCGATCAGGATCGGCTCCCGGCCGGGCGGCCACACGACGGCGATGTCGTTGGCCGTGCCGTAGTCGCCGGTGCCGGTCTTGTTCGCGACCCTGCTGCCCTGCGGCACGCCTGCCCGGATCCGCCTGGCCCCGGTGGTCGAGCGCTCCAGCAGGTCCTTGAGAAAGTCGCGCTTCTCGGGCGCGAGAGCGTCACCGAGCACGAGCCGCTGGTAGTCCGTGCCGAGCGACCGCGGCGTGGCGGTGTCGCGCGGGTCGCCGGGCGTGGCCGAGGTGATGTCGGGCTCGATCCGGTCCATCCGGGTCTCGTTGTCGCCGAGTTCGCGCAGGTACCTGGTGAGTTCAGCGGGGCCGCCGACGTCGCGCAGCAGCAGGTTGCCGGCCGTGCCGTCGCTGTAGCGGACCGCGGCGTCGCACAGGTCGCGGATCTTCATGCCGGTCCCGACGTGGTCCTTGGTGATGGACGAGCTCTTCATCAGGTCGGCTTCGGTGTAGGTGACGACGTCGTCGAGGTGCGTCATCGGGTTGCGGTGCAGGACCGCGGCCGTGGCGAGGCCCTTGAACGTCGAGCAGAACGCGAACCGCTCGTCCGCCCGGTGCTCGATCGTGTTGACACCGGCCGCGTAGACGCCCAGCCGTGCGTCGTACTTCTTCTCCAACTCGACCAGCGCGTCGTGCCTGATCGGCGCCGCGCTGGTCGTGGTCGTCGCCGGAGGTGGGGCGCTCGTCGGCGTGGCGGGGGTGGCCGCGCAGCCGGCGAGGGGGAGCAGGGCGAACGTCTTGAGCACTGTGCGTCGAGCGGTCACGCTCTCACGCTATTTGATCTCGGAATTGCGCAGCGGAACGCCCTCCACGACCTGGTCTAGCCCAAGGCACGACCGGCGAGCACCGGTGGTGTCACGCTGGCCGCATGCATCGTGAGGTGCGTGCGATCACCCCGCAGGACGACCCACGACCGTTCGACCGGCACGCCGCGAAGGTCGTGGGCCATCCACGCGATCGACAGAACCGGGGTGGCGGGACGGACTTCCAGCATCCCGGCGAGGCGTGGGGTGGCGAGAGCGGTGGTGCACCACGGGTGCAGCTCGCCGAACCGGATCTGGTACCTGTCCGACAGGAACTTCCGCAGCGGCGCACCGCGGTCGTAGAGCTCGGCGAAGCCGGGGAACTGGGAGGCGCGCAGGTACGTCGATCGCACGCCGATCGGTTCGTCCCCGCGGATCAGGACCGACTCGACGTTGATCACGTCCTGCGCGCCGATCGTGCGCACCACCACCGACTCGCGGGTGGCGAGGTCCTGCACGAGGGCGTCGAGGCTCAGCCGGTGGACCTGCTTGCGGGGCGCGACGGAGGTGCCCTGCCTGCCCGCCCTGCGGATGAGCTTGCCTTCCAGCACGAGCTCGTCCAGCGCCTTGCGGATCGTGGTGCGGGACATGCCGAACAGCTCGGCGAGCTCGCGTTCCGGCGGGAACGGGGTGTTGTCGGGCAGCTCGCTCAGCAGGTCGAGCAGCCTGGTCTTGGCCTGGTAGTAGCGCGGGATGGCGGACACACCCGGACGCTATTTCCGTCCGATAACCAGCGACTCATCGTGCCTCGCCGGCGTCGGGAACCGAGCCGATCTCGCGGTACGTCCGGACGGCTTCGTCCCGGTCCCCGGAGAGATGGGCGACTGCCGCGTCCCGCCAGCGCGACCACGACACCTCCGCCAGACTGTCCGGCCCGTGCCCGGCGGCCGCGAGCACGATCGGCAGGCTGACGCCGATCGGCCCGGTGATCTGCCGTCCTGGCAGCAGTGTGAGCAGCTCGTCGACCCACGCGTGCACGGGCTCACCGCGGGCGAGAGCGACTCTGGCCCGCAACGCCAGCGGGTGCTGGAGTTCGCCGGGTTGGCCTTTGCCGCGGGCGAGGTCGAGTGCGGTGTCCGCGTCCTCGGCGGCCCCGGTGAGATCACCGGTCAGCAACCGGATGCGTCCCCGGATGGCGTGGAAGTACGACTGGGCGGGGGAGCCGGCGATCGACTCGTCGAGGTTCGCCAGCGCCTCGGCGTAGGAGCCGTCCCAGAACAGCTCGACGTACCGGGACGAGTCGAGCCACGAGATGGTGTAGCTGTCGCCGTGCCGCAGCGCCGCCACCCGCGCTTCCGCTCGCACGGCCAGGCGGGCGCGGGCGTCGCCGAGCATGGCGTGGGCGGTGCCCATGTTGAACAGGCACAGGCTCGGTGAGACACCGGCTTCGCGCCGTTCGGTGACGGCCTGGCGCATGTCGTCGACGCCGGCCGGGTCGCCCTGCTTGACCCGCGCGAGCCCGAGCGCCTCCAGCGCGATCGCCCGTTCGGTGCCGGTCGCACCTGTCAGGGCCGCCCGCGCCGCCGTGATCGCGTCGTCCAGCCTGCCCACCAACGTCAACGAGTGTGCGAGATGGGCCTGCACGGTGAACACCCGCTCGTCCGGCTCGGCCAGCGCCAGGAACTCGATCGTGCGGTCCAGGTGCCGTCCGGCCTCCGCGTAGTCGCCGTGGTGCCAGCAGGCCCGCCACGACACCCTGGAGGCCTCCGCGGCGCCCGCGAAGTCCTTCCTGGCCAGGTGCAGCGAGACGGCCTCGGTCAGTTCGTCGATGCCACCGCCGTTCCACGCCAGGCTCGATCCCAGCAACGTCAGCAGCTCGACCCGGTCCGCGTGGCCGGGCGGGCACACCGCCAGTGCGGCCTGGTAGCACCGGATCGCCGTGTCCCTGGCGGCCAGCGCGGTGGCCTTGCGTCCGGCCTCGGTGAGTGCCGAGCGCGCCTTCTGGCCCATGATGTCGCACGGGCGCCCAGCGGCCTCCGCGAGCCACACCGCTTCCTGGAAGTGGTACGCCAGCAGCGGAACGTGCTCCAGCGGCAGCGCCTGCACCCATTCGGCCGCGTGGTAGTGCTTCATCGCCTTGGTGGTGCGCGGAACCCGGTCGTAGGCGACGTCGCGCACCAGCACGTGGCTGAACGCGTACTCGACCTCGCCGACCACGTTGCTGGTGGGCCTGCGCTTGAGGAAGTCCCGCTGCCGCAGCACTTCGAGGCAGCGTGCGACCTCGGCGACGTCCCGTTCCGCGACCGCCGCCACCGCGCCCGGCCACACCGTCCGGCCGATCACCGCCGCGTCCTGCAGCACGACCTTCTCCAACGGCGGCAACGAGTCCAGCCGCGCGCCGATCACCGTCTGCACGGTCTCCGGGAGGGCGTCCGGTGCGCCGTCTCGCAACATCCGCACGTACTCACCGGCGAACAACGGGTTGCCCGCCGAGCGTTGCAGCAGCGCGGACAGGTCGGCCGCCACGTCGTGCCGGGTCATCAGCATCTTGAGCAGCAGGCTGGTGTCCTCTTCGGACAGTGCGTCGAGCGCGACGACCCCGCTCCAGGACGGACGGCGTTCCAGCAGCTCCGGCCGTGCCGTCACGAGGATCAGCAACGGCACGTCGTCCGCGGTCTCAGCGAGCCCGCGCAGGAAGTCGAGCAGCAGGTCGTCGGCCCAGTGCACGTCTTCGATGATCACGGTGAGCGGTTCCGCCGCGAGCTGCTCGACCATGCGGGTCCACGCCATCAGCACGTCGCTGCCCTGCGGGCTCACGCCGACCAGCGCGGACAGCTGCGTGACCAGCCACGGGTCGTCGCTGATCGCCTGGATCTTGGCGGTGACGACCTTGGCGGAGTCCGTGTCGAAGATCCGCGCGTGCGCCCGGACGATCTCCGCCAGCGGGGCGAAGACGTCGTTGCGCCCGAACACCGGCGTGCGACCGGTGAGCGTCCGGCGGCCCGCGGCGAACTCCCGCACCAGCCTGCTCTTGCCCGCGCCCGGCTCGCCGACCAGCGTGATCAGCCTCGGCCGGTGCGTGCGTCCGACCTGCTCGAAGGCCTCCCAGAGCGTCGCCATCTCGGTCGACCGGCCGACGAACGGCGCGTCGTCCCCGGTGGGCGCGAGCACGCGGTCGGTCGTCGAGCAGGTCCTGACCTCGCCCTCGGCCGCCGTGGCGACCAGCCGCAGGCACGCGTCGAGCACCGTGCCGCTGACCTCGAGGCGGTCGCCGGACGTGACGAGCGCGGGACCGGTGGACACCGCGGCCGAGGCCGGACGACCGCCCACGACCTCGAACGCCGCGCGCACCGCCCGTGCCGCGTCGTCCTCCCGGTTGACCGGGGCGCCGAACGCCGCGCAGACCGTCGAACCGAGCGTGGTGACGACGACTCCGCCGAGGTCCTCGATCTGCCGGCGCACCGCGGCGACCGAGGCTTCCAGCTGCTCGTCGGCCGCCTCGTCCGCGCCGGTCAGCACCAGCCGCACGACGAGCACGCTGACCTTCTTGCGCTCCAACAGGGTCATCGCCTGCGCGGCGGTCACCGCGAGTGCCGGGTCCTGGGTGAGGATCGCCTGTTCCAGCGCCACGAGCTCGCGGCCGGGATCGATGCCCAGTTCGCCGGCGAACCGTTCGCGGGCCGTCCGGAAAGCCGCGAGAGCGTCGGCTTGGCGTCCTGAACGGTAGAGCGCGAGCATCAGCTGGCCCTGCAAACGTTCTCTGAGCGGGTGGTCGTGCACCAGCGCTTCGAGTTCCGCGATCACCTCGCGATGCCGGCCGCACGCCAGCTCGGCCTCGAACCTGTCCTCCACCGCCACGTCACGCAGGTGCGTGATCTCCACGAGCGCGGGCCACGCGACGCCGTCCGCCACGAGGTCCGCGAGCACCGGCCCCCGCCACAACGCCAGCGCGTCACGCAGGAAGACGGCTCGTTGCTCAGGTCCCGCGGCCGTAGCGGCCCTGGCCAGACCCGCGCGGAACCGGTGCAGGTCAACGCGATCCGGTTCCGCGCGCAGCAGGTAGCCGGGCTTGCGGGTGACGAGGTCGATTCCGGCCTTCCGCAACGCGGACACGACGTTCAGCAGGATCCCGCGCGCCGTCGGCGGATGCCCGTCCGGCCACAACGCCTCGGTCAGCTCGCTGATCGACACCACCCGGCCCGCGTTGAGCAGCAGGAACCCCAGCGCGGCCCGGCGGGTGAACCCGCCGATCCGCAGTTCCCCGCCGTCCACGCGGACCTGCAGGGGACCGAGGACGTTGAACTCGACAGCCATTGGTTCGGACCATACCGCTGATCAGCCCACCAGGCGGATCCCCGGATGACGTGCCCGGTCGAACAGCGTGGTGCCCCGGTGCTTCAGGTGGAGGTCGAAGAACGCGCCCACGTAGTCCCGCTGGGCCTTCAGCGCGTCCTGCGGGTTGATCGTCCCAATGAGACCGACACGGCGTTCCTGGCTCACCGCGCCGATCTGCGGCACCGACCACTGCAGGTCGCTGAACCCGTAGTGCGCGCCGTTGTCCAGGTGCACGTCGCGCTTCCACCCGCGCTGGTTCGGCCAGAAGTCGGCCCACGACCTGGTCAGGCTCGTGTCGACGTGTGACAGCTCCCGCTCGCCGAGGTCACCGCCGAACAACAGGAACGGCCGGTCCAGGCCCCGTTCGACCACTTCACCTGGCGCATAGGTGCCGCCGTCGCCGGTGTGCTCCATCGCGCCGTCGATGTTGACGCCCGCGTCGAACCTGCGATCGTGCGCCATCGTCTCGCCCGCCGTGTAACCGCCGAACGAATGCCCGGCGATCCCGACGCGGCTCGTGTCGGCCCACCTGTGCAGGCTCGGCAGCCTGTCGAGCACGAACCGCATGTCGGCGACGCGCGTGTCGATGACCTTCTTCGTCGTCTCCGGGCTGCCGTCGATCGCGCCGTACTCGATGCGGTCACCGGGGAACTCCACGGCCAACGCCTCGTGCGTGTGGCTCACCGTCACCACGACGTACCCGCGGCCGGCCAGGTCGTCGGCCGCGGTCGCGTAGAACTCGCGCGGACCCTGAAGCCCCGGCGAGAACAGCACAACCGGCCACTTGGCCTTGATCGGTGGAGCGTCCACCCGGGCCTGCCGGAGCGTCCCGGACCAGTCGACCGTCCCAGCCGGAACGTCGAGGAACGCGGGGCTGGAGATGATCGGGTCGGCGGCGGTGGCGAGGCCTGGGGTGAGCCACGGCGCCTGCTCGCCCCTGCGCTGGGCCGGGTAGCTGACGGTGACCATCAGTTCCCGGTTCTTCGCCGGTCGGAACGGGTCGAGGCGGGTGGAATCGACGAGGTGGGCGTCGAACGTGCCGACCGGCAGTGGGCCGGTGAGCTGCGGTGTCACCAGGGTGGAGGCGGTCAGGACGGCCGCCAGCAAGAGCTGCATAGTTGATCTACCCCCTTCGCGCGGCAGCCTTCCAGCCGCCCACTGAGAGGGCGCTGAGAGCTTGTGGGCGAGGTGATCGAGTGCCATGTTGGGACCTGACGTACCAGCTGGTCCTCTGGGTGGGGAGATCACGGATGCGGCGAACGAGGATGTTCGGGTTGCTGGCGGTGTGCGGTCTGCTCGCGGGCTGTCTGGGGCAGACGCAGGAGGGCGACAAGGCGCAGAACGCCGACGCCAAGGAGATCACGCTGACGATCGTCGCCAACGCGGCGGCGGGCGGGAAGAACGCGCGCGGGGCGAACTGGATCCAGAACTGGGTGATCCCGAAGTTCACCGAGCAGCAGAAGGCCAAGGGCGTCACCGCGACGATCAAGTTCGAGCAGAACGGCGCCGGCGACGAGGACTTCAAGACCAAGGTCGCGCTCGACCTCAAGACCGGCGGTGGTGGCGACATCATCGAGATCGACGGCATCTGGCTCGGCGAGTTCGCCCAGGCCGGGCAGATCAAGCCTCTTGGCGACGTGGTCGGCAACACCGACTGGGACGGCTGGAACCAGATTCCCAAGGCCGTGCAGGGACTCGGCGAGTTCGACGGCAAGCGGTACGGCGTGCCGATGGGCACCGACGGGCGTGTGTTGTTCTTCAACAAGAAGCTGTTCGCGCAGGCCGGACTGCCCGCGGACTGGCAGCCCAGGTCGTGGCAGGACGTGCTGGACGCGGGCGCGAAACTCAAGACGTTGCCGGGCGTGACGCCGATCCAGCTCAACGCCGGTACCGCGATGGGCGAGGCCACGACCATGCAGGGCGTGCTGCCCGCGTTGGTCGGCGCCGGCAAGCCCATTTACGAGAACGGGAAGTGGCAAGGTGATTCGGCCCAGCTGAAGGACGTTCTGGGGCTGTACCAGAAGGTCTACGGCGGTGGGCTCGGCGATCCCGTGTTGCAGCAGGAGGCCAAGGGGCGCGATCGGTCGTTCACGCTGTTCGGCGAGAACAAGATCGGCATCCTGCTGGAGAGCGACTACTTCTGGCGTTCGGTGGTGGAGCCCAAGAACGGCGTGGCGAAGATGGCCGACCGCGACACCGCGGTGGGCTGGGCGTTGGTTCCGGCCAAGCAGGCCAAGGCCGGTGTGGGCGGGCAGGACTTCGTGAGCATGTCGGGTGGTGGCGTGCGGGTGATCAACCCGAACACCAACTACCCGCGGCAGGCGTGGGAGTTCATGCAGTTCCTCAACTCCGCGGAGGCCGTGAAGGAGTCGCTGGCGGGCGCCGCGCAGCTCACCCAGCGCCAGGACGTCAACGACGAGGTGCTCAAGGGCGACCCGATGCTGACGTTCATCTCGGAGAAGGTCTTGCCGATCACCCGGTACCGGCCGGGCCTCGCCGACTACCCGAAGGTGTCGGCGGCGCTGCAGCAGGCCACCGCGGACGTCGTGGCGGGCAAGAGCCCGGACGAGGTGGCCACGGCCTATCGCGCGGCGCTCATCAAAGCCGTAGGCGAGGGCAACGTTGGCTAGTGGCGTGTGCAAGTACCACCAACGCGCAGTTGGTAGTACTTGCACACGCCACAACAGCAGGCGGGGGTGGGATGGATAGCTCGGGCCTGGGCGTGCGGAGGGCCCTCGGCTTCGTTGCGCCGGCGCTGGTGCTGATCGGGGTCTTCCTGGTCTTCCCGGCGCTCTGGACGCTCTACATCGGCATCACGAACTACCAGCTCACCGGCCCCGCGGCGGCCAACCCGCGGATCGTCGGGCTGGACAACGTGGTCGAGGCCGTGCGCGATCCGTTGTTCACGAACTCGGTGTGGCTGACGGCGTTGTTCGTGCT
Source organism: Lentzea miocenica (assembly GCF_033949945.1). Classification (NCBI taxonomy): domain Bacteria; kingdom Bacillati; phylum Actinomycetota; class Actinomycetes; order Pseudonocardiales; family Pseudonocardiaceae; genus Lentzea; species Lentzea miocenica. The sequence goes on from NZ_JAXAVW010000001.1 coordinate 287,095, forward strand.
GTTCTCGGCGGTGCTCGGGCAGAACGCGCTGGGCTTCGGGCTGGCCTGGCTGTTGCGCAACGTCCGGCCGTGGCTGCGCCGGACCGTCGAAGGCTTCGTGCTGCTGTCGTGGATCCTGCCCGGCACGGTCGTGGCGTACCTGTGGTTCGCGGTGCTGAGCCGCGACACCGGCACGCTGGGCCTGCTGCTCGGCTCGCCGGAGACCGCGTGGCTGGTGCAGTACCCGATGACCAGCCTGATCATCTTCAACGTGTGGCGCGGCACGGCGTTCTCGATGCTGCTCTACACCTCGGCGCTGGCCGCCGTGCCGCCGTCGCAGATCGAGACCGCGCGGCTGATGGGCGCGTCCGGCTGGCAGACCGTGCGGGACGTGGTGTTCCCGCACATCCGCGGGCACGTGCTGACCAACACGTTGCTGATCAGTCTGTGGACGGCCAACGACTTCACGCCGTTCCTGCTGACCGCGGGCGGGCCGAACCACCAGTCCGAGGTGCTGCCGGTGCTGATCTACCGGCAGGCGCTGGAGGGCGGGCAGCTCGGGTACGCGTCCGCGATGTCGATGCTGTTGCTCGTCGGAAACCTCGCTGTCGCACTGGTCTATGTGAGACTCTTGCGGAGGCGGGCATGAGTCCTCTGTGGATGGTCCGGCGGATCGGCTTCTACGTGCTGATCACGCTGGTGCTGGCGTTCTTCGCGGTGCCGATGCTGTGGCTGGCCTCGGCGCCGTTCGACTCGAAGCCCGGGCTCGGGTTGCGGTGGCCGGACTGGACGTTCGCCAACGTGGCCGCGACCTTCGAGCACCCGTACGCGCTGACGTCGCTGGTGAACTCGTTGGTGCTGTGCGTGGTCGCGACTGTCGTGACGACGGTTCTCGCTGCTCTGGCGGCGTATGCGTTGTCGCGGGTGCGGATTCCCGGCCGGGATCTGCTGCTGTACCTGCTCTTGCTGCTCTCGTCGGTGGTGACGGGCACGGCCGCGATGGTGCCGATCTTCGTGATGATGCTGCAGCTCGGCCTGATCAACTCGCAGTTCGGCACGGCGCTGGTGATCGCGGGCGGCATGCTGCCCGCCGCCATCTTCATCCTGAAGGACTTCATGGACGCTGTGCCGCGTTCGTACGAGGAGTCGGCACGGGTGTTCGGAGCCTCGCCGTGGCAGGTGCTCGGTCACGTCGTGCTGCCGGTCGCGCGGCCTGGTGTCGCAACGATCTTCGTGTGGGCGTTCGTCAACGCCTGGGGCAACTTCCTGCTGCCGTTCCTGCTGATGCGCGACGTTGGCCAGCAGCCGGCGGCCGTGCTGCTGCGAACCCTGTACGACGAGGGCGGCAGCGCCAACCTGACGGTGATCCCGGTGTTCTCGCTGCTGTACTCGATCCCGGTGGTCGTGCTGTACCTGTTCGTGAGCAAGCGGTACGGGTTCCGATTCCACGGAGGCATCAAGAGCTGATGGCGGGCATCACGATCGAGGAGCTCTCCACCGTCTACCCCAACGGGGTGCGGGCGGTGGACGCGCTGGACCTCGAGATCTCCGACGGCGAGCTGTTCGCCCTGCTCGGTCCGTCGGGCTGCGGCAAGACCACGTTGCTGCGCACGATCGCCGGGCTGGAGGCCGCCTCCGACGGTGCCGTGGCGATCGGGGAGCGTGACGTCACGCGGCTGCAGCCTGGTGATCGGCGGATCGCGATGGTGTTCCAGGACTACGCGTTGTTCCCGCACATGACCGTTGCGGAGAACATCGCCTATCCGTTGCGGGTGCGGGGTGCCGCGAAGTCGGTGCAGCACGAGACCGCGGTGCGGACGGCCGACGGGCTGAGTCTCGGGGCATTGCTGGATCGGCGTCCAGGGCAGCTTTCCGGTGGGCAACAGCAACGGGCGGCGCTGGCTCGCGCGGTCGCCGCGTCGGCAGAGGTGCTGTTGCTGGACGAGCCGTTGTCCAATCTGGACGCCCGGTTGCGGCTGGAGGCGCGGACCTTCCTCAAGAAGCTGCAGCGCGAGTTGGAGCTGACGACCGTGTTCGTGACGCACGACCAGGCCGAGGCCTTGGCGCTGGCGGACCGGATCGCGGTGATGGACGCCGGCAAGATCCGGCAGCTCGGGACGCCGCGTGAGGTGTTCCAGCGGCCGGCGGACACGTTCGTCGCGAACTTCATCGGGTCGACGCCGATGAACCTCGTGCCGCGCGGGGATGTCGTTGTCGGTGTTCGGCCCGAGTACCTGTCGCCTGCTGCTGACGGCTTGTTCACCGGTTCAGTGTCCATTGTGGAAAATCTCGGCGTCACGTCGTTGGTGACGTTGGACTGCGGCGAGGACCAGATCGGTTACATCGTGCCCGAGGACGACGAGCCTTCAGTTGGCACCACCGTGACGGTGGACGCCCCGCCCGCACGTGTTCTGCGCTATGACAAGGAGACCGGCCTACTCGTGAGGTGATCCCGATGTTCCAGACCGACGGCTACGAGACGCACTCCAGCGTGCTGGCTCCCGCGAAGTTCGAGGCACTGGCAGCACACTTCGAGGCCAAGCTGGCGGCTTTGCCGGAAGGTCAGCGGCCCGAACACATGGACGTGCCGCACCTGACCGACCCGGCGCTGTTCGAGTGGCTGCTGGACCCGGACGTGCTGGACCTCGTCGAGTCGCTGATCGGCCCGGACATCGCGCTGTTCTCGTCGCACTTCATCTGCAAACCCGCCTGTGACGGCAAACCCGTGCCGTGGCACCAGGACGCGCACTTCTGGCGCGACAGCATCTCGCCGGCGGGCGACGCGATCACCGTCTGGCTGGCGATCGATCCGTCGACCGTCGAGAACGGCTGCCTGCGCGTGATTCCCGGCAGCCACCTCGCGCCCGTGGCCCATCAGGGCAACGAGGACTCGTTCTTCAACCAGGAAACGGCGGTCGACGAGGCACGGGCCGTCGACGTGGAGCTGGAGCGCGGTGCGTGCAGCGTCCACTCGGCCATGCTGGTGCACGGCAGTCCGCCGAACCGCAGCACGTTGCGGCGCTGCGGTTACACCATGCGGTACATGCCGACCACGGTCCGGTTCCTGAAGTCCGGCGAGCACAGGATCTACCTGGCGCGCGGCCGTGACCGCGCAGGCAACACCTACAGCTCGATCGAGAGCTCCTGAACGACAGCCTCGTCCACTTCGATCCCCAGCCCTGGCCCGGTGGGCACCTGCGCCCTGCCGTCCTCGACGGTGATCCCTGTGGCGTAAGGGGATGAGATGAACTGGCGCCCGTTGAGGTCGGCGGGTCCACCGATGCCGTGAGCGGAGAACAGGTGCAGCGATGCGGCCAGCCCGATGTCCGAGTCGGTCAGCCCGGAGCCGAGGAGCCTGACGCCGCAGTCCTCGGCGAGCTGGCACAACCGGCGGCTCAACGTGAGCCCGCCCGACCGTTGCACCTTCGCCACGGCGACGTCGACCGCGTCCAGCTTGACGAAGGTCGCGAGATCGCTGGGGTGGCGCAGGCTTTCGTCCAGCGCGACGGGCAGGGGAGAGGCGGCGCGCAGACGACGTTGGCCCACAACATCGTTGGCGGGCAGCGGTTGTTCGAACGCGAACACGTCGAACTCCTCAAGCCTTCGGGCAATCCGCAGCGCCTCGTCGACCGTGTAGGCCTGGTTCGCGTCGACCCACAGCGGTGCCTCGGGCGCGATCTCGCGCACTGCCCGCACCACGTTCAGATCGGTGCGCTCGTCGTGCAGCCCGATCTTCACCTTGAACGACCGGTAGCCGTGGTCGATGCCTTCCCGCACGCAATCGGCCACCTCGGCGGGTGTTTGGCCGGAGACGATCCACGCCAGCTCGATCCGCTCATGCCGTCGTTGACCCCACAGCGTGCCGAGCGAGACGCCCAAGGCGCGGCCGATCAGGTCGTGCAGCGCCACGTCCACGGCGGACTTGGCCAGCGGCGCGCCGATCGAGAAGCCGCGGTTGATCGTGCGGTCGAAGACGCGGCTGATGCCGTCCAGCTGCCACACCGGTTGGCCGATGATCGCCGGCGCCAGATAGCGGGTGATGGTCGTGAAAATCGATTCAGCCGTCTCATATGTCCAGGCGGGGATCGGAGTTGCCTCGCCCCACCCGTGCACGCCATCGGCGCTGACCTTGACCAGCACCCGAATGCTCGGCCGACCTGCGACGGCGACACTGCCACCCGCTACGCCGAACGACCGGATCGTGGGCAGCGCGACGGCGTGGACGTCCACTCGGTCGATGGTCTGGTCCAGCTTCATCAGTCCTCCGTCTTGACCGGTCAGTGGACCGGACATAGCGTACGGGAAAGCGCTTTCCTACCCGAGGGAGCTTCGTGAACACGGTTCCGGCGGACCGCTGGCGCGGCCTCGTAGAGCGAACGTGGCGTCCGGCCGCGCTGCTGGCCGCGTGCCTCGCGATCTGGCACCTCATCACCGTCACCGGCCTGGTCGAGGCCTACCTGGTGCCGTCGCCGGGCAAGACCTTCGACCTGCTGATCGACAAGTGGTCGTACCTCTGGGGCCACACCTGGGTGACCACCTACGAGACGATCCTGGGGTTCGTCATCGCGGGCGTCCTCGGCGTGCTGGTCGCCGTCGCGATGGTCTATTCGCGGACGATCGAGAGCACGGCCTACCCGCTGCTGTTGTTCGCGCAGGTCATCCCCAAGATCGCCATCGCGCCGCTGTTCGTGGTGTGGCTCGGCTTCGGCTTCGAGCCCAAGGTCATCGTCGCCGTGCTGATGGCGTTCTTCCCGGTTGTCATCTCGACCGTCACCGGTCTCAAATCGGTCGACACCGAGATGCTCGAACTCGCGTCCACGATGGGCGGCGGGCCGGTCAAGACGTTCGTGAAGATCCGCTTCCCGGCGGCGTTGCCGCACCTGTTCGCCGGACTCAAGGTCGCCGTGACGCTCGCCGTCACCGGTGCCGTCGTCGGTGAGTTCGTCGGTTCCAACGAGGGCCTCGGCTACGTGATCCTGCAGGCCAACGGCAACATGGACACGCCGATGCTGTTCGCGGGCCTGATCGTCACGTCGTTCGTCGGCGTTCTGCTCTTCCTCCTGCTCGACCTCGCCGAGAAGCTGATGCTGCCCTGGCACGCCAGCCGGCGAGGCGCCGCCGTCACCACCCTTCTAGCGAAAGGCGGATCTTGACTTGTCCATCGGCCTCGCGGCCGATGGTTCCTGGTTCCGTCTCCGCGATGGGAGGTTGTGACAGGTGCTTCGCCGACTGTTGCCGGGTTGGTCTGACCCCGTCTCCGCAGGCTGTCACCGCCAGTCCGGCGGTCAGGATGTTACGTGCCGCGTTGACGTCCCGATCGTGGGTTTCTACGCAACCAGCGCAGGCCCACTCCCGGACGTGAAGTGGCAGGCTCTCGGTGCGCAGTCGGCACTTCGAGCAGGTCTTGCTCGACGGGAACCATCTGTCGACAGTGATCAGATCACGGCCGTACCAGGCTGCCTCGTACTCCAGCATGGATCGGAACTGCGACCAAGCCGCGTCGGAGATGGCGCGCGCGAGGTTGTGGTTGCGCAGCATCCCGGCCACGTTGAGATCCTCGATCACGATCGTTTGGTTCTCACGAACGAGTCGAGTGGTGACCTTGTGCAGGAAGTCCCGGCGCCGGTCGGCTATCCGGGCGTGGACTCGAGCGAGTTTGCGGCGGGCTTTGCCGTGGTTGGCGGAACCGGTGATCTTGCGGGACATGTCTCGGTGAGCGCTTGCAAGCTTGGTTCGCTCCCGCTTCTCGTGTTTCGGGTTCGTGATCTTCTCGCCGGTGGACAGGGCCAGCAGCGCCGTGATCCCAGCATCGACACCAACTGTCGCGGTGGTGGCCGGGTATTGGGCGACGACGGCTTCCACCAGGATCGAGACGAACCAGCGCCCGGCTGGGTCCAGCGATACCGTGACAATGGACGGAGCCGAGTCCCGAGGCAGCGGCCGGGACCACACGATGTTCAGCGGTGTGGTCATCTTCGCCAGGATGAGGTTGCCATCGCGCCAGCGGAATCCCGACCGGGTGTACTCGGCCTACGCGCGGGACTTCTTACGGGATTTGAACCTCGGATAGCTGGCGCGCTTGGCGAAGAAGTTCGTGTATGCAGTCTGCAGGTGTCGCAGTGTCAGCTGCAACGGAACGCTCGACACCTCAGCCAGAAACGACAGTTTCGGATCGCGCTTCCAGCCGGTGAGCATCGCCGAGGTCGCGGAGTGGTCCAGTTGCCGCTCCTCGGCGCGCCAGAGATCGATATGTGCTTGCAGGGCACTGTTGTAGACCAGCCGCACGCAACCGAACGTGCGCAGCAACTCCCGCACCTGTTGTTCCGTCGGATAGAAGCGGTACTTGAACGCCCGCTTCACCAACGTCGCCGCCACACCTCACATGCTGGCAGTCCACGACGTCGTGCCGCTCGCCGGGGTACGCGATTGGAGATTCGATGAAGAAACTGCTCGCAGGCCTTCTCCCCGCGATGCTGGTGGTTGCCGCCTGCGGAGGCGGTGGCGGTCCGACGTCCGAGGGCGGCGGTGAGGCCAAAGACGTCACGCTGACCCTCAACTGGTACCCGTACGGCGAGCACGCGCCGTTCTACTACGGGGTCAAGCAGGGCATCTACGAGAAGCACGGCATCAAGCTCAAGATCCAGGCGGGCCAGGGTTCCGGCAAGACGGTGACCGCGACCGGCGCCGGGCAGACGGACTTCGGCTGGGCCGACACGTCCGCGCTCGCCACGGCCGTCGAGCAGGGCGTGCCGGTCAAGAGCATCGGGGTGTTCCTGCAGACCACGCCGGCGTCGGTGCAGTTCTTCACGGAGAAGAACATCAAGAAGCCCGCCGACCTCAAGGGCAAGTCGGTCGCGACGACCGCGGGTGACGCGCTGACGAAGACGTTCCCCGCGTTCCTCAAGCAGAACGGCATGTCGGAGTCCGACGTCTCGATCCAGAACATCGACCCGGCGGGCAAGATGGCCGCGGTCATCTCCAACCGCACCGACGTGTTGCTCGGCTTCGCCTCCGACCAGGGGCCGACGATCAAGGAGAAGTCCGGCAAGGACGTGTCGTACCTGCGGTTCTCCGAGTTCGGGTTGAACTACTTCAGCAACGGGCTGCTCACGTCGAAGACCATGCTGCAGAAGGATCCCGACCTGGTGAAGAAGATGGTCGCGGCGACGCAGGAGGCGTGGGCCGAGGCCGAGAAGTCACCGGAGGCCGCGGCCGAGTCGATGAAGGGCGCCGCCGAGCAGCTGCCGTCGCCGACGGTCGTGCTGGAGCAGTTCAAGACCACGCTGACGTTGCTGCACACCGATGCCACGAAGGGCAAGGCGCCGGGCGTCAACACGCTGGACGACTGGAAGAAGACCATCGACACCTTCAAGCAGACCGGCATCATCAAGGAAGCGTCCGAGCCCTCGGCGTACTGGGAAGAAAGCGTGGCCCCGAAGGGATGAGCGTGACTCTGGGAACCACCACCTCCGCCGTCTCGATCAACGACGTCTCCGTGCGCTTCCAGTCGAAGCGCACGGAGGTGACCGCGATCCAGCACGTCTCGCTCGACGTCGCGCCGGGCGAGTTCGTGTCCATCGTCGGCCCGTCCGGCTGCGGCAAGTCCACCTTGCTGAAACTGGTGTCCGGCTTGCTGAAGCCGTCCTCGGGCTCGGTCACGTTGCTGGGCGAGGAGGTCCGCGGGCCGCGGCACGACATCGGGTTCGTGTTCCAGCGGGCGGCGTTGCTGGAGTGGCGTTCCGCGCGGCGCAACATCCTGCTGCAGGCCGAGATGCGCGGCATGAACTCGGCCGAGGCGGGCAAGCGCGCCGACGAACTCATTGAGATGACTGGACTGTCGGGGTTCGAGAACGCCCTGCCGCACGAGTTGTCCGGTGGCATGCAGCAGCGCGTGGCGTTGTGCCGCGCGCTGCTGCACCAGCCGCGGGTGCTGCTGATGGACGAACCGTTCGGCGCGCTGGACGCGTTGACCCGCGAGCAGATGAACGTCGAGCTGCACCGGGTGTGGCGGGAGACCGGCACGACGGTGTTGCTGGTGACGCACTCGATCGCGGAGTCGGTGTACCTGGCGAACCGGGTGATCGTGCTGACGCAGCGGCCGGCGGTGGTCAAGGAGGTCATCGAGGTCGATCTGCCGAGCGAGCGAGACTATTCCGCGACGATGGCCCGTCCGGAGTTCGCGTCGGCCACCGCGCACATTCGAGACCTGTTGGGGGCCGTGACAGGGCACGATTGATCTCGTGCCCTGACCTCGGCGCTGACGAAGGAGAGGGTGAAGGTAAGCGGCACTGGCGTCCGCACCTGCGCATCTCCCGCGCTTCACCTTCTCCTGCCTCTGATGACGCTGTCGCCGGCGACCGGCTACCTCGTGCTGACTCAGGGCTGACGAGGCGTGACCGCCGCACTTGTGACCGGGGTCGCCCATGGGTAGAGTCTGGCTCGCCGCCGCGTGGTAAGCGCTTTCCAAGCCGATCCACGAGGTGGTGTGCGATGTCCAGACGATCGCTCTCGATCTTTGCCGCGCTGGCTGTCGCGGCGGCCACCCTGGTGCCACCGGCGGCGGCCCAGCCCGGCCCCGTCTCCGATCCACTGCCGACGCCCGCACCGTCCGGTGTCGGCCTGAAGCTGCAGGAGATCGCGCGGCTGCCGCAGTCGTCGACGACGCCCACTGCCGGGGACAGCAGGCTCAAGCAGTACAACCGGGTCAACTACCTCGGCGAAATTCCGGACGGCTCCGGCCGGTTCTACGTGCCGGACATGAACGGCAAGCTGTACACGCTGAACCGCGACGGCAGCGGCCAGCGCACGTTCCTCGACGTCCGTGCCACGATCGGCGGGAACTTCCACAACCACCAGGGACTCGGCAGCGGGTTCGGGTTCGTGGCGTTCCACCCGCAGTTCACGACGAACGGCAAGTTCTACACCGCGCACACCGAGGCGAAGGACGCGCTGAAGAACCGCAAGCCGGATCTTCCGTCGGCGTCGAACGCGGTGGTGCACGGCGTGATCACCGAGTGGACCGCCACCAACCCGAAGGCGGCGACGTTCGCGGGCACCCGGCGTGAACTGTTGCGCATCGGGTTCGAGATGTACCTGCACGGGTTCCAGGAGATCGGCTTCGGCCCGGACGGCCTGCTGTACCTGGCTGTGGGCGACGGTGGCATCGGTTACCGCTCGGACGTCCCGCAGGACGTGAAGGTGCCGCAGGGCAAGATCCTGCGCATCGACCCGGCCGGAACCAACAGCGGCAACAAGAAGTACGGGATCCCGCCGTCGAACCCGTTCCTGGGCCGGCCGGGTGCGCTGGCCGAGCTGTACGCGATCGGCATGCGCGACCCCTACCGGTTCAGCTGGGACTCCGGCGGCACGCGCAAGATGTTCCTGGGGCACATCGGGGAGAAGGTCGTCGAGTCGGTCTACGAGGTCACACCCGGCGCGAACCTCGGCTGGGGCCAGCGGGAAGGCCATCTGACCTACCGCCGCAACGACTCCAAGTGCCAGCTCTACCCGTTGCCCGCCGACGACGCGAAGTTCGGCTACACCTATCCGGTCGCGGGCTTCGACCACAACCGGCCCAACGGCGGTTGCGGGGACAGTGGCAACGCGTTGATCGGCGGCTTTGTCTACCGCGGCACGGCGATTCCCGCACTGCGGGGCAAGTACGTCTACGGCGAGGGCGTGAAGGGCCTGCTGTACTACGCCGACGAGAAGGACATGCGGGCCGGCGCGCCGATCGCGAAGACGTTCGAACTGGCGGTGTACGACTCGGCGGGCAAGCGCACGACGATGAAGACGCTGGCCGGCAAGAGCCGCGTCGACCTGCGGCTCGGCACGGACGCCGCCGGTGAGCTCTACGTGCTGGCCAAGGCCAACGGCAAGATCTGGAAGGTCACCGGGACGATCCAGACGCTGGAAGCCTGTGAGTCCGGCAGCGACGTCGTCAGCGGGGTCAACTCGGCCTCCGACTGGAAGCCCGTCACGCCGTCGCGCTGGCGGTTCCCCGGCAACGAGGTGGTGCTGTCGAAGGCGGGTGCGGCGCGGCCGGGTCCGCGGCGCCCCAACGAGTACGCGGTCGTCAGCAAGGGGCCGGCGTTCGGCAACGTGACCGTCGACGCGCAGGTGCGGCTGGACACGCCGGTTTCGCAGAAGGACCGCGACGTGGTGATCGTGTTCGGTCATCAGTCGGACAACCGCTTCTACTACGTGCACCTGTCGTCGGACAACAAGATCTACCCGCACAACGGGATCTTCCTCGTCGACAACGCCGACCGGTTGCGCATCGACGACCAGTGGAACGGCTCTGTCGGCGCCCCACCAGCCATCACGGACATGAAGTGGCACCGCGTCCGCATCACACATTGCGTGGACACGGGGGTGATCGCGGTCTATCTCGACGGTTCCTCACAACCGTTGATGACCGCGACCAACACGGTGCTGAAGTCCGGACGCGTCGGCTTCGGCTCGTTCGACAACATCGGCCGCGTCGCCGACCTCAGGATCAGCGGAAAGGCCGCGCACTCCGCGTTGTCCGCCCCGGACGACGTGTCTCCCGGCATCGCCTCCGCGGTCGTGAACCACTACGACTTCGAGCATCCGCTGGCGAGTGATCCGAAGAAGGAGGACGACATCGGCCGGGCCGACTCGCGCACGCCGATCTCGCTGGTCAACGGTGGCGCGGCGATGCGCACGGCCGACGGCGCGTTCCCGGGTTCGACGACGTCGTTGCAGCTCAAGCAGGTGCGGCCGAACAACAAGAGCAACGACGACTGGAAATCCGGTGTCTACAGCTCCGGCGGGGTCGCGTCGATGAAGGCGTTCAGCAAGGCGCGCTCCATGTCGATCATGACCTGGGTGAAGGTCACCGGCGAGGCGCCTGCCCGCAACTCGAACAGCTCCGGCACCGGCGACTTCTACGGCGCGATCGGGTTCGCTGGAATTCTCGCGGGTGACTCGGACGGCCACGCCGCGCGGGCGTTGCTGGAGACGGAGAACCACGATGGTGCGATGCGGCTGATCGCGTTGGCGCGCAGGGTGGACGGCAGCGACAAGCAGTACTGGGTGTCCAGTGCCGACTGGAAGACGTTGATACCGCCGGGGAAGTGGGTGTTCCTCGCGGGCACGTTCGACTTCGACAACGGCACGATCGGCCTCTACGTCGACGGCAGGCCCGTACCCGGCTCGTACGCGGTCAAGGGTGATCCGTGGAAGATCATCGGAGCACCCGAACCGGACGTGACGTCGTCGGCGAACCCGCGCGGGATCAAGATCGGCGGCAGTCACCCGCAGAACAACCGCGAGGTCAACGCCTGCAACTGCCGGTTGGACAGCCTGATGCTGCTGGACCGCGCGGTGACGGCCGACGAGGTGCGCGGCCAGTACGAGTGGGTCACCAAAGGCCGGGGGTGAGGGGGTTGTAACCACCTTATTAGCTAGGTAGATTCCGGTGGGCCGCTGCTTGGAAAGCGCTTTCCGCTGCCGTGCTGCACGGCCTGGCCCACAGGGTGGTGGGGAATGTACAGACGGTTTTCCCGGTTGGCTGTCACAACATTCGTGCTCTCAGCGTTGTTCGTGCCCATCGCTTCGGCCCAGTCCGATGCGCCGATCGCCGATCCACTGCCGACGCCGGGTGCCTCCGGCATCGGCCTGGAGCTGACCGAGGTCGCGCGGCTGCCCGCGTCGCAGCCCGTGCCCCCACCGACCGACGCGCGGCTGCGCCGGTACAACCGGATCAACTACCTCGGTGAGCTGCCCGACGGCTCCGGCCGGATGTTCGTGCCGGACATGAACGGCAAGCTCTACCTGCTGGACAACGGGGTTCAGCACGCCTACCTGGACCTGGGCGCGGTCGTCGGCCCCGACTTCCACAGCCACCGCGGTCTGGGCAGCGGTTTCGGGTTCGCCGCCTTCCACCCGAACTTCAAGCGCAACGGCAAGTTCTACACCGTGCACACCGAAACCGGTTCCGCGCTGACGTCGAAGAAGCCGGACTGGGCTTCCCCCGTCGGCAACCAGGTGCACGGCGTGATCACCGAGTGGACCGCGTCGGATCCGCGTGCCGACCTGTTCTCCGGCACGCACCGCGAGATCATGCGCGTCGGCTACGCGTCGTTCATCCACGGCTTCCAGGAGATCGGCTTCAACCCGAACGCACGCTGGTGGGACGAGGACTACGGCCTGCTCTACCTGGCTTCCGGCGACGGCGGCATCGGCACCGAGACCACGCTGCCACAGGACCTGGCGCTGCCACAGGGAAAGATCCTGCGCATCGACCCGGCCGGCAAGAACGGGATCAACGGCCAGTACGGCATTCCGCGCGCGAACCCGTTCGTGCGCACGGCGGGCGCGCTGGGCGAGATCTACGCGTACGGCATGCGCGACCCGTACCGCTTCAGCTGGGACCCGCAAGGCTCGCACAGGATGTTCCTCGGTCACATCGGCGAGAAGGCCGTCGACTCGGTCTACGAGGTGCGCAAGGGCGCCAACCTGGGCTGGAGCGAGCGCGAGGGCATCTGGTCGTACCGTCGCGGCGACCCGTCGTGCGGTGTGTTCCCGTTGCCCGCCGACGACGCCAAGTACGGCTTCACCTATCCCGTCACGGCGTTCGACCACAACCGGCTCGCCTCCTCACGGCCGTGCGCCGACAGCGGCAACGCGTTGATGGGCGGCTTCGTCTACCGCGGCTACAAGATCCCTTCGTTGCGCGGCAAGTACATCTACGGCGAGGGCGTGAAGGGCCTGATCTACTACGCCGAGGAACGCGAGATGCGCGCCGGCAAGCCGATGGCCACCACGCGCGAGATGATGGTCTACGCAGGTGGCCAGCTGACCACCATGAAGGCGTTGGTGAACGACCCGAACCGCGTCGACCTGAGGTTCGGCCAGGACGCCGCCGGTGAGCTTTACGTGCTGGCCAAGGCCAACGGCAAGATCTGGAAGGTGACGGGTGCGCGCACCTTCGCCTCGTGCCGCTCCGGCCACGACTACGTTTCCGGTGCCTCGTCGGCCCGTTCGTGGGAGCCCGTAACGCCTTCGCTGTGGCAGTTCCCCGGCCGTGAAGTCGTGCTGGCACAAGCCGGTGTCGCGCGGCCAGGGCCGCGCCGGCCGTTCGAGTACGCGGTGCTGAAGAAGGGCCCGGCGTTCGGTTCGGTGCAGGTGGACGCCCAGGTGCGGCTGGACACCCCGGTGGCGGAGTCGAACCGGGACGTGATCATCGTGTTCGGGTACAGGTCCGACACCGAGTTCTACTACGCGCATCTGTCCTCGGACAACAAGATCTATCCGCACAACGGGATCTTCGTGGTGAACAACGCGGACCGGCTTCGCCTTGACCACCAATGGGATGCGCCCCGCTCCGTCGGCGCCGCACCCGCGATCTCCGACACGGCGTGGCATCGCGTGCGGGTCAAGCACTGCGCCGATTCGGGAGAGATCGCGGTCTACGTGGACGGTTCGCCGTACCCGCTGATGACCGCGGTGGACAGGACCTTCTCGTCCGGGCGGGTCGGGTTCGGCTCGTTCGACAACATCGGCCGGCTGCGCGACCTGCGCGTGCGGGGCAAGGGAGTGCGGTGATGAGACGACTGCTGGTGCTGGGTCTGGTCGCGGTGTTCAGCGTCAGCCTGGCCGCCCCGGCCCAGGCCACGTTCGGCACCGTGCTGCCCACCCTGACGCGAAACCTGGTGTCCTACTACGACTTCGAACACCCGGTGCGCGGCAACAAGTCCCTGGAACAGGACCGCGGCCGCTCCGGCACCGCGCTGTCGCTGATCAACGGCGGCGCCGACATGCGGGTGCGCGACGGAGCTTTCCGAAGGAGCCGCAACTCGTTGCAGCTCAAGCAGATCAACCCGACGGTCGCCGGCAACGACGACTGGAAGGCGGGCCTGTACAGCGAAACCGGCGTGCCGTCGCTGAAGGCCTTCAACGGCGCCCGCCAAGCGTCGATCATGGGCTGGGTGAAGATGACGGGCCAGAACCCGGCCCCGAACTCGAACTCGGCAAACCCGTCCGACCTCTACGGCGCGATCGGCCTGGCCGGCGTGCTGACCGGTGACTCCAACGGCCACGCGGTGCGCGCGCTGCTGGAACTGATCCAGGTCAACGGCGAGCTGAAGCTGGTCGCGCTGGCCAGGCGGATCGACGGCGGCGACTCGCAGACGTTCGCCGCCACCGAGGACTGGCAGAAGTTGCTGCCGCAGAACGAATGGGTGTTCCTGGCGGCGACCTTCGACTTCGACACCGGCGCGATGGTGCTGTACCGCAACGGAAAGCCGTTGGCGGGCAAGTACGTCGTGGCTGGTGACCCGTGGAAGCTCGAAGGCGAACCCGAACCGGACGTGGCGTCGGCGACCGATCCGCGCGGCCTCAAGATCGGCGGCAGCTACCCGCAGAACAGCCGCGAGGGCAACGCCTGCAACTGCCGGATGGACAGCCTGATGTTCCTCGACCGCGTGGCGAAGCCGTGGGAGGTGGCGGCGCAGTACTACTGGATGAAGAGCTGACCTCACCTCTTCACCATCGAGTGGAATCGCTGTAATGCCAATGCATTGCGGCACGAAGTGCAGAAGACGTCGTGGCCCTCGCCCGCCGGTGGTGAGGGCCACGAAGATCATCGGTTGGCCCGCGTTCCGTGAGCGGTAATCATCCTGCGCCGAGCGGAACGACACCAACATGCCCGGCCGATCACCAATGCCGAACTCCACCGATTCCGCCTTTGGGTGACGTCGTAGATCCGCTAGCGTGCGGGCTTCCGCCGAGTCCAACGGAGTGCCCGCGTGAACGTTGGAGTGCCGCCAGAGCGCGGTACCACGACCAACAAGATGGACGGCGCCGGCAACGTGGTGCAGGCCGCCGAGCTTCGCGACGTGCACTTCCACGGCGTGCCGGACGGTGGGTCGCAGCCGGGTCTGGTCTCGACCATCGCACCGGTCGACCTGCTGCCGGGCAAGGTCTTCGGCCGCGAGCAGTTGGTGGCACGCCTCGTGGAGGTCACGCAGCGGGCCGACGGTTCGCACGTCGTCCTGCACGGCACCGGCGGCAGCGGCAAGACGGCGGTGGCGCTCTCGCTCGCGCAGCGTCTCGACAAGGACTTCCCGCGCACCCGCGTCTGGTGGGTCGACGGGTCGTCGGAGAACAGCCTGTCGGCCGGGCTGCGCGAGGTCGTCTACGACGCGGACCCGCACCATCGCGTCGAGGAGGTCATGCGTGCCTGGCGTGGTGAGGGCTCGGCGCCGAACCTCCTGAAGAAGGTGCTGGCGGAGATTCCCGGCAGATGGACGCTGATCATCGACGGCGCCGACGACCAGCGCCTGCTGACGCAGTGGCGACCGGCTCTGCAACACGACACCGGCACTGTCGTCATGACGACCCGGCACAACAAGGCCAAGGAGTGGAGTCGCTGCGCCGAGGTGCACCAGGTGAGCACGTTGCACGAGGAAGCGGCAGTCGAGATGCTGCGCGCGCTGGCTCCCGGCTCAGGAACACCGGAGCAGGCTCGGGAACTGGCCTGCACGCTGGGTTTCCTGCCGCTCGCGCTCCGCCTGGCCGGAAGCTACCTCAGCTCGGTGCCGTCGTTGCCCACCACCGCCGGACTGGCGTTGCCGGAGAGCTTCGAGCAGTACCGTCTGGTGTTCCACGAACGATTCGGTGAGCTCGACCAGTTGCACGAGATAGGAAGCGACCTGGCCGAGCGCGACCTGCTGTCGCGGACGTGGGAGTTGTCGCTCGACCTGCTCGCGGACCTCGGCATGCCGTGGGCACGCCCGCTGTTGCGCTGGCTTTCGTGCTTCGAACAGGCTCCCATTCCGTGCGATCTCGCCAACGCCGCGATCCTGACCAGGTCGTCGTTGTTCAAGGGCATCACCGGGATGGACCTGATCCACGCCTTCGTGTTCCTGACCAACTTCGGCCTGGTCGAACAGGTTTCGGTGTGGGGCATGCGGTCCTCGGCGGCCACCACGAAGTGCTGGGTGCTGCATCCGGTGATCCGCGAGGCGAACCGGCACCAGCCCGACGTCCAGCAGGACCTTCAGGCCTATCTCGCACTGTGCTACGCGACGCTCGACGGCTACACGAGCTTTCTCTCCGCGGAGGTGCAGCAGGACCTCTCGACGTGGGCGGTGCTCAGCCCGCACTGCGAGTTCGTGGTGGAGTGGATCCACCGCGACCGGGCGAGGCTGCCCGTACCCGAGGACTGGGAGCTGCTGGGCACGAAGCTGTCCTGCGTGGTCGCCAGGTTCTCCACCCTGTCCGGTCAGCACGATCGCGCGGAGGCGATCTTCCGGCACGCTCTGGTGGTGCGGCTGCGGCACCTGGGCGAGACGCATCCCGAGGTGCTCACCGCCCGCCGCAACATCGTGCTGTTGCGGTGGGACCGGCACCGGGGCGAGCAGTCGCTCGCCGAACTCGTGCTGCTGGCCGAGGACACCCGGTCCGCGCTGGGCGAACGCGATCCGCTCACCATCAGCTGCCAGCTGGACCTCGCACTCGCCCACGCCCAGATGGCGGAGCAGGACGCGGCCGACCGCGTCGTCGACGACTACCGGGCCATCGTGCGGCTGAGCGGTGAGCTCTACGGCCGGACGGAGACCACCGCACTGTCAGCGCAGATGAACCTGGTCACCGAGCTCGGCCGGCGTGAGGACGAGTCCTGCCCGGCCGAGCTGCTGAGGCTGCTGACGATGATCGAGGAGGTCGAGAACGCGCCCGACATCGCGGGCCAGGTGCCGTTCAGTCTCGGCAAGCTGCGCGCCGCGGTGATGAACCTCCTGCAGAACAGTCGCGGCTGGAGCGAACCGCAGAACTGAGCAGGTCGCCACAGTTCTGCCCGTCAGGTTGGGTGTGGTTGAGGGCGATTCGATCAAGTGTTGGTAGTACTTGCAGACGCCTGTCGGGATCAACGAGTCCAGAGGTTTCGGGCAAGACCTCAGGCCAGGTGCTCAGTCGAACACCAGGACGCCCTGGGTCGCGGGCTGCATCGTGCCGACCTTGGCCTCGCTCACCTTCATCCTGCTGATGTCGGCGATCGGCTGACCGTCGGTGCCGATGAACGTGACCTTCGCGGGGCCCATGCCCGGCAGCTCGGCCGTCATCGTGTTGATGGCGAACGAGTTGGTGTCGTCGTCGACGTCGAGCTGCACGCCGGCGAACGCGGTCTGACCTGGCTGGAGCGTGATCGACGGGCCCTCGCCGGGCACCAGCTTCTGCTCCACCGGGATCGCCGCGGGCTCGTTCGCGAGGTTGGTGAAGGCGAGCTTCGGCCAGCCCTGGAAGGTGATCGGCGCCGAGCCCTGGTTCGTCGCGGCGAGCAGGCCCAGGCCAGGCTTGCCCTGCATGGTCAGGTCGACCTTCACCGTGGGCTCCTGCTTGTCGCTCACAGAAGTGGTCGTGGGTGCCTGGCTCTGGGGCGACGGACTCGGCGTCGAGGCCCCACAGGCCGTGACCGCGAGAACAACAGCGAGGATCGTGACACGCATTCGTTCAACCCCTTGGAGCCCGGATCTAGTTGATCTCCATCGAATAGCCCGGCCACGGGGCGTGGCAAACCTCGGCCGCCCGATCGGGTGTCACAGCGTGGCGATCTTCACCGCCTTCGCCATCGCCTCGAACCCCTTGTCGCCGGGGTGCAGGTGGTCGCCCTGGTCGTAGTCGGGCCTGATCCGCTGCGGGTCCGCCGGGTCGCGGATCACCTGGTCGAAGTCCACGACCGCGTCGAAGTCCTTGCTGGTGCGGATGTACGAGTTCACGGCCTGCCGCACGCCTTCGAGCTCGTCGGTGTAGCTGTTCCAGCCCTTGAACGGCGTGATGGTCGCGCCGATCACCCGCAGGCCGCGGTCGTGCGAGCGCTGGGCGATCTGCCGCAACGCGGCGATGATCTTCGCGGGGTTGGTCTCGTGCGGGGTCTGCTGGATGTCGTTGATGCCCTCGAACACGATGACCGAGCGGACGCCGGACTGGGTCAGCACGTCGCGGTTCAGCCGGGCCTGCGCGTTCGGGCCGGATGAACCGCCGTCCAGCAGGAGACGGTTGCCGCTGATGCCCGCGTTGAGCACGCCCATGCGGGTGTTGATCCGGTCGGCGAGCTGGTCGGGCCAGCGCAGGTTCGCGCCCCAGGTCGAGTTGGCGCCGTCGGTGATCGAGTCACCCAGCGCGACGACGCTGCCCTGCAACGACGACGAGCGCACGTCGACGCCTGAGACGTAGTGCCAGACGCTGGTGCGTTCGCGGAAGGCGGCGGCGGACTCGTCGGCCGTGTGGTTGCCGTCGCGGGTGAAGTACGAGTTCTGCATGGACAGCTGGTGGTGCGTGACCGGGCCGCCCGGCGACGGCGTGTAGACGGTCACCAGCAGGTCGGAGTCGGCGGGGACGGTCAACGCCACCCCGTCGCTGACCACGTCGGCACCGGGCGCGGCCGTGATCGACTGGGAGCCGCCGAACGTCAGCGTGCGCATCGTGCCGGGCACCGCGAGCGGCGTGTCCGGACCGGCCGCGCGGGCCACCGTGACCTGGCCGAACACCGTCGGGGTGCGGCCGTAGGCGTTGGAGAGCCGGACACGGATCTCCTTGCCGCCGGCGCTGACGTGCACGATGTTGCGGATCGAGAAGTTCGGGTAGCCGTTGTCGGTGCCGGGCACGGCCGAGGACGGCGCGGTGGCCCAGGTGCCGACCCATCTGGCCGGTGCGGCCTGCGCGGGGGAGGCCACCGCCACGAGCAACGCCACTGCCAGCAGAAAGCGCGTCATGCACTTGACCTTGGCAGCGCTCCCACCGCTCCGGTATCCGCCGATCTTCGGGTCTACCCTGCACCCGTGTGGAATGGAGCTGACTACCAGCGCAGGTTCGATTCGCTCGCCGAGTCGGGTGTGGACGTGCACGGCGAGGCCACGTTCGTGCGCGCGTATGAACCGAAGACCGTGCTGGACGCCGGGTGCGGCACCGGCAGGGTCGCGATCGAGCTGGCGAAACACGGCATCGAGGTCGTCGGCGCGGACCGCGACGAGTCGATGCTCGCGCACGCGGCCGAACTCGCGCCCGGCATCACGTGGGTGCGCTCCGACCTGGCCGAACTCGACCTCCAGCGCACCTTCGACGTCGTCGTCATGGCCGGCAACGTGCCGCTGTTCACCGAGCCCGGCACCCAGGACAGGCTCGTCGCGGGCGTCGCGAAGCACGTCGGGAAAGTGCTGATCGCGGGCTTCAGCCTGAACCGCGGTTACACCGTCGAGGAGTACGACGAGCACTGCGCGCGGGCTGGGCTGAAGCTGGTCGAGCGGTTCGCCACGTGGGACCGGGAGGAGTTCCGCGGCGGCGACTACGCGGTGTCGGTACATCTGTCTTGATTGGGCCAGAACTCTGGTCTTGCGTCCGTCCCACGGTGTAGGTCTGGTTGATCTACTACCAGGGGGATTCATGCGCTTGCTGGGAGCGATCGCCGTCACGGCACTCGTGTTGAGCGGGCAGACAGCCGTGGCGGCACCGGCGCCGGTCCAACCGGACCCGTTGCTGGCCTTCCTGGCTGAACCGGGCACCGACCTGGCGAAGGCGTCACGGGCGCGTGAGGCCAGGACCAGGGCGCGGGTCCTGAGCGCGGCCAAGCCCGGCTACACCTACGCCGAACGGGAACCGGTGTCGGCGCGCGGCCGCAACGACAGCCCGTGGCTCGCGGAGTCCACGGACTTCCGCAAGCACCGCAGCGCGTTGTTCACCGGCTCGCTGCTCGCGGACCCGACCATGCCTGCGGTCGCCGAGTTCGCCGAGCCCAACGACACGCAGGCGACCGCGAGCGACACGGGCGTCGGCACCGCCCACCGCGCGATCCGCACGAGTGGCCGGATCACCGGCGCGGACCAGGACTTCTACCGGTTGCGCGGTGCGGGCCGCACAACCATCGACACCCGCACCGAGGGCAGCGACCTCGACACCGTGCTGACCGTGTTCGACGCGGCGGGCAAGGAGATCGCGTCGAACGACACGGTCGGCGTCAGCACCGACGCCCGTCTTGAGACCGAACTCGCCGCGGGTGCCGACTACTTCGTCCGCGTCACCGGCACGCTGAACACCTCAGGTGCTTACGAACTCACGCTCGGGGCCGGCGAAGGCAAGGGGGACAAGGACTTCTTCGCCGTCGACCTCAAGGCGGGCGACGTGATCGGCGCGTCCGTCACGGGTGCGGCGCGCAGGGTCGCCGTGCACGACATCAGGGGCCGCGAGGTGATGGGCTCGCGGCAGGACTTCTCCGGCGTCTACCCGAAGGAGAACCCGCTGCCCGGCGGCGGCAACGCGGTCGCGGACTACCTGGCACCGCGCGACGGCCGGTACTACGTCGGGGTCGAGGACGGCACCGGTCGCTACGAGCTGACGGCGAAGGCGTTCCGTCCGGGGAGCGAGAAGGCCGGTCTGCAGACCGTGTTCGTGGACTTCAACGGCGCGCTCGTCGACACGACCGTCTGGGGCGTGCCGGGCGAGAAGCAGCTGTCACCGCTCGCGAAGTTCCTGGCGAACTGGGGACTGTCGGCGGCCGACGAGAACGCGGTCGTGTCCGCCGCGGTCGACACCATCCGGGAGAACCTGGCGCTGCACGGGAAGTTCGGCGTCAAGCTGCTCAACAGCCGCGACCACGCCGATCCGTGGGGCCGGCGGAACGTCAGCCGCCTGGTGATCGGCGGCACGATCGCCGAGTCCGGTGTGGAGACCGTGGCGATCGCGCAGAGCATCGACCCCGGCAACTTCGGGCACGAGGAAACCGCGATGGTGCAGCTCGACCTGCTCAGCCAGCCCGCGGGCGCGGCCGTCTCGCTCAACACCTACATCACGCCCGCGAGCGACAAGACGAAGTTCGTCGGACGCGCGTTGGGCAACATCGCGGCACACGAGCTGGGACACCTGTCCGGTTCGTGGCACCAGCACCAGTTCAACGCGCACGACACGCTGATGGATCAGGGCGGCAACCCGAAGGCGATGTTCGCGGTGGGCGCCGACGGCATCGGTGGCAACGCCGACGACACGGACATGGACTTCGGCGAGGACGAGTTCGTGCCGAACGAGGGCTTCACCGGTGTCGAGGACGCGGCGAGTCGCACCCGATGGGGGTACAGCCGCGGCTAGCGCGCGTGGAGGACGCTGACCAGAGCGAGAAGACGCAGGCCTGGGCTCATGTCACAGATCAGGTGTTCCGGAGTTTCTCGGCGTGGCGGCCCGGCGGCGGCGTTACGGTGTCCGCAGTCGGAGTGGTGTGAGGGCAGGAGCCTGGCGTGACGTCGTGGACCGAAGTGATCAACTATGTCCGGGTCAGGTACGAGGTGCTGGAGGAGACGGGCGACTGGCTGCGCTTCCGGCTCGGCACCGAGGGTGAACGGACGCAGCAGGTCTCGGTGCACCACCTGCCGGACCTCGACGGTCAGGAGTGGGTGGAGATCTCCTCGGCGGTCGGCCGCGCGGACGAGATCGACCTGCGCCGCTTCCTCGAGCTGGCCGGTGCGCCGGAGCTCGGTGGAGCCGCTGTGGTGGACGGCCTCGCGCTGCTCAAGCACGTGGCGCCGCTGGAGGACCTGAGCATCCGCGAGGAGTTCGAACGCCCGCTCACCCTCCTGGTCGGCCGCGCCGACACCCTGGAGCACGAGCTGACCAGCGGCGACCACTTCTGACAGGGGTTATCCGTACGCCTTGGCCGCCGCCTCGATGAACGCCCTGGTCAGCGGGTCGTCCTTCGTCCACGCGAGCACGACCGGGCTGGGTGCCAGGTCGGCCAGCGGGACGACGGTCAGCTCGTCGCCCAGGTCGTGGCCGAGCGGCGCCAGGCCGACGGATCCGTTCCACAGCACGGATTGCACGCACTCCTGGACCGCGCGGACGATCGGCCCCCGCCGGGGTTCGCCGCCGTTCCAGTAGTTCTGCCAGATCTCGTCGGTGCCCGCCGGGAACTGGAACCAGTCGCGGCCGGCGAGATCATCGGTGGTGAGGCGGTCGCGCCGGGCGAGCGGGTCGTCCGCCCTGAGCACCGCGCCGACCGGGTCCTGGCGCAGTATAAGGGTTTTCAGGCCGGTCTCGTCGAACGGGCCGCGGGTCAGGGCGACGTCGACCTGGCCGGTGCGCAGGCCGCAGGTGGGGTCGGTCAGGTCGGTCTCGCGGATGCGGATCTCGGCGCCGGGGCGCCGCTGCCGGAACGCGGCCGCGAGCCGGGCCGCGCCGTGGTCGCCCAGCAGGCCGACGGTGATGGTCGTGCGCGCGAGCTTGGTGCGGACGCGGTCGGCGTGGTCGAGCAGCGCCCGTGCCTCGTCGAGCAGGGTGCGGCCGGCCTCGGTGAGCGTGACGCCGGCGGGGGAGCGGTGCAGCAGCGTGGTGCCGAGGTCGTTCTCGAGGTGCTTGATCGCCCGGCTCAGCGGTGGCTGGCTCATGTGCAGGCGTCGCGCGGCCCGGCCGAAGTGCAGCTCCTCGGCGACCGCGACGAAATAGCGCAGCGTCCGCAGCTCCATGATCAGGCACGATACTCGCTCGGTATCGGCGGTGCCGAGCCGGTCTTGGACGCCGGCCGGGGTGCGGCGGTGGAGTGGGAGCATGAACCTTCCAGACCCCGCCGTCCAGGTTTCCGGCGCCGTCGACATCGCCCCCGACGTCCTGGCGATCCCCGGCGACCACGTTGCTCTCGTGCCCAACATCGGTGTCATCAGCGGCACCGAAGCGGTTCTCGTCGTCGACACGGGACTGGGTCTCGCCAACGCGTCCGAGGTGCTCGAGTTCGCGTCGGAGGTGGCCCGCGGGCGGCGGATCTACCTGACGACCACGCACTTCCACCCGGAGCACGCGTTCGGGGCTTCCGTGTTCGGGGGCTCGTACGTGGTGAACCGCGCGCAGGCGGATGACCTGCGCCGCAAGGGATCCGGCTACCTGGAGATGTTCCGCGGGTTCGGTGGTGCGATCGCCGAACGGCTGGCGGACGTCACCGTCCCCGTGCCGGACGTGGTGTTCGACGGCGTGCGCTCGCTCGATCTCGGCGGCCGGACCGTGCTGCTGCGGCCGACCGGGCGCGGGCACACGTTGGGAGACCAGGTGATCGAGGTGCCGGACGCGGGCGTGCTGTTCACCGGCGACCTGGCGGAGACCGGGCAGTTCGCGATCTTCCCGTGGTTCCCGCCGCACGACACCGACGTGTCCGGCCTCGCGTGGATCGACGTGATGGACCGGTTGATCGCCGCCGAACCTCGCGTGGTCGTGCCAGGGCACGGCACGACGGGTGGTCGCGAGGTTCTGGAGGGCGTCCGGGACTACCTGCGTGAGCTGCGGGACGAGACCTGGCTGCGGCGCGACTCCGCGATGACGGAGGCGGACGTCGTGGCCGAGGTGCGGGCGGTGCTGATCGAGCGGCATCCCGACTGGGCCGGTCAGGAGTGGATCGAGCGCGGGGTCGGGTGCCTGTGCGCCGAATGATCGCTGCGCTCAATAGCTTCAGTGTTGACTAAATGTAGTCCTCGCCGAGGCGGGCGCGGATGACCTTCTTCGGCACGCACATGACCCAAGCGCCGATGACGAGCTCGGTCATCTCCTCCACGTCCAGCTCGGCCATCGACGCGTGCACCCACTGGAACCGCATGTCGGACTGGCTCGGGAACGCGAACTTGACCGGGTCGCTCGCGACCAGCGCTTCGCGTTCCTCGCGCGGATAACCGAAGCCCAGCACGGTTTCGTCGCGGGACAGGGCCGCGTAGACGATCTGGCCCACGCGGAACTTCACGCGGTCGCGGATGAGGTGCTCGGTGGTGCGCGGCAGCGTCAGTGCCACGGCGCGGATGTCGGCGACGGTGACCATCAGGCAATCCTCCACGCGGCGGAGCCGTTGTGCAGGAAGCCGGCGCGACCGAGTTCGTCGGATCCGACCAGCGACATGACGTGGTGGCCGTCGGGCTTCGGTTCGGCGGTGATGATCGTGTTGTCGCCCAGCCGGACGACCTCGACGGCGGGCTTGCCGGGGAAGCGTTCGGTGCGCGCGTGGTAGGTCAGGAACGCGCGTCCGTTGTCGGTGGTGAGAGTGAGGTCGTACAACGTGTTGCGGTAGGTGCCGCACATCCAGTCGTCGACCGGGGTGGGGTCGGCCGGTGGTGACGGCGGTGGCGCGTACTCGATGCCGGCCGCGGTGAAGATCTCGTGGGCCAGCGGTTCGCCGCGCGGGCTGTCGGTCAGCACGGCCACCGCCAGGCCCTGTTCCGGTACGACGCGCAGGAACGACTTCTGTCCTTTTGAGACACCGGTGTGACCGACCGCGCCGCCGGGGTACAGCATCCAACCGAGGCCCCAGCCGGTGATTCCGCCGCCGAAGTCCGGGATCTCACCGAGCTGGGGTTCGCGCAGCGCGGCGAGGGCCGGGTCGGTCAGGTGCGGGCGGACGAACTCCAGCAGGTCGCTGGCGGTCATCTCGAGGTGCGAGCTGCCGGGCGCGATGGCGTTCGCCGAGACGGACCGCAGGCCCAGCGGCGCGACGAGTTCGGCGTGCAGGACGTCGTCGTAAGGCTTGCCGCGCAACACTTCCACGAGCCTGCCGAGCACCCTGAACCCGCTGTTGGAGTACGAGAACACCTCGCCGGGCGGGAACCAGTGCTCCGCGTCGGCGATGGCGGCGACGAACTCCTCCATGCTGCCGGTGTCGGCGAAGTGGTTGCTGTCGAGGCCGCCGGTGTGGGTGAGCAGGTGGCGGGAGGTCAGGGAGTCGGCGGCGCGGTCGCGCAGCCGGAAGCCGGGCAGGTAGTCGCGGACGGGCCGGTCGAGGTCGAGCGCGCCTTCGTCGACCAGGCGCTGGATCAGGGTGGCCGTCCAGATCTTGGTGATCGAGCCGATCCGGAACGGCGCGTCGGTCGTGGCCTCGGCGGTGATCTCCCCGTCGGCCAGCACGGCCACCTGCGCGTTGGGTACGTCGTACTTCGCGGTGAGCTCGCTGAGGTTCCCCATCAGGCAATCCTGTAGCAGGCGTTCGTGTTGTGGAGCCACTTCGGGCGGCCTTCGGAGTCGCGGCCGACGAACGTGGCGACGTAGTGCGTCCCGAAGTCCGGTTCGAGTGTGATGATCGAGGTGTCGTCGAGGCGGACGACCTCGTCGCGCCGGTGTTCGCCGATGAACTCCGCGCCGAGCGCGTCTCGGGGCACGTAGCTGAGGAACGCGCGGCCGTCTTCGTTGGTCAGCACGTAGTCGACCTTCGTGCCGCGGTAGGTGCCGAACATGGTGTCGTCGAGGGGTGCGGGGTTCGCGGGCGGTGTGACGCGGGGCGGGGTCTCGACGCCGGCGAGTTCGCGCAGGGTGTGCGTGAAGACCTCGTGGGCCAGCCCAGGGCCGCCGAGGCTGTTGGTCAGCACCGCGACCGCGACACCTGCTTCCGGGACGACGCGCAGGAAGGCCTTCTGGCCCAGCGTTGTTCCGGTGTGGCCGACGACGCCGTCGCCGAGCAGCATCCAGCCGAGTCCCCACCGCGGGACGCCGAGGTTCGGCGGCACGGTCACCTGGGGTTCGCGCAGGACGGCGAACTCGTCGGTGAGGTGCAGGCGGACGAAGGTGAGCAGGTCACGGGCGCTCATGGCGAGCTGGGCGCCACCGGGGGAGTTGGAGTAGGCGAGTGCCCACGTCCTGACTGGTGCACCCTGGTCGTGGCCGACGGCGGCGCGGTGCAGGATCGCCTCGTAGGCGTTGGTGGAGACGGTGTTCAGGCCGAGCGGCGTGACCAGGCCGGAGCGCAGGACGTCGTGGAACGGCTTGCCGCGCAGCACCTCGATGAGCCGGCCGAGCACGGCGTACCCGGTGTTGCAGTAGGAGAACATCGCGCCGGGCAGGAACAGCTGTTCGGCGGTGGAGAGGGTGGCGACGAACCTCGCGATCGCGCCGTCGTCCTGGCCGGTGTCGGTGAACAGGTTGCCGTCGATCCCGTTCGTGTGGGTGAGGAGGTGCCGGGCGGTCGCGGACTCCGTTGCCACGGGGTCGCTCAATTCGAATTCCGGCAAGTAAGAACGAATCGGACAATCCAGATCAAGAACACGTTCGTTCACCAATTTCTGGGCCAAAGTCGCCGTCCAGATCTTCGTGATCGAGCCGATCTGGAACACCGAGTCGGGCGTTGTCTCAATTCGCGTGTGCAGGCTCAGCAGGCCCGCCGCGTGGTCCTCGATCTCCCCGTTCGCAAGTACTGCGACCTGCGCACCTGGCACTTTGTGACGCTGGATCAGTTCAGCGAGATTCCACCCCATGGAAAGATCCTATAGAAAACGGGACTGTTCGCGGCCGGGACGAATTCCGGAACTGTGAGAGCGTGGCCACAGTTCATTCCGCTTTTCACCCGATCGGGTGAAAAGTAGAGCAATGAACCCAAGACGGTCCCTTCCGGCTCTTCTTCCGCTCGTGCTCGCCGCGTCCTTCTTCGCGGTCGGCACGGCTGAGTCGGGGACACCGAAGCAGAGTCCCGTCAACGTCACGCCGAACGCGATCCGGTTCGACCCGCACGCGCCGAAGCTGGACGTGACCTATGGGAGCTCCGCGCTCGAACTGAAGTACGTCCGCAAGGACACGGCCGACCCGAACGGTTGCACGATCCGCAACCACGAGGAGACCGAGGAGGCGGAGGTCGAGCCCGGATCGGGTCACGTCACCGTCGCCGGCACCCGGTACGACCTGGTGCAGTTCCACTTCCACACGCCGTCCGAGCACCAGTTCGCCGGCCGCGACACCCCGCTGGAGATGCACCTCGTGCACCGCAGCGCGGAGGGCAAGCTGCTGGTGGTCGGCGTGCCGCTGGTCGTCGGCGGGCACTCCGTCGTGGACGACGTGCTGGCGAGGCTCTCGCCGGAGTGCGGTGCGCCGGTGGACATCGAGCCGATCGACCTCAACCGGTTGCTCCCGGTCGGGCACCACACGCTGCACTACACCGGGTCGCTCACCACGGCGCCGTTCACCGAGGGTGTCGAGTGGTACCTCACCGGCGAGCAGCACGTGTCGGCCGCGACGATCGCCCGGTTCAAGGGGCTGTTCACGGCGGGCAACGCCCGTGCGCCGCAGCCGCTGAACGGACGGACCTTCGTCGAGGTCCCGCGGATCTGATCCACCGCTGACGAGACAAGGCCGGTTCCCGCCGTGGGGCCGGCCTTCTCTCGTGGGTGGGCCCGCGTGACGCGCTTCACCGATTCAGGAGTCGCCTGCAATTGCCCGCGTGTGCAACTATTGCTCGCGCGGACAACCTACGACTTCAAGGATTGTGTGACATGCCTGTCGCTCTGCTCGCCCTCGCGATCAGCGCTTTCGCCATCGGCACGACCGAGTTCGTGATCATGGGTCTGCTCCCCGACGTGGCCACTGACCTGGGCGTTTCGATTCCCTCGGCGGGGCTGCTGATCTCCGGTTACGCGCTGGGTGTGGTGATCGGCGCGCCGGTGCTGACCGTCCTCGGTGGTCGCTTGCCCCGCAAGAAGATGCTGCTGGGCCTGATGGTGCTGTTCATCGTCGGCAACCTGGTCTCCGCGACGGCCGACACCTACGGCGTGCTGATGAGCGGACGGGTCGTCGCGGCGCTGGCGCACGGCGCGTTCTTCGGCGTCGGTTCGGTCGTCGCGGCTGATCTCGTCGCGCCCCAACGCAAGGCGAGCGCCATCGCGTTGATGTTCAGCGGTCTGACGTTGGCGAACGTGCTGGGCGTGCCGATGGGGACGGCGCTCGGTCAGGAACTGGGCTGGCGCTCGACGTTCTGGGCGGTGAGCGCGCTCGGTGTGATCGGCCTGCTCGGCATCCTGTTCCTGGTGCCGCAGCAGCAGGCGCAGGCCGGCAACCTGCGCGGTGAACTCGCCGTGTTCCGCAACCCGCAGGTGTGGCTCGCACTGCTGGTGACCGCGCTCGGGTTCGGTGGCGTGTTCGCGTCGTTCACCTACATCGCGCCGATGATGACTGAGGTCGCGGGCTTCTCTCCGGGTGCGGTGACGTGGTTGCTGGTGCTGTTCGGCGTGGGCGCGTTCGCGGGCAACCTGCTGGGCGGCAAGGCTTCCGACCGCTCGGTGATGAAGAGCCTGGTGGTCATCCTGGTCGCGCTGGCGGCAGTGCTCACGGCCTTCGTCTTCGCCGCGCACTCGCAGTGGGCCGCCGCGATCACCATCGCGCTGCTCGGTGTGGCCGGGTTCGCCACGGTGCCGCCGTTGCAGATGCGCGTCATGCAGGCCGCGGAGGGCGCGCCGGCGCTGGCGTCGGCGGCGAACATCGCGGCGTTCAACCTCGGCAACGCCGCCGGTGCGTGGCTCGGTGGTCTCGCGATCGGGAAGGGCCTCGGTTACACCGCTCCGAACTGGATCGGCGCGCTGCTCGTCGTCGGGAGTGTGGCGGTGGCGGTGGTTTCGGTGCTGCTCGGCCGTCGTGTGAGCAGGCGCACCGCCGCGGAGCCTTCTGAAGCGCGTCAGAAAGACCGTAAAATCGTTCCAGTAGCTAACTAGTCCGCAGCTGACCAGCACTGAGATCTGGGGCCACTCCTTGAACACCACCCGCGCCATGACCGCGCTCGCGCTCGGCGGGTTCGGCATCGGTACGACCGAGTTCGCGACGATGGGGCTGCTGCCCCAGATCGCGGAGACCTTCAAGATCCCCGACTACGAGGCCGGCCACGCCATCAGCCTCTACGCCGCCGGTGTCGTCGTCGGCGCGCCGCTGATCGCCGTGCTCGGCGCCAAGCTGCCGCGCAAGGGCATGTTGATCGGCCTGATGCTGGCCGTGGCGCTGGGCAACGGGTTGTCGGCGGCGGCTCAGGACAAGACCCTCCTGCTGCTCGCCCGGTTCGTGGCCGGGCTGCCGCACGGCGCGTTCTTCGGCATCGCGGCGGTTGTGGCGGCGACGCTCGTTGTTCCCGAACGACGGGGGACGGCGGTCGCGCGCGTGATGGTGGGACTGACCGTGGCGAACCTGGTGGGCGTACCGCTCGCGACGGCCGCGGGTCAGCAGATCGGCTGGCGGACCGCCTACCTCGCGGTCGCGGTGATCGCGATCATCACAGCCGTGGCGATCGCGGCCTGGGTGCCGCGGGTGCCGACAGTCGAGGGCGCGTCGATGAAGGGCGAGGTCCGCGCGTTCAAGCGGCCGACGGTGTGGTTCGCGATCTTCACCGGCATGATCGGCTTCGGCGGCATGTTCGCCGTCTACTCGTACGTCGCCCCGCTCACCACCGAGGTCGCAGGGCTGCCGGCGAGCGCGGTGCCGTGGATGCTCGCGGTGTTCGGGCTCGGCATGACGCTCGGCGCGACGTTCGGCGGGCGGTTCGTGGACCGGTCCTCGATGGGTTCGGTGTTCGGCGGTCTGATCGCGGTCTGCGTGATCCTGGTCCTGTTCGGACTGACCGCGTCCATCCCCGCGTTCATGTTCATCTTCTTGTTCCTGCTCGGGTTCGTCATCCAGATCCTGGCCGCCGCGCTGCAGATCCGGCTGATGGACGCCTCGCCGGACGCGCCGTCGCTCGCGGCCTCGTCGAACCACTCCTCGCTCAACGTCGCGAACGGCGCGGGCGCGTGGCTCGGTGGCCTGGCGATCGCCGCGGGCTGGGGTTACCCGTCCACGGCCTGGGTCGGTGTCGCACTGTCGTTGGCAGGCCTGGCGATCGCGGTCGCCTCGGTGCTCTACGAACGGCGCGCCTTGACGCGGGAGACCACGAACCAGCCGATGGCGATGGCCAGCGCGACCAGCACCGCCGTCGAGACCCATCCCAGGTAGCGGTCGACCAGCTCGTAGTTCTCGCCGAGCGCGTACCCGGCGAGGATCAGAGCGGTGTTCCACACCAGGCTGCCCGCCGCGGTGTAGAGCGTGAACTTCACGACCGGCATCCCGGACACCCCGGCCGGGATGGAGATCAGGCTCCGCACCACCGGCACCATCCGCCCGACGAACACGGCTTTGGTGCCGTGCTCGTCGAACCACGCATCCGCTTTGTCCACATCGGACACCTTCACGAACGGCACCCTGTCCGCGATCCGGCGCAACCGCTCCAGCCCGAGCCACGCGCCCAGGCCGTACAGGGCGAGCGCGCCGACGACCGAACCCGCGGTGGTCCACAGGATCGCGGCGATCAGCGAGATCTTGCCCTGGCCCGCGGTGAACCCGGCCAGCGGCAGGATCACCTCGCTCGGCACCGGCGGGAACACGTTCTCCAGCGCGACCGCCAGCCCCGCGCCGGGCGAGCCCAGCGCCTCCATCAGGCGCGTGATCCACTCCATGGTCGTCGAATTACCCGTTCTGCCCGGCCCCTCAACCCTCTCGCGAGCTTCCGCGCCCGCCGGGACCAGGCGGGGACCGGTTATGAGGAACGATCGCGATTCCAACCGAACTAATCCGATGAATCTTGTCACTCGTCGTCAAGTTCGGTCACTTTCGTTGACATCGCAGGTCGAGACCTCCTACCTTCGACGGCGTAAAGAGGCATCGCTCCGCCGCCCGATGTGCTCCCCCTGTCGTACGCCGCCAGGAAGGACGCGCCGAACGATGGAATCGCGCATCACCCGCAGGGCCGCGCTCACTGCCGCAGCCCTGATGCTCGTCACCGTGAGTCCCGCGCACGCGGCACCCGCGTGGAGCCCGAACCCCGCGACCGACGGCCTCAAGGCGTTCGAGGGCATCGAGGTCGACCGCGGCAACAAGTTCCCCGACCGCAAGGGCAAGTACATCGTCGTGCAGGGCGATCACTACCGGTTCAACATCTGGAAGAACGACCGCGACACGACCGGTGGCGGTGACCGCCAGCGCACCGAGTCCAAGGGCATGGTGAGCAACGGCAGCGCCATCAAGATGAAGAACGGCGAGACTTGGGTCATCTCGTACGAGATGTACATGCCGTCATCACTGCACGGCACGAGCAAGTTCACGCACATCTTCCAGACCAAGACGCCCTCGACCAACGGTGGGCCGTGGACGACCCTGTCGTTGAGCCGCAGCGGTAGCACCGAAACGATCCGGGCGCGCGCGTTCAGCACGTCCGGTGCGCCGGACATCGCTTCGACCAACCTGGCGCCGTTGCGCGACAAGTGGGTCACTGTCGAGTGGACGATCACGCCGGGTTCCAGCGGCACGGTCGGTTTCGTGCTCCGCAACGGCACGGGTGCCAACGCGCCGATCGCGGTGCAGGGCAAGCGGTCCGGTGTGCGGATCCCGGACGAGGGTGACTACGTCCGGCCGAAGTGGGGCATCTACCGCTCGGTCGAGAGCGCCTCGTCGGACATCCTCGACACCTACATCAACTTCCGGAACTACACGGCCACCAAGAAGTAGAACGTGGGTCGGGTGGCCCGCTGATCGCCCGCAGGTCTACCGTTGTTCGCCTTCACTTCCCCGTGGGAAGCAGACTCGGAGGTCAACGGTGCGAGGCGCGATCGCGGCGGGCCACCCGCTCACCGCACAGGCGGGCGCGGCGATGCTGCGCGCCGGTGGGAACGCCGTGGACGCGGCCGTCGCGGCGATGCTGACGTCCTGCGTCACCGAGCCGTTGCTGACCGGGCTGGGCGCCGCCGGGTACATGATGATCGCTCCGGCAGGCGGTACCCCTGTGCTGCTGGACTTCTCGGCCGAGGCACCCGGCCGCGGCGCCACCGGCGCCAGGGCTCCGCTCGACCCCATCACCGTCCACTTCGGTGACGCGCAGCAGGAATTCCACGTGGGACCGTCATCGGTCGCCGCGTTCGGCATGCCCGCCGGTGCCGCGATTGCCGCCACCTACGGCCGTGCACCGCTGCACGAACTCGTGACCGCCGCGGCGACGCACGCCCGTGAAGGCCATCGGGTGAACCGGTACCAGGCGTACGTCACCTCGTTGCTGCTGCCGCTCGCCCACAGCGCGGGCCTGAACGCGTTCGAGGAAGGCGAAATCCTCGTCCAGCCCGAAGTCGCCGACGCCCTCGAACGGCTCGGCAACGACGGCGCGGCGCCGTTCTACACCGGCGACATCGCGGCCGCGATCGCCGACACGATCAGCGCGAACGGCGGCGACCTCAGCCGCGCCGACCTGGCTGCCTACGAAGTGGTCGAGCGGGAACCCCTGCACGTGCGGCACCGCGGCCGTGACATCCACACGAACCCACCACCCGCGGCGGGCGGTGCGTTGCTCACGCAGATGCTGGAAGCGTTGCCGGACAACCCGTCGCAACAAGACCTGATCCGCGCGCTGGCGACCCCGAAGGCGCACCTGAACCGCCTCGGCTCCACCACGCACATCTCGGTGCTCGACGCCGACGGCAACGCCTGCTCGGTCACCACCACGAACGGCGCGGGCTCGGGGATCTCGATCGCCGGCGTGCACCTGAACAACATGATGGGGGAGGAGGACCTGTCGCCCGACGGGTTCTTCAGCCACGCGCCCGGCGACCGGCTGCCGTCGATGATGGCGCCGACCGTCGTCACGAACCACGGCGGCGCGGAACTCGTGCTCGGCAGCGCGGGGTCGAGCCGGATCTGCGGCGCGATCCTCCAGGTGCTCGTGAACGTCCTCGACCGCGGCATGCCCGCCCAGGACGCCGTCGACGCGCCCCGGATGCACCTCAGCGGGGACCACCTCCACGTCGAACCGGGAATTCGACCGGAAAGCGAGCTCCCGGTGACCTTCTTCCGGGCGCCGAACATGTTCTTCGGCGGCTGCCAGGTGGTCGAAATGACCGGATCAGGCCTGCTCAGAGGTGGTGCAGATCACCGCAGGGACGGTGCGGTCCTCGTTGTGTGAGACTTTGCCCGCATAATGAGATATCTGGTTTCCTGATTGATCGCTCAACGAGCACGATGGACCGGTGACGGCACTCAGCGAGAGAAGATCCTCGCCGCTCCTGTCCCGTACGTTCCTCCAACTCTCCGCGATCAGCGTCGTGACCGGCGTGTCGATGGCGTTCGCGTTGCCGTTCAACTCGCTGTTCCTCACCAGCGAGATCAAGGTGACGCCGTTCCAGCTCGGCTTCTTCCTGATCGTCAGCCCGCTCGCGATGGTCGCCGCCAGCACGATCATGGGCAGGCTGTCCGACGGCCGGGTGCAGCGCCGGTACATGCTCGCGGTGGGCGGTGTCGCCGGAGCGATCGGCTACGGCCTGTTCGCGGTGCTGCGCGACTACTGGTTCCTGCTCGGCACGTCGGTGATCTTCATCGCGATCACGGGATCGTTGCTGCCGCAGCTCTTCGCGTACGGCCGTCAGGTCTCACAAGGACCGTCGATGGTCGTCAGCGTCCTGCGCACGCTGCTCTCCGTCGCCTGGGTCGCCGGACCGCCGGTCGCCGCGCTGCTCGTCGCGAAGACCGGCTGGGTCGGGCTCTTCGCCTCCACCGCCGCACTTCTGCTCGGTGTCGCGGTGCTGGCCCTCACGCTTCCCGTGCCGCCCGCGGCGCCCGTGGAGGACGAGGTCGAGGAGGTGGCCGGGCAGGCGCGCGGCAACATGCCGGTCGTCTCGGCCGCGTTCGTGTTCCTGCAGGGTGCCGTCGCGCTCGCGGTGGGCGGCCTGCCGTTGTTCATCACGACCGAGCTGAACGGCACCGCGGGTGACGCGGGGCTCGCGATGGGTCTGTGCGCGGCGCTGGAGATCCCGATGATGCTGTGGTTCGGCTCGCTGGCGAACCGGATGTCGCAGCATAAGCTCGTGGTCATCGGTGCGGCGATCTCGTTGAGCTACCACGGCCTGATGGTGTTCACCGACTCCGTGTGGCAGGTGATGAGCGCGCAGCTGCTGCACGCCACCGTCATCTCGTTGGTCATGGGCGTGGGCATCACCTACTTCCAGAGCCTCGACCCCGGCCGGCCCGGCCACGCCACGACGATGTTCAGCAACACCCAGATCGTCGGCGGCATGGTCGCCGGCGCGTTGCTCGGCGTGTCCCAGCAGCTGGGGTTCCGCTGGGTCTACGGCTTCAGCTTCACGATGTGCGTGCTGGGGCTCGCGCTCCTGCTGGTCGCGGGCAGGCTCACTGGATCGTCGAGGCGGTGACCTTCGGCTTTTCTCCCACGCCGAGGTAGAAGATCCCCTTGATGGTCTCGAAGCCGAGGCTGGGGTTGCGGCGCAGCGTGGAGCTCTCGACGGACATCGAGCCGGACTTGTCGTTGCTGACGAAGAACACCGCGCCGCCGCCCTCGTTGGCGGTGTTGTCCTCGATCAGCGACCCCGCGACCCGCAGCGTGAACGTGTTGCCGTCGTTGTAGATCGCGCCACCGCTGCCGCCACCCGGCGTGCCGCCGCGCGCCGGGTTCGCCCCTTTGCCGATGGCCTTGTTGCCCTTCATCAGGCTGTTGAGCACCACCCACGACGCGCCGATGCTGCTCAACGCACCGCCGTTGGAGCACACGCCACCCTCGAACGTGCTGCTGGTGATGTAGACGGGCACCTTGTCGGCCCAGTCGGTCACCCGGATCGCGGCCCCGCCGAGGTCCGGGCCGTTGGTGTCGCACTTGTTGCCGGCGAAGCGGGAGTTCACGACCTTGAGCTGACCACCGCGCACCATGATCGCGCCGCCGCCCCCGCCGTCGGCCGTGTCGCCCGTCGAGTTGCCGTCGGCGAGGGTGATGTTCTGGACCACCAGCCTCGGCGCGTTGTGGTCGAGCACCCGGCGCTGTCCCTGGCCGCTCAACGTGATCCGGCCGCCGCCGTCGAGGACGGTCTTCGCGCGGACCTTCGCGGTCGCGGCCATGGGGATGGTGAACGGGTTCGGCCCGCAGTCGAAGGTGATGACCCCGCCGGCGGCGAGCGCGTCGACCACGGCCTGCGAGGTGCAGGACGCGGGAGCGCCGGTGCCGACCACGCGGGTGGGCTTGGAGGTGTCCTCGGCGGCGGCTTCGGGTGGCACGGCGGCGCCACCGTTCGGGTTGCCGAACTTCGCGACGGGAGGAGGTGGGGGCGGCGGAGCGGGCGGCGGGGGAGCGGCACTGCTGTTCGGCGGTGGAGTCGTCGTCACGACGGTGACGGTCTGCGACGTCGACGTCGTGGGCAGTTGCGGGGCGGCGACGGGATTTCCCTGGACGGCCGTGCCGCAACCCGCCACGAGGGCGGCCAGCAGCACGACGACCTGTCTACCTGACAT
This sequence comes from Lentzea miocenica, assembly GCF_033949945.1. NCBI lineage: Bacteria > Bacillati > Actinomycetota > Actinomycetes > Pseudonocardiales > Pseudonocardiaceae > Lentzea > Lentzea miocenica. Next base: position 322,093 of record NZ_JAXAVW010000001.1, read on the forward strand.
GGGTCGGCACCCTAAGCGGCGCAGGGAGCCTTGGCTACCGCCGCTTCGGCCAGTGGGATCGCGTCCTGCGGAAGCCTCGCGACCGCCGCTTCGGCCAACTCGATCGCGCCAGGGCACAGCGTCGACGGATCGGCGACGTCCTTGTCCCCCACTGCCGGGCCTCGTCCGCGAGGAGGTCGGCGAACCCGCCGGGAACGCGCTGAACGACAACCTGATGCGGGAACTCGTCCTGTCGACGACGCTCGTGCCGCCAGATCTCGCGTTGATCGACGCCCTCTCCTGAACCGGTTCCGCTGCTCTGAAACGCTGCGAGATCAACGCGTTCTGCAGGTGTTTCCCGACTGTGACCCGCGTACCGGAACAAGATCCGGTTTTTTCGGCCCGGCGAGGCTGGTGTCCGCAGGTGCGGGACGGTGCTTAGCCTGACTCACGAGTCAGGAATGGGGGTCCGCCTGGTCCAGCGATTGTGACGGAACGTAGACGAAACGGCCTAACGGTCGACACAGCGTGCGGTGCATTGAGTTCAAACGACCCGTTCGCGAAAGAACCACGCGTTCGGGTGACCCTGTGGTGCTGGCACACTGCGCTCCGTGCCGACCCAGTTCCCCGACGAACCGACCGAGCGTCATCTGGCGCCCGACCCAGAGTTGATGGAGGCTGCCCGCGCCAGGGGCCGCGAACGATGGGCCGCGGCAGGCGATCTGCCGGCGCAGGAGGAGAAGCCGCCGCACCGTCCGCTCAACCGGCGCGTCGCCGTGATCGCCGCCGTCACCGCGCTCCTCGTCCTCACGGGAATCGCGGTCGTGACGTTCAGCAGCGGGTCCGGTGACGGCGGCACGGACATCGCCGCGCCCTCGCACAGCTACGTGCCCGGCCTCATCACGCCGCCGGAGGCGTTGCCGGAAGAGTCGAGCAACGTGAACTCGACGCTCGCGTCCTCGGCGCTGGGCCTCATCCCGACGACGACCACGCCGCAGGCCGCGCCACCGCCACCGGCCGGCAACGACACCGGCAACCGCGCTCCCGCTGGTGTCAAGTCGCTGACCATGGGGCCCGGTTGTGGCGGCTACAGCAACGTGGGCCTGTACCGCGACGGCCGCAAGGGCTGGGTCGACCACGGCGACGGCAAGTGCGGCTCGACGTTCGTGTCGATCCCGATGTCCGGCGACTCCCGCCGCGACGACGCCTCCGCCTACGGGCAGTGGACGTTCGCCATCTCCGGCACGTGCGACGTCTCCGTGCACGTCCCGAACGGCAACCTCGAGGAGGTCGGGGGTAACCCGACCGTGTACTACGTGTTCGACCGCAACGGCGTCGGCGGCACCCCGATGGCCTCGTTCGCGATCAAGCAGGTCGACAAGCGCGGCCAGTGGGTCAGCGCTGGCAAGTTCAAGTCCAGCGGAAACCTCACCGTGCAGCTGCTCACCCGTGGTCAGGACTGGAACAACTCCGGACCCACCTACGCCCATCACGCCGCGAGTGCCATCAAGGCAGACTGCACGGCGTGAGAGATCTCCATCTGGTCCGGCACGGCGAGGCGACGAAGGACGAGTCCAGGCTGACCGCACGCGGCCGGAAGCAGTCCGAGCTGCTCGCGGAACGGTTGCGCGGCACGGGTTTCGCGGCGGTGCACCACGGTCCGCTACCGCGTGCTGCCGAAACCGCGTCGATCCTCGCCGAGGTGCTGAAGGTGCCCTGCCGGGTCGAGGCGGCGGCCGATGACTTCGTGCCGCACTTCGTCCCCGAGCACGACGAGTTCTTCGACCAGTTCCCCGAGTCCGAACGCACTCGCGGGCCCGCACTGGCGCACGAGGCCGAGACGCGGTTCGCGCGCCCCGGCGACGGCCCGGTGCTGGTGGTGACCCACTCGTTCCTGATCAGCTGGCTGGTGCGGGACGCGCTGGACGCCCCGCCGGAGCGGTGGCTGACGCTGAACCACGACAACGCCGCGCTGACCGTGATCCGCTACCGGAGCGGCGAGTCGCCTGCCCTGGTGCGGTTCAACGACTCAGGCCACCTCAGCTCGCTCTGAGGGTGAGCAGGGTGATCTCGCTGGGCGCGAACACGCGCATCGGCGGGCCCCAGAAACCGGCGCCGCGGCTGGTGTAGAGCTGGGTGCGTTCGCTGTGCCTGCTCAGGCCGGCGACCACCGGCTGCTGCAACCGCACGAGGTAGTGGAACGGCCAGATCTGGCCGCCGTGCGTGTGCCCGGACAGCTGCAGGTCCACGCCCGCCTCGACGGCCTTCTTGATCTCCGACGGCTGGTGCGCGAGCAGCACGACCGGCGCGGTGCCGTCGGTGCCGCGCAGGGCCGTGGAGAGGTCGGCGGCGTGGCCGGGCTCGCCGGAGTGGCTGGCGGTGATGTCGTCGATGCCCGCGAACACCAGGCGGGCGTCGCCCTGCTCCAGCGTCACGTGCTCGTTGCGCAGCGCCTTCCAGCCCAGCCGCGTCATCAGGTCGATCCAGCCCTGCGCGTTCGAGTAGTACTCGTGGTTGCCGGTGATGTAGAAGCGGTGCTTCGTGTTGACGTCGCCGAGCGGGGTGGCCTGCTCCAGGCGCTGGTCGGCGGTGCCGTCCGCGATGTCACCGACGTGCACGGCGACGTCGGCGTTGAGCTTGTTGACCGCGTCGACCATGCCGCGTGACCACTTCGCGCGGTTGATGGCGCCGTAGTGGGTGTCGGTGATGACCGCGACGGTCAGGCCGTCGAACGCCGGGTCGAGGCGCGGGATCGTGACGTCCTGGCGCTTGATCCGCGGCACGCGCATGGCCTCGTAGACGCCGTAAACCGTGACCGCGGCGATGAGGACTGCGAGCAGGACCGCGATCAGGCGGGAGCGGAACGGGTTCTCGACGCCGCCGACGGCCAGGGCGAGCCTGAGCACGTCCGAGATCAGCGTCCAGACGAACGCGATCCAGACGAAGCCGAGCAGGAACTGGGAGATCCGCGCGGCGCGGTCGGAGTTCCGCTTCGTGAACAGCACGATCATGGAGATGGCAGCCGCGGCGAAGATGACCGCGGCGATCGGGCGAACCGGGTCGGGCCACTCCGCACTGGCCGCGAACAGGCCCTCGAACGGGACCCAGAACAGCAGTGTCGTGACCGTCAGGAGGACGAGCGTGAAGACCACCCGCCGTACCGTGATGCGGGGGCGGGCCGCGGTGGTCGTCATTCGTCCATCCTCCAGAGTCGCTGTCTCAAACCATCTCAACGCACGGACGGCTCTCTTTGTTCGCCCGGGATGCCGTAGACGTCCGTCACACGTGTTTTCGAGGCATTTCGCGGTGTGCGACGCAACCGGCGGCGCGACCGCGAGTCCTCATATCAGTACCGCCACAACCGCCTGACCGACGACATTAGAGTGGGCCACATGATCTTCTACACCGACGAGGAGAGCCGCACGCTGCGCACCGCCGTGTACGGCGCGATGCTGCTGGTCTCCCACGCCGACCCCGGCCCCGTGCTGGAGGAACGCTTCGCCGGCCTGCGTGCCCTGTCCAACCTGTCGCCCGACCTGCGCACCGTCCTGGGCGGCGCCCGCCCGTCCGTGCCCGCCGGGACCGACGAGGAGATCGAGCCGGTCATCCTGGAGGCCCTGCGCCGCACGATGAAGACCCTCACGGCCCGCTCGCCCGAGGACGCGGCGTCGTTCCCGCACGCCGTGCTGGCGATCTGCCGTGAGGTCGCGGAGGCCGACGGCGTCGTGGTGGACGCCGAGGACGCGATGGTCGCCCGCATCGAGGGTGCGCTCGCTCTCTAGTCCTGCTGGGACTAGCCTCCGGCCATGAGTGTGGACGTGCGGCCCGAGGTCGTCGTGCGGAGGCCGCGGGCCGAGGTCGCGGCCTACATGTTCGATCCCGCCCACGACCTCGCGTGGACAGGTGGAATCACCGCGTCGCGCCCTGATCAGACCGGGTTGCTGGTGCAGGGCGCCACGGTCGTGCGGACGGCGAAGTTCCTGGGGCGGACGTTCGACTACGGCTACGTGGTGACGGCGCACGAACCGGACCGGCTGATCGAGATGAAGGTCGAGAAGCCGTTTCCGATGACCGTGCGGTACGAGCTGGAGGACGTGCCGGGCGGGACGAACGTCGCGATCCGGGCAACGGGGTCGCCTGGCGGGTTCTTCGCGGTCGCGGAACCGTTGATGCGCTGGCAGGTGCGGCGCAGCATACGCGCGGATTTGGGTCGTCTCAAAAGAAACGTCGAAGCGGCTCACTAGACCGAACGGTCGATAGCGCGCGGCTCCTTCAGTGGCAGGCTGGATCTCGTAGGGGATCAACACTGGGGAGTGCCGCCGTCATGGAACTGTCGCGTCGTGAACTGCTGACTCGCACCGGCCAGGCCGCTGCCGTCGCCACCGCCGCGTCCACGCTGACCATCGGCACCGCCGAGGCGTCCGGCACCGGGGTGAAGCTGACGCAGGGCACCAACATCTCGGTGTCGCGGTCGCGGGACGGCAAGTGGCTGGCGATCGACCTCGTGACGGCGATCTGGGTGCTGCCGGCCGCGGGTGGGACGGCGCGCAAGCTGACCGACGAGCTGCAGGACGCCACGTTGCCGTCGTTCGGGCCGGGCGGCCAGATCGCGTTCCAGTCCTATCGGGACGGCAACTACCACCTGTACGTGATGGGGCTCGACGGCGGTGGTCTGAAGCAGCTCACGAGTGGCAGGTTCGACCACCGCGAGCCCGCGTTCTCGCCGGACGGCACGAAGATCGCGTTCGTCAGCGACCGGGCCGGAAGCTACGGCGTGCACGTGCTGGACGTGGCGACGAATGCGATCACTCAGCTCACCGGCGTGCCGGACGAGGCCGCGGCGCCGCAGTGGTCCGGTGACGGCACGCGGATCATCGTCACCGTCGGCAACGCCGCGGTCGACGTGGTGTCGTTGGACGGCAAGCGCGAGCGGCTCGTCACGGCGCCCGCGGGTGCGCAGCTGTTCGGCGCCGCGTTCGGTCCGGGTGACCAGCCGAGCTACACGCGGATGCGGCCCGGTCAGGCCGATCTGATGCTGGGTGCCACGGCGGTCGTCACCGGGCAGGACGTGTTCGGGTTCGCGCCGATCTGGGACGGCGACAGCGTGTTGTACACCGCCGACGGCGTCATCCGGTCGCGCTCCAGCGGGTCCACAAAGGACATTCCGTTCGAGGCGACGGTCCCGGTGCGCACGACGCGGCGGCCGCACCGCACGAAGAACCTCGTCGGCGGTGCGGTCAAGGGCATCGCGAGCCCGGTCGTGTCTCCGGACGGCAGGAAGATCGCCTTCCGGGCGTTGAACGCGATCTACCTGCTGAGCGACGGCAGGGCCAAGAAGATCACCAACGGCAGGTACTTCGACTCGGACCCGGACTTCTCGCCGGACGGCACGAAGCTGATCTACGCCAGCGACCGCACCGGCGTCGCGCAGCTGCGGGTCCGCGACCTGAACACGGGCGACGACAAGGTGTTCGCGCTGGCGCCGCACGCGCAGCTCATGCCGCGGTACTCGCCGGACGGCACCAGGGTCGCCTACCTCGACCAGGACGGCCAGCTGTGGATCGCGGACCAGCAGGGCCGCCGGCAGGTCACGCCGACGCTGTTCCAGCCGGGCAGGCCGACCTGGTCGAAGGACGGGAACACGGTCGCCCTCGCCGCGGTGAAGCCGTTCTCGCGCCGGTTCCGCGAAGGCACCAGCCAGGTCCTGAGCGTCGACCTGGTCAGCGGCGAGCTCAAGTACACCGAGCCCATGCCGTTCCGCTCGATCGCGACGCGCGGCGACGACGGCCCGGTGTGGTCGCCGGACGGCAAGCACATCGCGTTCGTCGTGGAGAGCGTCGCGTGGGTCGTTCCGGTGGACGCCAAGGGAACCTTCCTCGGCGAACCGCGCCAGGTGACCCGCGAGTTCACCGACTCGCTGGCGTGGCAGGGCAACGACGCGTTGGTGTACCTGAACAACGGCAGACTGCGAAGGTCCACACTGGACGGCAGGCCCACGACGATCCGGCACGACCTGAGCTGGCGCAGGCCGCAGGCGCCTGAGCGCAAGGTGATCCGCGTCGGCGCCTACTGGGACGGCGAGGCGCACGAGCTCAAGCGCAACGTCGACATCGTCGTGGAGAACGGTGCGGTCAAGGAGATCCGGCCGCAGCACGGCCGCGCCGACGTCGACGCCTCGGGCCTGACCGCGATCCCCGGCCTGATCGACGCCCACAACCACTGGCACCTGCGCGGCCGCCAGTGGGGTGCGCGCCAGGGCCTGGTGTGGCTGGCCTACGGCATCACGACGGTCCGTTCACCCGGCGACCCGGTCTACCAGATGGTCGAGACCCGCGAGGCGCTCGCCGCGGGATCCCTTGTCGGGCCGCGGTTCTACGCGACCGGTGAAGCCGTCGACGGTTCCCGCGTCTACTACAACTTCATGCGCCCGACGCTCAACAAGGCCCAGCTCGACCTCGAACTGCGCCGCGCCCACGAGCTCGACTACGACATGATCAAGACCTATGTGCGCCTGCCGGTCGAACTGCAACGCGCGGCCGTGCAGCGATCGCAGGTCCCGCTGTCCTCGCACTACCTGTACCCGGCGGCCAACATCGGCATGGACGGCATGGAACACGTCGGTGCCACCAACCGCCTCGGCTACTCCCACACCATCACCCGCCAGGGCCGCGCGTACCAGGACGTGGTCGCGCTCTTCACCAGCTCCGGCATGTCGATGACACCGACGCTGTTCCACTCGCGCGCCTTGTACGACAAGGACAAGTCGCTCGCCACCGACGAACGCACCCGCGTGCTCTACCCGCCGTGGGAGTACGAGCGGAACCTGGCCGACGCCAACAACCAGGGCACCCCGGCCGGCACCTCGTCCCGCGCGATCCTGCGCGGCTGGGTCGAGTTCGCCCTGAAGGTCCACCGCGGTGGCGGCCTCGTCATCTGCGGCACCGACGCACCACTCGACAGCCCCGCCACCGCCACGCACATGAACCTGCGCGCACTCGTCGAATACGGCTTCACCCCACGGGAAGCGCTCATCACCGCCACCCGCAACCCGGCCAAGTGGCTGGGCCTGCCCCTCGGCACGATCCGCGCGGGCGCACCCGCGGACATCGCGTTCGTCGAGGGCGACCCGCTCACCGACATCAGGGCGGCGGCGAACGTCAAGCAGGTCATGGTCGGCGGACAGCTCCACCGCGTCGGGGACCTGCTGGAGCCGTACCGCGGCGAGCAGCCGACCTTCGGCGCCTACGCCGCGGACCTGCCGGCCCTGCCGTCAGCCGAGAACAAGCACTGGTGGCACGAACCGGAGTGGGCGGAACGCGTCTGCTGCGACCACTGAGCACCTGGCTAGAAGTCCTGTCCGGAACCTCAGCGACCCGTTGGCGCCGAGAGCGTCTGCAAGTACCACCAACTCTTGATCGAATCGCCGTCAACTACACCCGACCTGTTCCGCATCCCGCAGCACCGGCACCAGGTTCTCGGGCCCGAAACGCCCCGTTGGTAGTAGAAAGATGCCTGTTGATGTTGAGTTGGTGGTACTTGCAGACGCCATCGGGCCCGACGCCGAACCGCCCCGCGAGTAACGGACAAGACTTCAGGCAGCCTGCTTAGGGCCACGGCACCAGGCCAGGTCCGGCCGGAACGCGAAGGACAGCTCCTGGAGCAGCCAGCCGAACCGGTGACCACGTGCGCGCTCCTGGTCGCTCATCCGGCCACGTGCGCTGTTGAGCGACCTGCTCGCGCGCCGTGACAGCGTGGACCACTCGCGCACGTGTTGTCCCAGCTCGCTTTCCGGCGTCACGACGACGTGCTCGCCGCGCCGGGCCGCCGCCAGTGTCTCGACCAGACCGGGCGTCCGCGCCAGGTCCAGTTCCGCGATGATCTCCTCGGCGGTGTGCTCGGAGGGGGAACCGGATGGACGGTGGCGGCTGAACCAGTGGTCGAAGTGCATGCTCGGCAACGGCGCGACGAGCTGGCCGAACGTCGGCGCGACCCCGGTGATCAGCTCGGCCAGCCGCAACGCGCCGCTGATGCCGGCATCGTGCTCGCCCTCCTCGTCGTCGGGGTCGAACCCCGCCTCGCGCATCAGGCCGAGCAACCGTTCGGTGTCCGCGCCGTAGTGCACGGGCGGGTAGTTCACGTCGAAGCCGCCGACGAGCGTGCCGTCCACAGCGTGGTTGAAGCTCGACGTCGCGTAGTCGTGCCGTGACAGCGAAACAGCTTCAGTGCCCCGCGACAACGCGACGGTCAGGTGCGCCAGCCAGAACCCCGTCGGCTGGACGAGCACCATCCACTCGCCGAGCGCCAGCGCGCAGACCACTTCCGGGTAGCCGTCGTCGAAGTTGCGCAGCGCGCAGATCTGCTCCGGTGTGCGCTCGGCCAGGGTGTCCGGCAGGCCGCCGATCCGCCGCATTGCTTCGAGAGGTTCGACGTCGCGGACGAACGCGAGCGAGAAGATCTCGCCCAGGAACGGCTGTTCGCCGGGATGGGCGTCAGCCCAGGAATGGTCGCGCATGTGATCCCCCAAGGCTCGCCGGTCCAGCGCCGCGCGTCGAAGAACAGCCCGAGCCTGGCGCGTTGGGCCCACCATAAATGATCTGCACACACCACAGGGGTCGTGACACGATCGTGCCATGACAGCGTTCGCGACCCCAGAAGACATCGCCCACCGCACCGACGCCGCCAAAGAAGCAGCCGTGGCCGCGGGTCGCGAACTAGGTCTCGAGATCACCGAGGGCAAGGTCCTCTACGAACTCTTCTCCGTGGTCGTGCACCTCGCGCCATCCCCGGTGGTGGCCCGGATCCCGACCGTCCTCCCGCACACGACCACCCTGGCAGATCTGGCCAAGCGCCAGCAGCAGGAGCTGGACGTGGCGCAGTGGCTGCACGACCAGGGCACCCCGGTCATCCCACCGAGCCCACTGCTGGAGCGCAAACCGGTCCAGAAGAACGGCTTCTCGATGACCTTCTGGCCGTTCACCGACGAGGACAAGACCAAGGAACCGGACTACGTCAAGAACTCCGAGCTCACCGCGGACCTCCACAAGGCCCTGAAGAACTACCTGGGCGAACTGGACTTCCTGTCCTCGGCGGAACCGAGGTTCGTGACGGAGGCGCTCGACAGGCTCGACAACAGCCCGGACATCGTCGACCCGCAGGACCTCGCCAGGGCCAAGCAGGAATGGCAGGTCCTCGAACCGCTCGTCAGCGACGAAAACGCGTTCCGGAAGGCGTTTCCGAACGTCGACCTGCAGCCGATCCACGGCGACTCGCCGCCCGCGAACATCTTCGCGAGCACGAACGGCCCGTTGTTCTCCGACTTCGAGCTCATCACGCGCGGCCCGGTCGAGTGGGATCTCGGCGGCCTCGGCCTGGAGCTCGAAGCCGCCTACGACCGCGGTGCCGCCAGGAACGACCTGCGGCCGCTCGACAAGGACGTCCTCAGGTTCGTCAACTCGGTCGGCGCGATCCGGGTGATCGCCTACCTGTCGTGTGCGGACCAGTTGCCCGCCATGGTCGAGTTCATGAAGCCGTTCATCAACCAGTGGCGGGACACCGACCCCTACGCGTGAGCGGCCGCGCGATCTCCCAGCCAGGCGACGATTTCCTCGGCGGGCAACGGCTCGCTGAGGAAATATCCCTGGACCACGTCACAACCGGCCTTGGCCAAGGCCGTCCAGGTGTCCTGGTCCTCCACGCCCTCGGCCACGGCCTGCAGGCCGAAGTTGCGGGCCAGGGCAACGAGAGCGTGCACGATCGCGCTGTCGCCGGCGTCGGTGCACATGTGCGTGACGAACGACCGATCGAGCTTCATCTCGTGCACCCGCATGCTCCGCAGGTACGAGATCGACGAGTACCCGGTGCCGAAGTCGTCGATGGACAGCCGCACGCCGAGCTCGGTCAGGCCGCGCAACACCTCCACCGCGCGGTCCGGGTCCGAGATGATCGCGGACTCGGTGATCTCCAGCGTCAGCAACCGCGCGGGCAGCCCGTGGCGCTTGATCAGGTCGGCCACGTCACCGGGGAACTCCGTGTGGTGCAGGCAGGCCGCGCCCACGTTCACCGACACCGGCACCTCCCAGCCCGCGTCCGACCACGCGCGGCACTGGCGCAGCGCGGCGTCGATGACGTAGCGGGTGAGCGGCTCGATGAGGCCGTTCTCCTCGGCGATCGGGATGAACTCGTCGGGACGCACGAGTCCGCGCGTCGGGTGCTGCCAGCGGGCCAATGCCTCGACGCCGCACACCGCGCCCGTGTCGGCCAGGGCCTTGGGCTGGTAGTGGAGGAACAGCTCGCCGCGGTCGATCGCGTGCCGCAGCTCGGTCACGGCGGTCAGGTGTGCGGCGCCGCGTTCGTGCAGGCGTGCGTCGTACACGGCCACACCGGACTTCTCGCGCTTCGCGGCGTACATCGCGATGTCCGCGTGCCGCAGCAGTTCGTGGCCGTCACCTGAGTCGGACGGGCACAGCGCCACACCGACGCTGCCCGCGATCTCCAGCTCCAGACCCTCCAGCGTCACCGGCATGGCCAGGGCCTGCAGGATCTTCTCCGCCACCATGCCGGCGTTCTCGGCCGAGCCGACGCCGGGCAGCAGCACGGCGAACTCGTCGCCGCCCAGCCGTGCCACCAGGTCCGTGTCGCGCACAGCCCAGGAGAGGCGGTTCGCCACCTGGCGCAGCAGCAGGTCGCCGGAGTGGTGCCCGAGCGAGTCGTTGACCTCCTTGAACCTGTCCAGGTCCACGATCAGCAACGCCAGCGGCTCGTCCTTCTTGCGCGCCTTCACCACGGCCTGTTCCATCCGGCGCGCGAGCAGCGTCCGGTTGGCCAGACCGGTCAGGGCGTCGTGGTGGGCCTCGTGCTCGTTCTTCGCGGCCTGGCGCAGGATCTTGCGGCGGTGTCCCAGCAGGACCATGCCGAACAGTCCCACCAGGAACGCGTCCAGCACGAACGCCACGATCTGGGCGACGCGCAGCTGCGAGTTCTTCTCGTCGGCCGCGCTCAGGTACTCGGTGGTGTCGAGCCGCTGGGCGCCGATCGTCGAGGAGATCTGGCGGCGCAACGACGAGTGCGCGAGCCCCGCCTGGTCGGCCTGCAACGGGTCCTGGCCTGCGATGACCTTGCGCAGGATGTCCGTGGTCTGGTCGTAGAGGGGCAACAACCGTGCCGCGACCGCCATGTCGTTCGGCTGGCCCTGCGTGCGCAGCCACTCAAGCTCGTCGCGCGCGGAACCGACCGAGTTCTCCAACGGCTCGATGGTTTGCTCTGTGCGTGCGACCTGGATGTCGCGTAAGGCGTTGTCGGCGACGTTGATGTGCTCCAGCACGCGGCTCCACCGCTCACTGGAGTTGTTGAGCGCGCGGACGTGCGCGGTCGTCGCCTGCGCGCTGACGCTGCTCCACAGCGCCAGACCCGCGAGGGCGAGCAGCCCGAGCGTCAGCCCCACCGTGGCCACGCGTGCGGTGGCCCGGCCTTCCCAAAAGCTCACCGTGCCTGCTCCAACGGTCGCACCCAGCTCGCCGGATCCTCGACGAAGCTGTCGATCTGAGGCTGGAAGAAGTCCTTGCGCGCCTTCTCCGACTCCTGCCGGTGCAGGATCTGATCGAGGTTCGCGGTGGTCACCGTCAGCCCCGGCGTCTCGACCCAGCCCGCGGGCAGTGCCGCCGCACCTGTCGCGTGCCGGGCGAGCAACCAGCCCGCCACGGCGCCCTTGAGGTAGTGCTCCGGGGAGATCGTCGCCACCATCGCGCCGTCCCGCACCGCCTGCAACGTTCTCGGGTCGACCCCGAAACCGCCCACCAGCCACTTCGCCGACCTCTCGGTCCGTATCGCGGCGAGGTTGACCCCGTCGCAGTCGCCCGTTCCAACGAACGCCAGGGCGTTCGGGTTCGCTGCCACCAATCGCTGCCACGCGTCGCGATTCGCTTCGTCATCACGTTGCGTGTCGAACGGGCCCAGCACCAATACCCTCGGTAGTTTCTCGGCGAATCGACCCCGTAGTCCGTCGGCCCGGTCGTCGAACCCGGCGAGTCCCGGCGCGGTGTTTCCCACCACCACTGTTCCGGTCGCGTCCGGGGGCAATCGGCGCATCAACTCGTCAGCCAGCTTTTCGCCGAGTTCGTAGTTGTCGTTACCGACGTGCAGTTTCACCTTGGAACTCGCGGTGAGGCGCATGTCCACACCGACGACGGCGACGTGCTGGGTCAACGCCTCACCGATCGACGGTGCCATCAGCGCCGGTTCCGACGTGGCGACGGCGATTCCGCCTTTCGCCGCCATCGTCAAATCCCGGAACAACTCGACTTCCTTGTGCCCGTCCTGCCCCGGCGGGCCCGTCACGGTCGCGCTGACACCACCGATGCGGCCGACTCCTTCGTGAAAACCGCTGGTCATCTCCTGTGCGAAGGAACCGCCTGTGCGCTTGACCACGAAACCGACGTGCGGAAGCGCCTCCGACTTCGCGGCACCACCGCACCCGGATAACAGCACCAGACCCAGCAGCAGTGCCGCAGCTCGCATGGCGGCCGATGCTACATCGCTTGGTGCCAAATCGGGATAACGCCCAGCACTGTGCACAACAGAACCGGGAAGCGCTTTCACGTTGCGGAACTGTCAGGCGGGTTCGTAACCCAGGTTCGGGCGCAGCCACTGCTCGACCTCGGCCACCGGCTTGCCGTACCGGCGCGCGTAGTCGACGACCTGGTCACGGCCGAGCCTCCCGACGGTGAAGTACTTCGCCTCCGGGTGCTGGAAGATCAGGCCGCTCACGCTCGCCGCCGGGTTCATCGCGAACGACTCCGTGAGCGAGACGCCGATCTCCTCCGCGCCGAGGAGATCGAACAACTCGCGCTTCACCGCGTGGTCCGGGCAGGCCGGGTAGCCCAGCGCCGGCCTGATGCCGCGGAACTTCTCGGCGTGCAGGTCAGCGAGCCGCGGTTCGGCGTCCGGCTCGAACCAGTCGCGCCGCGCCCGCAGGTGGATCCACTCGGCGAACGCCTCGGCGAGCCGGTCTGCCAGCGCCTTCACCATGATGGCGCGGTAGTCGTCGTTCTGGGCCTCGTACTTCGCCGCCAGCTTCTCGGCGCCGAGGATCGTCACCGCGAACCCACCGAGGTGGTCGCCCTCCGGTGCCACGTAGTCCGACAGGCACCGGTTCGGGCGCGACAGCGGCTTCTTCGTCTGCTGGCGCAGCATCGGGATTCGCACACCGTTGCCGAGCAGGATGTCATCGCCGTCGGAATGCGCCGGCCAGTAGCCGTAGACGCCCCTCGCGGTGAACAAGTCCTCCGCGATGATTTCGTCAAGCAACGTAGTCGCGTCGTCATAGAGCTCGCGCGCGACCGGCTGCTCCAGGATCGCCGGGAACTTGCCTTTGAGTTCCCAGGCGAGGAACAGGAACGTCCAGTCGATGAACTCGCGCAGTTCGGAGAGCGTCGGAGTCATCACGCGAGTTCCGGTGAATGCCGGGGTCGGCAATTCGGAGAAATCAACCTTCTCCGAGTTCGCCCGCGCGGCTTCGAGCTTGAGCAGTGGCACCGACTTGCGGTTTTCGTGCTGCTCGCGCAGCCGGGCCTGCTCGACGCGGTTCGCGATGTTCAGCTCGTGGCCGCGCCGGTCGTCCAGCAGGTCGGACACGACGCCGACGACCCGTGACGCGTCGAGCACGTGGATGACCGGCTCGTCGTAGACCGGTGCGATCTTCACGGCCGTGTGCTGGCGGGAGGTGGTGGCGCCGCCGATCAGCAACGGCAGCTTCATGCCGCGCCGCTGCATCTCCTCGGCGACCGAGACCATCTCGTCCAGCGACGGCGTGATCAGCCCGGACAGGCCGATGACGTCGGCGTGCTCGCGGATCGCGGTGTCGAGGATCTTGGCGGCCGGGACCATCACGCCGAGGTCGATCACCTCGTAGTTGTTGCAGCCCAGGACGACGCCGACGATGTTCTTGCCGATGTCGTGCACGTCGCCCTTGACCGTGGCGAGCACGACCTTGCCGTTGCCGCCGGCCGTCGCTTTCGGCTCGTTCGCCATGAACGGCTCCAGGTACGCGACCGCGCGCTTCATCACGCGGGCGCTCTTCACCACCTGGGGCAGGAACATCTTGCCCGCGCCGAACAGGTCGCCGACGATCTTCATACCGTCCATCAGCGGGCCCTCGATCACGTCCAGCGGACGCGGCAGGGCCTGCCGGGCTTCCTCGGTGTCGTCCTCGATGAAGTCGACGACGCCGTGCAGGATCGCGTGCTCGAGCCGCTTGCCGACCGGGGCCTCGCGCCAGCTCAGGTCCACGACGCGCTTCGTGCCGGGCCCCTTGACCGTCTCGGCGTGCGTGACGAGCCGGTCCGTGGCGTCCTCGCGGCGGTCGAAGATGACGTCCTCGACCAGTTCCAGCAGGTCGGCTGGGATGTCCTGGTAGACGACGAGCTGGCCGGCGTTGACGATGCCCATGTCCAGGCCGGCCTTGACGGCGTGGAACAGGAACGCCGAGTGCATGGCCTCGCGGACGACGTCGTTGCCGCGGAAGGAGAACGACAGGTTCGAGATGCCGCCGCTGATGCGGACGCCCGGACATCGCCGCTTGATCAGCGGCAGGGCGTCGATGAACGCCTTGGCGTAACCGTTGTGCTCCTCGATGCCGGTCGCGACGGCGAGCACGTTCGGGTCGAAGATGATGTCCTCGGCCGGGAACCCGGCCTGCTGCGTGAGCAGGTCGTAGGCGCGGCCGCAGATCTCGACCTTGCGCTCGGTCGTGTCGGCCTGGCCCTGCTCGTCGAACGCCATCACCACGACGCCGGCGCCGTAGTCGCGGATCGTGCGGGCCTGTTCCAGGAACGGGCCCTCGCCCTCCTTGAGGCTGATCGAGTTGACCACGCCCTTGCCCTGCACGCACCGCAGACCTGCCTGCAGCACGCTCCAGCGGGAGCTGTCGATCATCACCGGGATGCGGGCGATCTCCGGCTCGGTCGCGATCAGGTTCAGGAACGTCGTCATCGCCTGCTCGCCGTCGAGCAGGTCGGCGTCCATGTTGACGTCCAGCAGGTTCGCGCCGCCGCGGACCTGGTCCAGCGCCACCGCGAGCGCCGCCTGGTGGTCGTCGGCCTCGATCAGCCTGCGGAACTTCGCCGAACCCGTGACGTTGGTGCGCTCACCGATCATCACGAAGCCGGTGTCGGGGCCGATCTCGAACGTCTCCAGGCCGCTGAACCTGGTGGTGTCACGGGGTTCCACCACCGTGCGCGGGGCCGTGCCCCGGACGCTGTCGGCGATCGCCTCGATGTGCGCGGGGGAGGTGCCGCAGCAGCCGCCGACGATGTTCACGATGCCGTTGCCCGCGAAGTCCTTCAGCAGGGCCGCGGTCTCGTCCGGCGTCTCGTCGTAGCCGCCGAACGCGTTGGGCAGTCCGGCGTTGGGGTGGCAGGCGACGTAGGTGTCCGCTAGCCGCGCGAGGTCGGCGACGTGCGGGCGCATCTCCTCCGCGCCCAG
This sequence comes from Lentzea miocenica, assembly GCF_033949945.1. Taxonomy (NCBI): domain Bacteria; kingdom Bacillati; phylum Actinomycetota; class Actinomycetes; order Pseudonocardiales; family Pseudonocardiaceae; genus Lentzea; species Lentzea miocenica. Next base: position 337,549 of record NZ_JAXAVW010000001.1, read on the forward strand.
CGAGCAGTTGACGCCGACGACCAGCGGCTTCGAGTGCGCGATCGAGTCCCAGAACGCCTCGACGGTCTGGCCTGACAGCGTGCGGCCGGACAGGTCGACGATCGTCACCGAGATCCACAGCGGGAGGTCGGGCGCCACCTCGCGGGCCGCGGTGATGGCGGCCTTCGCGTTGAGGGTGTCGAAGATCGTCTCGATCAGCAGCAGGTCGACGCCGCCTTCGTGCAGCGCCGCGATCTGTTCCGCGTAGGAGGCCTTGACCTGCTCGAACGTGACAGCGCGGAAAGCGGGGTCCTCGACCTTGGGCGACAGGCTGAGGGTGACGTTGAGGGGGCCGACCGAACCGGCGACGAACCGGCCGCCGAACTCGTCCGCCGCCTGGCGGGCCAGCCGGGCGCCCGCGAGGTTCATGTCGCGCACGCGGTGTTCGAGCCCGTAGTCGGCCTGGCCGATCGACGTGGCGGTGAACGTGTTGGTGGTCGTGATGTCCGCGCCCGCCGCGAGGTACTGCCGGTGCACGTCGAGCACCAGGTCCGGGCGCGTGAGGTTGAGCAGGTCCGGGTCTCCCGCGACGTCCAGGTGGTGGTCGGCGAACTCCGTGCCGTAGTAGTCGGCGGGGGCGAGCTTCGCCTGCTGGAACATCGTGCCCCAGGCGCCGTCCAGCACCGCGATCCGCTGGTTCAGCAGGGACTTGAGACCATCCACGCGCGCTCCCGAAATGTCGGAAGCGCCCTTGCACGTGGTGGAACGATGCCGAGCGTGGCAGGCGACCATGGCCCGTTGCAGCGCTTCTCGGCCTCGCCTTTCAGATTACCAAGCCCGACCATGGACCAAGAACTCGTCTCACTCCATAGGATGGCTGTTGTGACCGGAAAACGCGCGTTGGTCCTCGGCGGTGGCGGTGTCACCGGAATCGCTTGGGAGGCAGGGATTCTGCACGGACTGGCGGAACGCGGCGCCGACCTGTCGGACGCCGACCTGTTCGTCGGGACGTCCGCCGGGTCGGTGGTGGCCACGCAGTTGGCGGGCGGTGTGCCGCTGACTGACCTCTACGCGGGTCAGCTGTTGCCGCCCGATGGGGAGATTCCGGCGCGACTGACCACGTGGATGGTGGTGCGGTACGCGCTTTCTTACGTGATGCCGGGCTCCGCGGCGGAAAAACGCGCCCGGCTGGGACGAGCGGCGTTGAAGGCCCGCACGCCGTCCGAAGACTCGCGGCTGGAGGTGTTCCGGTCCCGACTGTCCATCCAGGACTGGCCGGACCGGGAGTTGAAGGTGACCGCTGTGGACGCCGCGGACGGGAAGTTCGTGGCGTTCGACCGGGACAGCGGGGTGCCGCTGGTGCGGGCGGTCGCGTCGAGCTGCGCGGTGCCGCTGGTGTGGCCGCCGGTGACGATCGACGGCCACCGGTACATGGACGGCGGCATGCGCTCCGTTGCCAACGTGGACCTCGCCGCCGGGTACTCGAAGGTCGTGGTCGTGGCGCCGTTGACGCGGTCGGCGAGTCCCGCCGCGACCCCGCAGGCGCAGGCCGCGAAGCTCGGCGTGCCGTCGATCGTGGTGAGCCCGGACAAGACCGCGCTGGCCGCGATCGGGACGAACCTGCTGGACCCGGCTCGTCGCAAGCCGGCCGCCGAAGCCGGGTACGCCCAGGCCGCCTCGGTGGCGGAGGCTGTTCGCCAGGTCTGGAACTGATCACTGTCCGAACGCGCAACAACTGGTCGGTACCTCTTGTCCAGGTGCTCTGACCTGCATAGCGTCGCCCACCACTCGCATTGACAGCTTTGTTAACTAATTGCTGGAGGCGGCCGTGGGCGGTAGAACGACGGCATTGGGGGCGGCCGGGCTCGTGCTCGGTCTCCTCGTGGCAGGGGTGACCAGTGCATCGGCGGCGGATCCACTGGTCTCCCGCGGCAAGGCGGTCACGGCCTCCTCGTCCGAGGGATCCGGCTTCGAGGCGGCCAAGGCGGTCGACGGCAGCACGTCGACCCGCTGGGCCTCGGTGGAGGGCCACGACCCGGAATGGCTGCGGGTCGATCTCGGCTCGGAGCACGCGATCAGCCGGGTCAAGCTGAACTGGGAGGCCGCGTACGCCAGGTCGTACCGCGTGCAGACCTCTCCTGACGGCTCGGCGTGGACCGACGTGTTCTCGACCAGCACCGGTGACGGTGGCATCGACGACCTGACCCTGTCCGGTTCTGGCCGTTACGTGCGCGTCTACGGCACGGTGTACGGCTATTCGTTGTGGGAGTTCGAGGTCTACGGCCTGGACGGCGGCACCAACCCGCCGACGACCACGACTCCTCCGACCACGACCACCACACCGCCGCCCTCCGGCCTCGGCTATCCGTTCGGCAGCAGGCAGACCTCGTACGCTGCGGGCATCCTGCGCCCGTCCGGCAGTACGTCCACATTGGATGCGAAGATCGTCGATTACTACCAGAAGTGGAAGTCCGCGTTCGTCAAGCAGAACTGCGGCAACGGCTGGTACCAGATCATCTCGCCGGACGCGGAGTTCCCGTACGTGGCCGAGGCGCAGGGCTACGGCATGGTGATCACCGCGACGATGGCGGGCGCCGACCCGGACGCGAAGAAGATCTTCGACGGCCTGCTGAAGTACAAGCTCGCGCACCCGTCGGTCAACAACCCCGACCTGCTGGCCGCCGAGCAGGACCCCGCCTGCAAGAGCGTCAACGGCAGCGACAGCGCGACCGACGGCGACATGGACACCGCCTACGGCCTGCTGCTCGCCGACAAGCAGTGGGGCAGTGCCGGCACCTACAACTACAAGCAGCTCGCGGTGAGGAACGTCAACGCGATCAAGAAGAGCCTGATCAACCCGAACACGAACCTGCTGCTGATGGGCGACTGGTCCGGCCCGGACAACAGCAGGCAGTACTACGGCTCCAGGTCGTCCGACTGGATGGCCGACCACTTCCGGGCGTTCCGCAGGGCGACCGGCGACTCGGCCTGGGACACCATCCGCGCCAAGCACCAGGACCTGATCGCCTCGCTGCAGTCGAAGTACGCGGCGGGCACCGGCCTGCTGCCGGATTTCGTGCAGGACACCAACTCCACGGTCAAGCCGGCCGTGGGGGAGATGCTCGAGGAGGCCGCGACCGACGGCAAGTACTGGTACAACGCCTGCCGCGACCCGTGGCGCATCGGCGCGGACGCGGCACTGACCGGTGACGCCAAGTCGCTGGCGGCGGCGCGCAAGCTGAACACGTGGATCAAGGCCAAGACCGGCGGCGACCCCGGCAAGATCGCGGTCGGCTACCAGCTCAACGGCACGCAGATCAACAGCGGCAGCGACTCGGCGTTCGTCGCGCCGTTCGCGGTGGCGGCCACGACGGATCCGGGCAGCCAGGCCTGGCTGGACGCGTTGTGGAACAAGATGGTCAGCACGCCGATCGCCACGGACACGTACTTCGGCGCGAGCATCCAGCTCCAGGTGATGATCACGGTGTCCGGAAACCACTGGATCCCGTAGATCTTCGGGGTTTCAATGGCGCGATGGGGATCGCTAGAGCGCGCCGCATCGCGAGGCGGGCACACCAGGGGCAGCTCAGGTACGACCACGAGCTGCTCCTGGACCAGCTGGAACGGGTCGCCGACGCCGTCGCGGAGCAGGGCGGCGACTGGGTGGCCGTACAGGCGGCGTGGTTGCACGCGGTTCCGGCGTCCGTGGAGGACCTGGTGCTGCAGGGCGTTCCCTCACGGGTCGTGCAGGTCGTGAAGGCGTTGCGGTCGTACGGTTGGTCGGCACCCGCCCAAGTGCGGCACCGCGCGGCGCTGGTGCGCGAGGCGATGAATGCGGATCGCACCGTCGTTTCGCCGTCGCCTGCGGAGCCGGCGGACCTGCGCACCCTGCCGGAACTGCTCGCGGAGTACGGGGAGACGCGCGACTACCGGATCCAATGGGCGATCAACAGGTTGCTCGGCGAGCCGAACGACCTGAACCCCTCGGTGATGGCCGAACTGGCAGAGCGGTGGTGGGACTCCGCGGACGACTGGGAGGCCGGCGTCGCTGTCCGGTTCGCTCACCGAGCAGGCCTGCTCGACCGGGAACGCTTGCTGCGCACGGTGGCCGACGGGGTTCCGGCCGCGGCCGAGACCGCGATCGGTTTGCTGGAAGGAGAGGGCGACGGGCGCGAGATCGAAGTGCTGCGTACGGCCTTGCTCAGACCGGAGTTGGAGTGGCTGGGCGTTCGCACCGCCGTGCGCGTGAGGCTGACCGCGATCGGCACGCCTGAGGCGGTGGCCGCGCTGCGGGAGTCGGAGTTCGATCTGGTGGACATGCCGTGGCGGCACGACCGGGACTGGTTGCATCGCAACGGGACGCGCCTGATCCCGCGGCTTGTCGAGCTGCTGCCCGATCCTTACTGGTGGCATGACGCTCCCGTCGCGCTGGCCTCGCTGCGGGCCACCGAGGCGGTCGGCCCGATGTGCGAGACCGTGCGCGTCGCCGAGCACCCGATCCCGATGATCCAGGCACTGGGCGGCATCGGTTCCGCCGAAGCGGGGCCGACGCTGGTGTGGCTGCTCGGGCACGAGAGCGCGGAGGTGCGTGCAGAAGCCTTGCAGGCGCTCAGCCGGACCGGGGGCGCGGACGTGGTCGAAGTGGCGATGGCGGCGTGTGACGATCCGGATGTCCAGGTGCGGGACCGGGCGGCTCGGGTGCTCGCCCGGCATGCCGACGGCCGTGCGGTGACGACGTTGATCCGCCTCTGCGACACCGCGCGTGCGGCTGAGGCGGCGGACGCGTTGACCCGCATCGGTGACCCTCGGGCGTTGCCGACGCTGTGGAGCCTGTTCTCGCACCACCACGACAGGGCGGTTCGCCACGCGGCGGGGCGAGGCCTGGTGCGCATCGAAGGCGAACAGCGGTGGAGTTACGTGAATGATCCTCGGGTCGAGCGGGCCTACATGTGGTTGCTGGGCCACAAGCCGGATTGGCACCGCGGTGCCCTGGTGATCGGGACCAAGCACTCCGACGCGATGGTGCGAACCCGTGCTGTGGAGGCGTTCGGCCGCCTGCGCGATCCCGCGGGAGCCGAACACGTCCGCCCGCTGATCGCCGACCCTGACCGGCGGGTCAGGGCTGCGGCGAGGGCCGTGACGAGACTTCTCGGAGATTGAGACCGCCACCCGCTTCGACATCCCCGGCGCCGCTGTCGGCGTCTTCCACGACGGGCAGGAGCACTTCTTCAGCCACGGCGTGACGAGCATCGAGAACCCGTTGCCGGTCGACGAGAACACGCTCTTCCTGCTCGGCTCGGTCACGAAGACCTTCACCGCCACCGCGATCATGCGGCTGGTTTCGGACGGCCGGGTCTCGCTGGACGCGCCGGTGCGCACGTGCGTGCCGGAGCTGAAGTTGCTGGACGACCGCGAGTTCACCGTCCGGCAGCTGCTCAACCACACCTCCGGACTCGATTGGGGCACCCTGGTCGACACCGGTGAGGGTGACGACGCGCTGGCCGGGCACGTCGCCGAGCAGACCTACGAGCAGGCGATGGCGTCGTGCTGCTGGAGCCGCTCGGGCTGGGCAACAGGCACTTCGGCCGGGACGCGGTGATGACGCGCCGGTTCGCCGTCGGGCACGAGAAGGGCGAGATCGCCCGGCCGTGGCGGCACTGGCGCGCCAACAACCCCGGCGGAGGCATCGCGGCGTCGGCGGCGGATCTCCTTGCGTGGGCCCGTTTCCACCTCGGTGACGGCGACGGGATCGACCTGGCCGAGATGCGGAAGCCGACGGCGTTCCTGCGCGGCAGCAACCTCGGCGACGCCATCGGGGTCGGCTGGTTCCTGCGCGAGATCGACGGCGTGCAGGCGATCGGGCACGGTGGTTCGTCCAACGGGCAGTTCGCCGAGCTGCTGATCGTGCCGTCGCGGAACTTCGCGGTGGCGTCGATCGCGAACCAGGGGCCGGATGGGGATTCCGTTCAACCAGGCGATGGTCCGTCGCGCGTTGGAGCACCACGTCGGAATGCTGGACCGGGACCCGGAGCCGTTGCCGTACAACGCTGTCGCGGCGCAGGAGGTCGCGGGCGGCTACGACAACGACGCGATGGTGATGACCATCGACGACACCGGTTCCGGGCTGGTGCTGGAGGTGCTGATCCGGCCGGAGATCCGGAAGTCCGCGGAGATGGAGCTGCCGGCCGACCACGCGCCGTTCCCGATGGGGCTGCTGCCGCGCGACGAGTACGTGATCACGGAAGGCGCGTTCACCGGGCAGCGCGGGTTCTTCACGCGCGACGCCTCCGGTTACCACCGCTACTCCGCGCAGGACGCCATCGACCTGGTCAAGATCCGCACGCTCGCCGAGGCCGGGGTGCCGCTCGCCCGCGAACGGGTCGTACGGCTGCGGGCGGGCAACGCGTTGTTCCTGTCCGCCGAGGCCGCCGCGTTGCTCGACCGGCTCAGGGAGATCGGGGTGAGCGAGCGGGGCGTGCGGATGGAACGCGAGGTCTGGGTGCTCATGCAGGCCGTCGCGCCGGACGAGGCGGCGGTGTGGCTCGCGGACAAGACCGAGTCGCTCGCCGATCCCGAGTTCCAGCAGATCTACCTCGGCTACGACGAGGCTTTCGACTGGTCGCCGGACGATCCGCGGCTGCCCGCGCCGGCGACGCGGGCGGCCGCGTGGATGTCGTCCCGGCCGGAGATGCCGCTGGTGGATCCGGAGATCACCTCGCTGGCGATGTCCGCGGCCGGGGCCTCGTCGCCCGCGTGGAACCGGATGGCCGGGCTTTAGCACAGGGTGCGCAGGAAGGCCGGTCCGCCTTCCTCCTCGTTCAGTCCTTTCTCGACGAACGCGATGTTGTGGTGGAACGAGATTCCGCTGATGTTGCGCTCCAGGTAGGAACCTCCGCCGCGCGGATCGCCCACCTCCGCCCGGTTCAGTCCGTCCACAAAGGATTTGAGCATGCCCATGGACGTGCCGTGGCCCGCCTCGGGGTGGCCGCCCCAGTTCGGCCAGTACGCGGTCTGCAGGTCCTCGACCACGTAGAGACCGCCCGAGCGAACGTGCGGGAACAGGGCGTGGAACGAGATCTGGACGTGTTCGTTGAGATGGCTGCCGTCGTCGACGATCACGTCGAACGGGCCGAGCTCCCGGCCCAGCCGGTCGAGGAACTCGGCGTCGGACTGGTCGCCCTGGATCGCCATCAGCCGCGGACCCGTGACGTTCTTGGCCGTGGTGTCGAGGCCGTGCACCAGCCCGCGCCGGAAGAACCGCTGCCACATCCGCAGCGAACCGCCACCGCGATCGGGGTCGTCGTAGCCGCCGATGCCGATCTCCAGCACCCGCACGGGTTCGGTGCGCAGCCGGGCGAAGTGGCGTTCGTAGTGCTGCGTGTACCAGTGCAGGTCGCCCCACTTGTCCGAACCGAACGCCACGGCCAGCGACCCGAGGTCCTCGCTGCCCGGCCTGAGCGCGGACAGCACCGCGTCCACCGCGGGCCCGATGCCGGTGCGGGCGCGGAACCACGCGCCGGGGTTGGCCGGATCCACCTCGCCCTCGGGTGTCCGGACCGCGAGACTCGGCCACGGCCGTTCGTCGGTGCCGTAGAGACCGCGCACGGCGTCCGCGAGGTCGAGCGCGATCACGACCTCAGCACCAGTCGTGAGGTGGCTCGTGATCTTACCGTCGAACCGCAGGTCGAGCCGGACGTCCGCCTTGATGTCCTTGATCTCGTCGGCAACGGCCCGCGCGACCGCTGCCGGCGTGAGCCGGCGAATCGTGTCGTCCAGCAGATCACGCCCGGCGGTGGCGGCCTGCAGCAACGGAGCGAGAACAGCCCACCGTTCGGTGTCGAACACAGAGTCCCCTCATCTGACTTGAGTCCGGCTTGAGTGCCCCGGTCATACGATCCCAGCATGGGGATCCGACGAGTGTCATGCATGATCTTGGCCATCCTGCTGGTGCTGGCCGCCGCGGGACCGGCGCAGGCAGGAGAGCGTCAACTGTTGTTCTACAACCACGCCTGGGGAACGTTCGGCCGCGCCACCGCCGACGCGGTCGAGCACTCCGCCTACCTCAAGAAGTTCGCGGACTTCGAGGTCCGCACCACCACCGGCGCCGACGGCAAGGTGTGGACAGGCCGGTACCTACGCGGCCGCGAGACCTACCTGGAGGTCTTCGGCATCGGCGACGTCCCCGGCAAGGACGGCGAACTGGGCGCCGCCGGCCTGGGCCTGTCGACCGAACGCGACGGCGACCTCGACACCCTGAAGACCAAGCTGCGCGCCGCGGGCCAGAAACCGATCGACTACCTGCAGACCCGCGACTTCGGCGACGGCAAGCCGGTGCCGTGGTTCGACTCGATGTTCCTGGTCGAGCAGTACGACAGGTTCGGCGCCTGGGCCATGGAGTACCGCGACGAGTACCTGAACGACCCGCGCAGCAAGGTGGGCCCCGCCCGCTTCCCCGGCGACGTCACCCGCGAGCGCTACCTGCCGGACACCTACCAGAACCGGCTGATGCGCGACATCACGCTGATCCACCTCGCCGTCACCGCGACAGACCTCGCCGCCACCCTGCCGCTGCTGCGCGCCGGCGGGTTCCTGGTGGTCTCGTCGCCGGGCGGAGTGGTGGCGTCGCGCGGGGGCACGACCATGTGGCTCGACTCGGTGCCGGACGGGCAGACCGGGCTCAAGCGGGTGGAGTTCTCGCTGAACCGCGCGGCGGGGCGGCATGTGGAGCGGCTCGGTACTTCCACGCTGGTCGTGGGTCCGGGTGCGCGGGCGGTGTGGACGTTCTGAGGCTTCGCGGCGGGTTGGTCGCCGTTGGGGTTCGACGGGGCGGCACGTGCGTGCGGGTACTGGGTGCGCGGGCGTCTCGCCGTGCAGGCTCGGCGGCGGGTGCGTGGTCGTGGTTGGTGGGGTCGGCCGTGTGGCCGTGCACGTTTGACGGCGGGAGCGGGTGCGTCGGAGGTGGGTGCGGGCGCGCAGGTTTCTCGCGAGCACGTTCGACCGTGGGTGTGTTCGTACGTGGTGGGTCCTGGACGCGCGGGCGTCTCGCCGTGCAGGTTCGGCGGCGGTGCGTGCTCGTAGGTGGTGGGGTCGGCCGTGTAGCCGTGCACGTTTGACGGTGGATGCGTGCGCGCTGGTGGCGGGGTTGGTCGTGTGGCGTGCGCGTCCGGCGGTGGGTGCGTGCGCGTTGGTGGTAGGGCTGGCCGTGTGGCCGTGCGCGTTCGACGGCGGTTGCGCGTGCGCTGGCAGTAGGCCCTGGGCATGTGGGTGGTGTGTGTCTGGCCGTGCGCGCTCAACGGTGAGCACGGCCACCTTTCTGCGGACTTGGGCAAGCGGGCGATCTGGATTTCATGACGTCCGTGCGGTGTATGGCTGTTGGCGTTTCGACGGCGGGAGCGGGTGCGTCGGAGGTGGGTGCGGGCGCGTGTGTGGTGCGTGGCGTCTGGCGGTGCACCTTCAACGGCAGGTACGTGCGTTGGCCGAGGACTGGGGCGTCAGCAGTCCACGTTTCATCGGCTGACCGCCCGCGCCCCGGCGGACCTGGCCGAACGACCGTTCGCGATCGGCGGCGACACGTCCCCGCTGGTCATGGGCCTGGGCGGCGGGTGGCGGTGACTTTCTGACACTCTTGGTCCATACGGATCAACGAACGGGGTGTCGGGCGGGTGTCGCTGGTCGGGCGTGAGCGGGAACGGGAACGGCTTGCCGCCGTGGTGGCGTCCGGCGGGGCGTTGCAGATCGTCGGCGAGCCCGGCGTGGGCAAGTCGGCGCTGCTGTCCTGCCTCGACGGTCACCTGGTCGTGGGTGTGGAGGCCGAGCGGGACCTGCCGTACGCCGGACTGCACCAGGTGTTGCACCCGTTCCTCGATCTGTCCACTTTGTCCGGCGTGCGGCGCGGTGCCTTGGAGGTCGTCTTCGGACTGTCCGAGGGTGTTGCGCCGCCCGTGCATCTGGTCGGGCTGGCCGCACTTGAGCTGTTGAGCGAGGCCGGGCGCGTTGTGCTGGTGGACGACGCGCAGTGGCTGGACCGGGCTAGTCAGGACGTGCTGGGTTTCGTGGCGCGGCGGCTGACCGGCGCCGCGCTCGTGGCGACGGCCCGGGCGGCCGTGTTCGCGGGCGTGCCCACGCTCTCGTTGGAACCGCTGACCGCTCACGACGCCGACGCGTTGCTCGCCTCGGTCGCGCCCGATCTGGACGCCCAACGCCGGGCGTGGGTGCTCGGGCAGGCGGCCGGCAATCCGTTGGCGCTCACCGAACTGCCCTTCGGCGGCAACACGCTGGAAGAGACGTTCGCGGCGCGTGCCTCGACGTTGCCTGCCGATGTGCGGGCGGCGTTGCTCCGGGCGGCCCTCGGCGGGAGTGCGGCGGATCTGGAGCTGGCGGTCGAGGCCAGGTTGGTCGATCGGAACGGCGCGTTCCGGCATCCGTTGATCAGGTCGGCGGTGGTGCGGGCGGCGAGCGCTGCCGAACTGCGGGAAGCGCACGAAGCGCTCGCGGCCGCGACGGACCAGCCGGACCGGCGGGCGTGGCATCTGGCCGGTGCGGTGCGTGGCAGCGACGAGAAGGTGGCCTGCCTGCTGGAGAAGACGGCGGACCGCGCGCTTCGGCGTGGCGGCGCGGCGGCTGCGGTGAGCGCGTTGGAACGGGCGGCGCGGCTGGGTGATGGTCGCGAACGGGCCCGGCGGCTGTTGCGGGCGGCCGAACTGGCGGCGGAGGCGGGCAGCCGGGACGACGTCGAACGGATCCTGCTGGACGTGCACGGGCTGGACCTCACGCCGCGCGAACGGGCGTTGGTGACGTGGTTGCCGACCGCGTTCGACGACGGCGTGGGGGAAGGCGCGGCCGGGCCGAGTGAGCTGGTCGGGCTGGCCGAGGCGGTGGTCGGGGACGGCGACGTCGAGCTGGGGATGCGGATCTTCTGGAGCGTCGCGATGCGGTGCTTCTGGGTCGAGCCGGGCGCGGCCGTGCGCGAACGGATCGCCGGGGTGGCGCGCCGGCTGCCGATCGACCCGCAGGACCCGCGGATGCTGGCCATGACGGCGTACGTGTGCCCGGTCGAGCAGGGCGACGCGGTGGTGGCGGGGCTGCGCGCGATCCGGGGCGATCGGGGCGCGGTGTCGACGGGGCCGCGTGGGGTCCAGGGTGACGGTGCGGACGTGTCGGTGGGGCCGCGCGGGGTCGGCGGCGGTGACGACGTGGCGGCGCCGACCGTCCACGGCGCGAAACCAGCAGGTGCTGACCGGCGCGCCGAGACCTGTTCCGAGCCGGACGCCGACGACCCCGACGACCCCGCCACCTTCCGGCTGCTCGGCAGCGCGGCGCTCCAGGTCGGGGCGTTCGAGGAGTCCGTCCGGTTCTCCCTTGCCGCACAACGGGGCCTGCGCGCCCAAGGCCAGTTCGGGCTGCTGACCCGTGCGCTGGCCGTCGAAGCCTGGAGCCGGACGCGGCTGGGCGACATCGCCGCCGCCGAACCCGCCGCCGCGGAGGCCGCCAGGCTCGCCGAGGAGACCGGGCAGCCGTACATGCGTGGTCTGGCGGCGGCCGTGCTGGCTGAGATCGCGGCGCTGCGAGGCGACTACGAGCTGGCCGCGGGCAGGGCCGCCGAAGCCGAACGGATCGGGCTCGCCGCGGGCGCGCGGCCCGTCCTCGCGACGGTGCAGCTGGCCAGGAGCCTTGCCGCGCTGGGGGAGGGGCGGTACGGCGACGCGTTCGCCGCTGTCCGACGGGTGCACGACCCCGCGGATCCGGCCTACCAGCTGGCGTTGCGCCGGTACGTGTTGCCCGAGCTCGTCGAGGCCGCCACTCGCAGCGGCAACTCCGACGACGCTGGCAAGATCGTTGAGGAGCTCGACACCGCCACCAGTTCGCCCGCGCTCGCCAGTGGGCTGAGGTATGCGCGGGCTTTGCTGGCGGAGGACGGTCACGCCGAGGCGTTGTTCATGGCCGCGCTCGACAACCGGAGTTCGCCGTGGGAACGGGCGCGGACGCAGCTGGCGTTCGGGGCGTGGTTGCGCCGGCAACGCAAGACGACGCAGGCGCGGCCGCATCTCAAGGCCGCGAAGGAGGCGTTCGAGGCGTTCGGCACCAAGGACTGGGCGGAGCGGGCGGGCGAGGAGTTGCGGGCGTCCGGTGAGTCGCGCAGTGGCAACGGCGAGTTGACCGAGCACGAGTTGACCATCGCGCGGATGGCGTCGGACGGGTTGACGAACAAGGAGATCGGCGAGCGGCTGCACCTGTCGCACCGGACGGTCAGCACGCACCTGCACCGGATCTTCCCGAAGCTCGGGGTCGCGGCGCGCACCGATCTCAAGCAAGCCCTGCTGACGTACGACGACACCGTCACGTGACGGGCGCGAACGCCACCCCCTGACCCCTACGGTCGAGGTCATGATCAGCAGGCGACAGTTCTCCCAGGCGCTGGCCGTGACGGGCGTGGCGGCACCCCTCGTCGCAGCAGCAGGAGCAGGAACCGCGAACGGACAGACCGCGCGGACCATGCAGTCAGGCAAGCCCGCGTGGGGTGCGATCAAGCAGGTCAGGGCCGGGTTGCTGGACGTCGGCTACGCGGAGATGGGCCCGGCGGACGGCCCGGTCACGATCCTCCTGCACGGCTGGCCGTACGACATCCACAGCTTCGTCGACGTGGCACCGGCACTCGCCGCGCAGGGCCACCGCGTGCTCATCCCGTACCTCCGCGGCTATGGCCCGACGCGATTCCTGCACGCACGCACGAAGCGCAACGGGCAGCCGGCCGCTGTCGCGAGCGACCTGATCGCCTTCATGGACGCGCTCAAGATCCAGAAAGCCACGCTCGCCGGGTTCGACTGGGGTGCGCGGACGGCGTGCGTCACCGCGGCGCTGTGGCCGGAGCGGGTCAAGGCGCTGGTGTCGGTCAGCGGGTACCTGATCATCAGCCTCGCCGCCAACCGGGAACCGCTGAGCCCGCAGGCCGAACTGGGCTGGTGGTACCAGTTCTACTTCTCCACCGAGCGCGGCGAGAAGGGCTACACGCAGAACACCTACGAGTTCAACAAGCTGATCTGGAAGCTCGCCTCGCCGCGGTGGAACTTCGACGAGGCCACCTACGCCCAGAGCGCGACGGCCTGGAAGAACCCGGACCACGTCGCGATCGTCATCCACAACTACCGCTGGCGGCTCGAACTCGCGGAGGGCGAGCACCGCTACGACGGCCTCGAACGGAAGCTGCGGGCCAGGCCGGCGATCAGCGTCCCGACGATCACGATCGCCAGCGACTTCGACGGCCCGAACAAGAGCGGCGCGGGCTACCGCGACCGGTTCACCGGACGCTACGAGCACCGGATCCTCGACGGAATCGGCCACAACGTGCCGCAGGAGGCGCCGGAGGCGTTCACCCGCGCCGTGCTCGACGCGAGCCGCTGAACACCTCCGGCAGCCTTCACACCACGGGCGGGGTCAGGATTCCGCCGGCGGACGTGCGGATGCGGAGGGAGGAAGTCTTCGCATCACGCACGATCCGGCCGACGTCGTAGCCGACGAGCTTGCCGCCGCGCTTCACGATCCGGCCGTCCGAGAACACGGTGTCGACGTTGGCAGGGGTCGCCGCCTGCACCAGCGTGGTCTCGAACAACCCGCCCGGCGCCAAGTTGATGTCGTTGGCGCGCACCAGGATCACGTCCGCGCGCTTGCCGGCGGTGATCGACCCGGTGACGTCGCCGAGCCCCAGCGCGCGGGCACCGTTCAAGGTCGCCATCTCCAGCACGTCGCGGAAGCCGACCTCCGGCAGACCGGCGGAAGGCGTGCCCTGCCACGGAATCCCGGTGTTCCAGACGAGCCGCATCGTCTCGAACATGTCCGACGGCGCGATGGACGTGGCGTCCGAGGACAGCGACACCGGCACGCCGGCCCTGCGGAACCGCAGCAGCGTGTCGCGCGGATCGCCCGCCGTGCCCAGCCGGAACTCCGAGTGCGGCGACCAGGACAGCGGCGTGCCGGTCCGCACCATGATCTCCATGTCGCTGTCCAGCGCCGTGACGTAGTGGCACAGCAACGTCTTGGGCCCGAGCCATCCCCGCCGTTCGTAGTCCGCGGCGTCCACCGTCCGCGGCGGTGCCTGACCGGCGTGGATCGCGACCGGCAGGCCGCGCCGCAGGACCGCTTCCATGTCCGCGAAGAACGCCGGCTCGTTGCTCTGCGACAACCCGCGCACGTTGACGCCGAGATGCACCAGCCCGTCGAACGCGCTGCCGCCGGCGAAGTACTGCTGCCGTACGCGATCCACGTCCGTGAGATCCATCGGTACGTCACGCGACATCTGGTCCACGTGCCCGTAGGAGAACCGGGCGCGCAACAACCCGTCGCGGTGCGCGCGGAGTTCGGCGTCGGCGTGCGCGGGGGACCGGGTGTTGTTCGACCAGTTGTGCACGGTGGTCACACCCGCGTTCGCCAGTTCGGCCAACCCGAGCAGCACGCTGCGGTAGACGTCCTGGGCGCTGTACAACGTGGACGTGGCCCGCTTGGCCGCGAAGTACGGGAAGCCGTCGGCCACGAAGTTGCGGCCCAGCGCGCTCCACATGTGGAAGTGGGTGTTGACGAAGCCGGGCATGACGATCATGTCGGTCGCGTCGACGATCTTCGCCCCGCGGGCGTTCAGGTCCTTGCCGACGGCCTCGATCCTGCCGTCGTCGATCAGCACGTCGGCGCGGGGCAGCACTCCGAGCGCCTTGTCGACGGTGACGACCGCGCCACCCCGGATCAGGTACCGGCCGCGGCGCGCGTCATCGTTGTCAGCGGAGCCGGCGGCGGGCACCGCGGACGTGGCCGAGATTGCTATTGCGGCACCAAGGGATTTGGTGAGTGTCCTTCGGTTGATCATGCGGCCTCCAAAGACGGGGAGAGCCTGCATGCTCGCTCCAGATCAGCGCCGTGTCACGAGCGTGGAAGATCCATCGTGCAAACGGCTCATCGCGCCTGGTCGAGTGGACGAAGGTGCTTCGTCGGATCCGCCGTGAGCGCGTCCATCTGCGGCCGGGCGGCCTCGAGCTTGCTCGTCCCGGACGCCTGCCGGCGGATGATCTCGTCCACGTTGGACGCCTGCACCAGCAGTCCCGGTGCGACGAACCAGCCCTCCGGCATCTTCCGGCCGGACTTGGCGTGCTGGGCCAGCATGTACCCGGCCACCGCGCCCTTGAGGAAGTGCTCGGCCGACACCGACGCGAACAGGTGCCCGTCCTTGACGCCCTGCAGCGCCTTGGGATCCACGCTGAACGCTCCGGCCAGCCACTTGGCGTTCTTCTCCGCGTGCACGGCGGCGAGGTTGATCGCGTCGACGTCACCGGCGCCCAGCAGCGCGAGGGCGTCCGGGTTCGCGTCTGCCAGCCGTCGCCACGTCGCGAGGTTCGCCGTCAGGTCGCGCCCGGTGTCGAGAGGCCCGATGACCTGCAGCTTCGGCAGTCGTTCGAGCAGCCGCGCCCGCATCCCGAGCGACCGCTGGTCCAGCGCGGGCATCGCGGGGGAGTTGCTGCCGATGACGATCTTGCCAGAGCTGTCCGGCGGCAACCGGTCCGCCGCGGCGTCCGCGAGCAGCTTGCCCATCTCGAAACTGTCGTTCTCGATCATCAACGTGACCCTGCTGCCCGGCGCGACCTGGCCGCCGGCGACCGCGATCACCGGAACGCCCTGCTCGATCACCTGCGCCATCGGCTCGGCCACCAGTTCCGGCGCGACGGCCGACAGCCCGATGCCGCCCTTCGCCCGCGTGGCGAGGTCACGCAGCAGTTCGACCTGCCTGAGGCCGTCGTGCGTGTCCGGCCCGGTGATCTCCGCCGTGACGCCACCGGCGATGGTCGAGCCCGCCCGGAAGCCCTCGCTCATCTCCTTGGAGAAGTCGCGGCTGTTGTTCTGGGCGATGAATCCGATCGTGGGAGGGTCATCGGACGTCTTCGCCGTGCCGCACCCGCTCACCCCCGCCGCAGCGATCAAAAGCGCAGGTAGAACGAGACGGGCCAGACGAACCACGGGGAAGCCCCATCCGTAGGAAGTTGGAAGCGAACGAGAGTAGTGCACGGTGCGAACGAGGTGTCGGCTTGCGTGCAATCCTTTGGCTGCGTACCAATAGCACCTTCGCCGGAAAGCGATGTCCACCGTGAGGCGTTCTGGATGCTGTCCAACTGGGTCGAGGCCCGCACCACCGCGCAGACGACCGTCGTCAGTCTGACGATCGGCTTGGCCGCGCTGGCGGGTCTCGCGCTGTGGACGAGTCTCAGCATGCAGCGCGCGGCCACGCACCTGCACGAGCTCAACGAGATCAGCGACCGCTGGGGTCTGGTCGTCCAGAACGTCGACGTCGCCGACCACGCCCTCATCGACTACCTGCGCTCCGGCACGCCCGTGATGCGCCAGCCCGTCGCGAACGCCGCCGGTGCCGCCGACGAGAGCCTGCGCTGGCTGCGCGACAACGGCGGCACCGCGGACATCCGCGCCGCCACGATCGTCGGTGACCTCTACGGCGACTACTCGACCCTGCTGCGCGAGGCCGTCTCGGCCGGCGACCGGGGCGACACCACCGGCGCCCTGCGGAAGGCGGACCAGGCCGAGCTCACGCTGGTCTCGTTGCGCAAGCAGCTCTCCACGGTCGTGCAGCTGAAACGCCTGGAGACCAGCGAATACCTGCGTGCCGCGGAAACCCAGAACGGCCGTCTCCGCCTCGCCGCCCTCATCGCGTTCATCATCGACCTCGGCCTGGTCGGGCTCTGCGGCGTGGTGCTGCTCGGGCACCGCCGCAAGATCCTCCGCCAGGCTGCCAAGAGCGAGCACGAGGCGATGCACGACGCGCTGACCGGCCTCGCCAACCGGACCCTGCTCACCCAGCGCACCGAGCAGGCCATCCGCCGCTCCAACCAGAACGGCGATCCGCTCGGCCTGTTCCTGATCGACCTCAACCGCTTCAAACCGATCAACGACACCCTCGGCCACGCGTTCGGCGACCGCCTGCTGCAACACGTCGCGAACCGGCTGACCGGCGCCGTCCGCGACGTCGACACGGTGGCCCGGCTCGGCGGCGACGAGTTCGCCGTCCTGCTGCCGTCGGTGAACACCTCCGCGAACGCCCTCATCGTCGCCGAGCGGGTGCACCGGGCGCTGGAGGAAGCCGTCGACCTGGACGGCTTGTCGGTCGACATCGGCTGCAGCATCGGCGTGGCGATGTACCCGAACGACTCCTCGGACGCGCACGAGTTGTTGAAGCACGCCGACATCGCCATGTACGCGGCCAAGCGCGCCCGTCTGGGCACGTCCGTCTACGAACCCGGCCGCGACGACCACAGCGCAGCCCAGCTCACCGTCATCAGCGACCTGCGGCACGCCATCGACCACGGCGAACTCGTGCTGCACTACCAGCCCAAGGCCGACGTGCGCACCGGATCCGTCTGCGGCGCCGAGGTCCTGTGCCGCTGGCAGCACCCGCGGCTCGGCCTGCTCGGCCCCGACCGGTTCATCCCGGCCGCCGAGGAGACCGGCCTGATCGAGCCGCTGACCCAGTACGTGCTCGACCACGCGCTGGCCCAGTGCCACACCTGGCACCTGGCCGGCTGGGACGTCCCGGTCTCGGTCAACGTCGGCGCCCAGTGCCTGCACGACCTGACCTTCCCCGACCAGGTCGCCACCGCGCTGAAACTGCACGGCCGCCCACCGGAAGTGCTGACCCTGGAGATCACCGAGAGCGCGATCATCGCCGACCCGCACCGGGCGAGCGAAGTGCTGTTGCGCCTGCGGGAGCTCGGTGTGCGGCTGTCCATCGACGACTTCGGCACCGGCTACTCGTCCATCGCCTACCTGCGCACGATGCCGGTGCACGAGATGAAGATCGACCGCTCCTTCACCACCAACATGCGCACGGACGCGTCGAGCGGCGCGATCACCCGCTCGTTGCTCGGCCTCGCGCACAACCTCGAACTCGAGGTCGTCGCCGAGGGCGTCGAGGACGAGGAAACGTGGAACGCCCTCGCCGCCCTCGGTTGCGACATCGTGCAGGGTTACTGCCTGAGCCGGCCGTTGCCGGCGGACGAGTTCGAGACCTGGCTGCGGGACCGGACGCTCACCGAGCTGACCGTGCCCACCTCCACGCCGTGATCCCGGCTACCGCTGGCAGGCCAGCCGGTAGGCCGCGGCGCCGATCAGCTCCAGTGACACCTGCAGCCGCTCCAGGCTGATGTTGTCGCGGATCGTGTCCTCCGGCGTGTGGTAGATCGGCTCCAGCAACGCCGGCCCGCCCTCGCCGCGCCAGCTGAAGTTCGCCGACGCCATGCCCTTCTCGTGGAACGGCACGTGGTCGCTCGACCCGCGCGCCACCGGACCGTGCACCCGCGGGTCGTACCCGAGGCGTTGAGCCGCCGCCCGCACCCCGGCGGTCGTCGCGTTGTCGGCGCCGTCGACGGACAGCAGCCAGTACGCGGTGGCCGGGTCGTGACTCGTGGCGACCATGTCGTTCTGGAACACGCCCTTGATCCGCGCGATCTCCTCCACTGGCAACTGCGAGACGTAGTGCCGCGACCCGAGCAGGCCCTGTTCCTCCGAGCCCCACAACGCGAACCGCAAAGCCTTGTGCGTAGGCAGGTACCGCAGCACGCGCGCCAGTTCCAGGCACAGCACGGTTCCGCTGCCGTCGTCGTTGGCGCCCGGCGACCCCGGCACGCTGTCGTAGTGCGCGGTGACCATCACGACCCCGTTGTCCCGCCACGGGAACGTCGCAGGACGTTCCGCGATCACGTTGTAGGACGTCAGGTTCGGGTGGTGCGTGGTGGTGATCGTCAGCTCGCCGGAGCCGGAAGCGCGCAGCTTCTCCGTGTGCACCTGGGCCAGTCCGATGACCGGCACGGTGACGTTGCGGTCGAGGGTCGGCGAGAACGCGCTGGACTTGTTCGCGGTGGCGGAGATCCGGCCGAGGATCACGGCCACCGCACCGCGTTCGATCGCCGCGTGCACGTGCGCCGAACCGGCAGGAGCGTTGACGTAGAACGCGATCTTGCCCGTGAGGTCCGGCAGTTGCCCGTCCACCACCTCGACGAACGGCGCCTTGACCGTCACGCCGAGTGATCCGAACCGGGACGCGCCCGCCTGCCCGAGGCCCGGGAGGTCGGCGAGGTACTTGTCCGGCACCGTGAACGGCTGCGTCGTCACCTGGTACCGCAACGCCTTGAGCTCGCGGACGAGGTAGTCGCGGGCCCGGTGCTCGGACGCGGTGCCCCCGATGCGCGGCCCGATCCTGTCGCTCAGCACCTTCAGGTGTTCCAGCGCGTGACGGGCCCGAACCCTTGCCACGACGGGGAAATCGCCGAGATCCAGGTTCGGCGGGTGGGACGCGCCCGGTCGTTGTTCGGTCGCCGCGAGCGCGCCCGCGGGGTTGGCCACGACGGCGGCCACCCCGGCCGCCGCCGCGAGGAAGTCACGTCTGCGCATCTCGTCCCCCATCTCACGATGTTCCAGCCAGCAGAACGTAGGCAGGACGGGAGGCGGCGGACAACCGACTAGTGGCTGGCTTTGGCCGCGGCGTGCTCGAGGACGAGGTCCTGGACCTGACGACGTGCGTCCGTTCGGGCCTTGTCCACGCACGCCATCAGATGCGTGGCGAGCACTTCCGGTTCGAGGTCGCGTACGGCCGGGCTGAGCGAGACGCCCGTCGTGACACCGTTCGAGTCCACGGTCACGGTGACGCCGCCACGCGACGCCTCGCCGCTGACCGCCGCGAGCAACCGGACCAGGTCGAGGTAACGGCGGCGCTCGCGCTCCTCAGCGGCCACCCCGCGCTCCTCCCACCACGAGAGCCTGCGGCGCAACAACGCTTGCGTGGTAGCGGGATCGGCCACGGGAACCGTCCACGAACCGGACGCGGTGTGCAGCACGACCGCGTTCGCCTCGGTGCTCACGCGCAGGATGCGCGCGAACGCGACGCCGACGTCGAGCCGGCCGCCGGACCGCGTGGTCCAGTCGACGCGGTCGGTGCCGATCACCACGCGCGAGTCGTGGCCCTCCAGCACGAGCGGGAACGCCGTCGAGCCGAGTTCCAGGATCGGGGCCGAGAGCAACGAGCGATGGGCCAGCCGGGCGAGCCACGACGCCGAGCCCGCGCCCAGCACCCCGGCCGCGCACAACGCCTTCACCGCGATGGCCGCGCCGGGACTGAGCCGCAACGCGATGCCCGAACCCGGCAGCACACCGAGCACCAGCTGCGCGCCGGTCATCAGGGTGGTCGCGGGCAGCCACGAGTGCGGGTCGCTCAACCCGTTGCGGCGCAACCAGCTCAGCAACGCCCACGCGCACGCCGCCGCGGCGACGGCCGGAATCGCCGACCACCACGGCATGACCCGCTGTCCGGCGGAGGTCATCCCGGCGAGCACGATGCAGACCAGCCCGATCGCGACGGGCAGCACACCGGCGGAGAGGATCAGCAACGTCCTGGTGCGGCGCCAGCGAGCGGCCAGCGCGTGCACGACCTGGGGATCGTTGATCAGGGGAATGGCGTGGGGAAGTAACGTCATTTGCGCGCCCCTCGTCGGCTCTCCGCCGTCACGCGATGTGACGTGCGGGCCGACCAGGCTTCCCGGCGCACCTGCGCGTAAATATGCCGTAAATGTCCAGATCAGGCAAGACTTGTCCACTGTGGACAGTGTGGCGCACGAGCCCGTGCGCCACACCGATCCCGTTGGGTCAGGCCGTCTTCGCGCGCCTGCCGAGCACCGCGTCGATCGCCAAGAAGACCACGAGACTGACGCCGAGCAGCGGCACGAACCACCCGACGACCAGCGCGCCGGCACCCAGCCCGACCAGCGCGGCCGGCGGGGCCTTGCGCCACTGGCCGCGCGGCGTGGGCCGGCCGAAGCCGCTGGTGGGCCTGCGCTTCCACCACATCCGGTAGCCGAGCACGACCAGCCAGACGAGCCCGCCGCCGAGGAACAACAGCAGCAGCTGGTTGGGCCAGCCGAACAGCACGCCCATGTGGCCGTCGATGCCCCACCTGGTCAGCTTCGCGCCGAGCGGGTAGTCGGCGAACTTCACCGAGCTGACCACGGCGCCGCCCTGGACGGCCACCGAGTCGACCTGCGTGGGCAGGCCGGGCTGGATCTCGGCCACCTTCCAGGCTCCGCCGGGGGACTTGGGCAGGCCGATCTCGACCTTCCGGGCGTCGATGCCCGAGGCGCGGGCCGCCGAGAGCACGGTGTCGACGTCGCTGTGGCCCGAGCCGGCCGACGTGTGCTCACCGTGCTCGCCGTGATCGCCACCGCCGGTGCCGCCGGGCATCTTCAACGCCGGCGTGGTCCAGCCGACGGCCTTGCGCAGCGACGCGACGTTCTCGCCGGCATACGCGGACCACGTGAGGCCCGTGGCGGACAGGAACAACGCACCGGCGAGCACCCAAACGCCGATCAGGCCGTGCGTGCGGATGCGCTTGCTGTTGCGAGCCCGCGTGATCCACAGAACGAGACCGCCGAGCGCGACGACCCACAGCCAGGAAGCGGCGAGTTCGCTGTAGAGGCGGCCGGGTTCGCCGAGCAACAGGTTGCGGTGCAACTGATCCAGCGTGGTGCGCAACGGCAGCACGCCGCTCGTCCCGTAGACGACGAGATCACCGGTGACCCGTCCGGTGCCGGGATCGACGAACACGGCCCGGCGTTCGGACTCACCCAGTCCCTCCTCGGAGAACAGCACGCGGGTGGTGTCGCCCGGTTCCGGAGCCGGGCGCACCGCGACCAGCGACCCCTGTGGCGAGGTCGCGACCGCGGCGTCGATCTGCTTCGAGAGCGGGAGTTGTTGCGCTGAAACGGGAACGCGGAGCTCGTCCGAGTAGACCCAGGACTCCAGCTGAGGGGTGAGGGCGTAGAGCACGCCGGTCAGCGCGGCGATGAGGACGAACGGGCCGACGAGCACGCCGGCGTAGAAGTGCAGGCGCAGGAAGAGTCCCCGCCACGCGAACGATGTGCGTGGCGGCGCGGCTGTGGTGGCTGTGTCGGTCATCCGGGCACTCCAAATGGGCGTGAACAGGGGCAGGACCGCCCGTCAGGCGGCCCTGTGAAGGGGATTCAGACCTGTTCAGCCGGAGGACCGCGCCACGACAGCACGTCCAGGAAGGTGATCGTGGCCGGTACGCGGCGAGGCGTCGCGACGACCAGGGGTGCCGTGGCGGGCGGGGGAGTGAGCCTGCGGGGCAGCACCGCCGCGATGGCGCGGGCCAGTGAGAGCACCGTGCGTTCGGCGACGGCGAGCACGGCGACGGTCAACACGGTCGCCACGACGTGCGAAGCGACCATGCGTGAGGGATCGGGTTCGTGCGAGTGCCGGGACACGGCGAGCGACACCATGAGGTGCATCGCCAGCTGTCCGCCGCCGACCAGCATCAGCAGCCGGCCGGGGGTGAGCTCGTGCCGGGCGAAACCGGCGCAGGCCCACGTCAGCAGAGCGACGAGGGAGAAGACCAGGCCGGCGTCCGGCAAGCGGCCGTCCGCCGACGAGTGCGCGAACACGGCGAGTGCCCCGGTGACGATGCCGACAGCCGCACAGCGCGCACGGCGCAGCGGGACTGGTGGCAGGGTCACGACCAGCAGCTTAGCTGGCGAATTGGTCGAAACCACCCTACGAATGTTTCGGTCTCACGGTTCAATGCGGCGGTGATTTCTTACCGGACAGACGTCAGCGACCTCACCGAGGACAAACTCGCCGGGTTCTTCGTGGGATGGCCCACACCGCCGTCGCCCGCACAGCATCTCGCCGTGCTGCGCGGAAGCTATCGCGTGGTGATCGCGCTGTCGGACGACGAGGTCGTCGGGTTCGTGAACATGATCAGTGACGGCGTGCTGACGGCGTTCGTCCCGTGGCTGGAGGTGCGGCCGGACTTCCAGGGCCAGGGCATCGGCACGGAGCTGATGCGGCGGATCCTGGCCGAGGCCGAGCACCTCTACTCGGTGGACCTGACGTGTGACGACGAGCTGCGGCCGTACTACGAACGTCTCGGCATGATCGCGTTCACCGGGATGGGCGTGCGCAACCGCGCCGCCATCAGATTCCCTCCAGGTCCAGCGTCTGCTGGTGCGGGCCGCCGGTGAACGAACTGGTGAGCAGGCCGGCCGACCGGCACCGCCCGCACGTCACCGGCGAGGTCGTCGCCTTGAAGCGGGTGAAGTCCCAGCTGCCCGTGCCGACGTGACAGCCGGGGCCGGGCACCTCCAGCCCGAGCCAGCCCTGCAACCGCACGGCGTGCACGACATCGGACCCCTCGAGGTAGCCGTTGAGCCGCCCCGCGAACCGGTTGCGCGCCTCTTCCGCGGGTGCGCTGAGTGCCTCCTGCAACAACGAGATGCCGTTCATGAACCCGATTCAACCTCACGTGGGCGCGTCGAGCCGGGCACCACGCCGCTCCAGCACGGTGAGGCTCCGCGCGCACCACCGCACGTTGTCCCGCTCGAACGACAAGCCGCGCAACAAAGTCAGGTACGGCCCGACGCGTTCTGCCTCGGCGAGGAACTCCTCCTCGGTGCGTTCGCCGAGCAGTTTGGCCTTGAGGCGTTCGTAGCGCGTGATCTTCGCCTCTGCCCACTGCTTGCGTTCTCGCAGCGACGCTTTCACCGCCTCCAGATCGCCGGAGTCCGCGGCCATCACCGCGACCAGCAGCTCGTCGCGGATCGCGGTGGGCTTGTGCGGCTCCGCCGTGAACGCCGCCAGCGCCTCCAGGCCCGCCGCGGTGAGGGAGAACAGCCGCTTGTTCGGCCGGCGCTCCTGCTCGACGGTCCTGGCCTCGATCAGCCCGTCGGTCTCCATCCGGTCCAGCTCGCGGTAGAGCTGCTGCGGCGTGCACATCCAGAAGTTCGCCACGGACGCGTCGAACGCCTTGGCCAGGTCGTAGCCGGACGCCGCCCCGTCGAGCAGGGCGGCCATCACGGCATTGCGCAGCGACATACCCGCAGGTTACGGTGCATCGACCTAGTCAACAAGTTGAGTATGCGAGGGCTGGCAGTGAACGCATTCCGCAAGGCAGTCGAAGCACGCGACACCGACGCGATGGCGGCCTGCCTCGCGGACAACGTGGTGTTCACCAGCCCGGTCGCCTTCGCGCCGTACCCCGGCAAGCCGCTGACCGCCGCGATCCTGCGCGGCGTGATGCGGGTGTTCGAGAACTTCCGCTACGAGCGCGAGATCATCGACGGCCGGAACCACGCCCTGGTGTTCCGCACCGAGGTGGGCGGCAAGGAGATCCAGGGCTGCGACTTCCTGCACCTCGACGAGAACGGGCTGATCGACGAGTTCACCGTGATGGTGCGCCCGTTGTCCGGCGCCCAGGCCCTGTCCGCGGCGATGGCGGCCCAGTTCGAGCAGATCAAGGCCGAAGCGCTAGGGCCTGCGTCGCCCTGAGCACCTCTCGCCAGCTCCAAGTGGCGTCTGCAAGTACTACCAACACTTGATCGAATCGCCGTCAACTACACCCAACCCGACGGGCTCCTCCGGCAGCCTGCCTAGAAGCGTTCGACTCCTAAAGCGGTCAGCGCCAGGTCGAGGTTGCTCAACCCCTGCAGGTTGCGCTTGGTCTGCGCGGCCAGCTCCACGATCGCCACGTTGCGCTGGTCGTCGGCCGACATCTTCTTGAGCGCCTCGTCATCGCGAAGCCCGTTCTCCCGCAGGAACACCATCACCGCGCCCACCCCGGCGAGTTCCGCGTCGCTGTAGGCCTGGTAGTCCTTCTGGTTGCTGAGCGAGGCCATCACCACGATCAGCGTGTTGCGCATGTCGTCGCGGGACATCGTGTTGAGCTGGTGCTGGGTGCGGAACCGCCCGGCCAGCAGCACACCGCGGCCGTAGAACGGGGTCGAGCCGGGCCGGCGGCCGCGGGTGGCGAGGTCGCTGCCGAGCGCGATCTGGGCCAGCTGCAGGTTCGTGAACCCCTGCAACGCCTGACCGGCGCCGGTTTGAGCGCCGAGTTCGACGATCGCCACGTTGCGCTGGTCGTCGGCGGTCATGCTCTTGAGCGCCGCGTCGTCGCGGAGTCCGTTGCGCCGCAGGAAGACCATGATCGCGCCCATGCCGGCCAGCGTGTCGTTGTCGTAGCGCTGGTAGTCGTTCTGCTTGCTCAGCGAAGCCATGCACACGATCAGGGTGTTGCGCATCTGGTCCTGCGTCATGGTGTTGAGCTGGTGCTGGGTGCGGAACCCGCCTGCCAGCAGCACGCCGCGGATCGGGAACGAGACCACCGACCCCGCGCGCACCTCCACGTCGACGAAGTCGTCGGTCACGGTGGTGAGCCGCAGGGCGAAGTCGCCCGCGGAACAGGCCCAGTCGCCGAGCGCGAGGCCCGCCGCGCCGTCGTAGCGGATCCGGCCGTCGGGGTTGACGGAGTGCACGACCAGACCTTCGTTCGTGATCGCCTGGTCGTAGGCCTCCGTGGCCGCGCGCCGCACCTCCACGCAGAACACCCGTCCGTCGTGCCGCTGCGACGGCACCGCGATCAGCACGGGCCTGCCCGAGCCCCGTGCCGTGTAGTCGGGCTTGTACAGCCGCACTTTCGCGGGCAGGCCGCGCACGTGCGCCACCGACGAGCTGTCGCGGAACCGCGCGTCCCGGTACAGGTGCGCGCCCGGCACCAGCGGTCCGACGATGAGGTTCGCCGGTATGCCCGCGTACGGCGATTCCTTGTTCAGGTCGCCGTCGGGCAACTCCGCGACCGACTTGCGGATCCAGCTCGCCCGCGCCGAGCCGTAGGCGCGGGCGCTCATCACGGAGTACGGCGAGGTGTACGACGCCCCGTTGAGGTCGAGTTCGTGGCCGAGGCCGAGGCCGTGCCCGAGTTCCTGGCACGCCGCGTCGAACGGCGTGATCGAGTCGACCACGGTCGCCCTGATCTGCTTCTGCTGGCCGTCGGGACCCGGAACCCACACCCAGCCGCCGCCCCACCAGCCGGTCGGGCGCGCGAGCCAGATCAGCAGGACGTCCGTGTGCGCCCAGTCGACCTGCGTGGCGGCCTTCACCACCGCGTCCTGCAGGTCGTCCCGGTCGTCGTTGGTCACCTGACCCGGGTCGGGGATGACGACCGGGTCGTACACCTGACTGCTCACGTCGAAGAGCCCGCGCGAGCACCGCCACCAGAAGTCGCCCAGGCTGTGGGCGATGCCCGGACGCATCCAGTTCTCGAACTGTTCGCGTGACCAGACACTGTCCGTGGCCGCGTACTTCACCGGAACGACCGCGATCATGATCGCCTCCTCTGTGCCGCCTCAGGTGGACACAGAGGAACTCGACCGTGGCGCGAGAACGTTACGCGGCGACTTCGTACACGCTCACGTGCCGCCTGCTGTCCGCCGTGAAGGGCTCACCGTTCCAGCCTCCCCAGCGGTCACGCAGCCGCAGCCCCGCGATCCGCGCCATGAGATCGAACTCGGCCGGGTACGTCAGCCGCTGCCGGATCGGGCCGAACCGGATGCCGTTCGCGGTGATCTCCACGTGGTTCTCGTCGAGCATCTGGGTCACCGGGTCGTACCGGTTGACGTCGAACCCGACGCGGTCGACCTCCAGCGTCTCCACGTCGATGAACTGGTCGCGCGGCCGCGCCGCCCAGCTCGGCAGCCCGGACTCGATCACGAACACGCCACTCGGTTCGAGGTGGCGTGCCGCGTTCTCGAAACAGCGGACCTGGTCGTCCTGGGTGAGGAGGTTGCAGATCGTGTTGTACACCAGGAACACCAGCTCGTACGTGCGGCCGGTGCCCACGCGGGACATGTCGCCCATCGTCACGTCGACGGCGTCGCCACCGGGTTTCTCCCGCATCTTCGCGACCATGTCGGGGGAGAGCTCGATGCCGTCCACCGCAACGCCTTCCGCGGCGAGCGGCAACGCGACGCGGCCGGTGCCGATCGCGAACTCCAGGGCGGTTTTGCCGAACCCGGCGAGGAATCTGACCGTGTCGGCCTCGTCGCCACGGGGCGAGTTGTCGTAGGTGGCAGCTGCTTCGGCACTGAAACTCGGGTTGAATCCCTGCACGAATCCCACGCTAGCCTCGGCGGCCACCGAATTTTCCGGCTAGGTTCCCGTCATGGACTTCGCTGGGGAAGATCTGCGGGATTCGCGGTTCGAGTTCGTCGACCTGAGCGGCACGACGTTCCGCGAGGTCAAGCTGGACCGGGTCGTGATGCGCGGCGTCGAGGTGCTCGATCTCGACATCGACGGGTACATCGGCAAGCTCGTGGTCAACGGGGTGGACGTCGGGCCGCTGGTCGAGGCCGAGCTCGACCGCCGGTACCCGGAGCGGCCCAAGATGCGGCCGACGGATCCGGCGGGCTACCGCGAGGCGTGGGAGATCATCGAACGGTTGTGGGCGGGCACGCTCGAGCGTGCCCGCGGCCTCGGCCCCGAGCTGTTGCACGAGTCGGTGGACGGTGAGTTCTCGTTCATCGAGACGTTGCGGCACCTGGTGATGGCGACGGACTCGTGGATCCGGCGAGCGCTCCTCGGTGAGCCGGCGCCCTGGCATCCGCTCGGCCTGGGGTGCGCCGGGATGGAGGACATCCCGAACATCCCGCGGGACCGCGCGGCCCGTCCGTCGCTCGACGAGATCCTCGCGATCAGGCGCGACCGGATGGACGGGATGCGCGACGTGCTGGCGAACCTGACCGACGAGCAGCTGAACTCGGACACCGTGCCGGTGCTGGAACCCGAAGGCTGGCCGCCGTCGAAGAGCTATCCCGTGGCCAGGTGCCTGCGCTGCGTCCTCAACGAGGAGTGGCAGCACCGGCTCTTCGCCGAGCGCGACCTCGACCTGCTCACGGCACGTCCCACGTGATCGGTAGGTGCTTCACGCCGAAGATCGTCGACGTGGTGCGGACGTGCACCTCTTCGGCGGGCACGGCGAGCCTCAGGCCCGGCAGGCGGCGCAGCAGTTCGCGGAAGGCAACGGACATCTCGATGCGTGCGAGTTCGTTGCCCAGGCACTGATGCACGCCGTGGCCCAGCGAGAGATGCCTGGTGCGCGGGCGGTCGATGCGGAACTCGTCGGGCGCCGGGCATTCCGCCGGGTCGCGGTTGGCGGCGATCACCGAGCACATCACGGTGTCGCCCTCTTCGATCGTGACGCCGCCGATTCGCACTTCCTCCAACGCGTACCGCACGATCCCGGTGTCGACAATGGACAGATAGCGCAGCATCTCCTCGACGGCGGTGTCCATCAGGCCGTCCGGATCTTCGCGCAGGGCAGCGAGTTGCCCGGGGTGGTCGAGCAACGCGAGCACGCCGAGGCCGAGCATGTTGGTCGTCGTCTCATGGCCGGCGATCAGCAACAGGTTCGCGAGGCCGACCATCTCGTCGTCGGACATGTCGCTGGTGTGGGCCAGTTCGGACAGCAGGTCGTCCTCACGATTGGCGCGCTTCACCTGCACCAGGCCCCACATGTAGCGGTGCATGCGGGTGCCGACCTCGATCAGCCCCTCCAGGTCGGTGGCCATGTCGAGCAACTCGATGGTGTCGTCCTGGAAGTGCCCGCGGTCGGCGACCGGCACGCCGAGCAGTTCGCAGATCACCAGTGACGGCACGGGCAGCGCGAAGTCGCGGATCAGGTCCGCCGGCGGGCCCGCGGCGATCATCGCGTCGATCTTGGCCGCGACGATCTGCTCGATCTGCTCGGTCAGCGCGCGCATCCGGCGCATGGTGAACTGCCGGGCGAGCAGCCTGCGGTACCGGGTGTGCTCCGGCGGGTCGGTCGTGATGAACGACCCGGAGCGGCTCTCGGCGGCCGCGAACTTGTCGCGCATCTCCGGATCGAGCTTGTCCCGCAAGCGTTTGACCTTGTACCGGTCGGCGCTCATCCGCGGGTCGGACAGCAGCGCGCGGGCGGCGTCCTGACTCGTGACGAGCCAGAGCGGTTCGTCGTTGTGCTCGATCTTGTGGATCGGGCCGGCCGCGCTGAGTGCGGCGAGACGCGGCGCGGGGTCGAAGGTGCTCGCGCGGTCCATGAGGTCGGCCGGTAAGACGGGTCTCATCGCGTCGAGGGCGGCGTCGGGCGGCGGGGCTGTTGTCATGGGCGAGTTCTAGACCGCGGCAAACTGGGGAAAGAACTGAACCGGCGCGCGTTCCGGAACCTTTGCACTTTTGGGCGGCCGGCCATCGGAATTTCAAATGGGTTCCGCCAGCTTCCGCAGCAGCGCCAGGTCGTGCAGATCCCGTTCGCGCGCCTCGTACCCCTGGTGGAAGTGGATCTGCTGTTCCACGGACAGGCACGGCACGGTGACGCCGAGGATCGTGCCGGTGACGAAGGCACTGGCGGGGTAGCGGAACGGTTCGCCGGGCGTCAGCGAGGACTGCTCAGCGCTGCCGTCCGGAGCGAACCGCAGCGGGTGCAGGTCGATCTCACGGCCGGCGGGATCGGTGAGCACGAACCGCACCGGCCGCCACGACAGGGTTTCGGCGAACCCGAGTTTGCCGAGTGCTGCGAGCACTTCCGGTTCCTGGTCCTCGCGGTGCATCAGATCGAGGTCTTCGTGCGGGCGGGTCTGTTCGCCCACCAATGCGTCGATGCCCCAGCCACCGCCGACCCAGATGTCGTTGCCGTCCAACGCCGCCAAGATGTCGAGCACGTCCTTCGCGATCACCCGCGAAGGAAATCATCGGAATCTGAAGCGGTCCACCACTTTTGCCCGTGGCGCGGCCGGTGGCCCGCCGGTGGTGTCACCGGCGGGCCACCACCCGTCACGACGTCGGCACGGAGTACGTGCGCTTGACGTCACCGGACACGATGCCGTCCGGCGTCCGGCTCGACACCGTCAGCTCGAACGACCCGCCGGGCGTGTAGGTGAACCGCGCCTTGCCGTCCTCGCCGACCGGGACGACCGTCGGCGCACCGAACGAGATGGACCACAGCACCTCGTGCGAACCGGGCAGTGCCGGTGTCACCACGAACTCGACCGGCTGGTTCGGACGTGCCGTCACCGGTCCGCCGTCCGGGAACTGCGGGCTGGTCACGGTGGGCGGCAACGGCTTCACCTGGAACATGTACGACTGCTCGTCGGTCTCGAAGCCGCTCTCGGTCACGCCGCGCACGTAGAGGTAGTGGTAGCCCGGCTTCTTGGGTGCCCACTGGATCTGCGTGCCCGTGGTGGCCTGCCACGGATCGCCGTTGAACCGGTACTCGTACGACACGACTGGGATCCGCGGCGACGAGAACGTGAACGTGCCCGCCTGGCCGGGAGCGCCCTGCGGCTCGTACTTGTAGTCGTTGCTCGTCACCGTGGGCGCGGGTGCCTCGGCGACGACCGTGCCGTCACCCCAGCCGGACCGGACGCCGGCCGCGTTGACGCTCGCCACCAGCACGTCGTGGTAGCCCTTGGTCGTCGGCGTGTACTCGAACGTCAGCGAACCGTCCGCGGCCGCGGGCAGCACCTTCTCGGGATCGTCGCCGATCTTGTACACATAGGACACGACACCGTCCCTGCTGGGCGACACGGTGATCGTGCGCTTCTGGCCGACGATCCCGTCCCACGGGTCGACGTCGACCCACGGCCGCAGCTGATCGACGTAGAAGTTCGTGTCGTGCACACCGGACTTGGTTCCGGCGTCGTCGACCGTCCACACCTTCAGGGCGTGGTACTCGCTGCCCGGCACGGTGAACAGGAACGTGTGGCGCCCCTTGCGGTCGTCGCCGACGGGCACCGACTGCTCCTGGCCGCCGTCGAGCTGGTAGACGAACCGCGTGGCACCGTCCTGGTTGGCGTTGAACACGACTTCGCCCGGCGTGCCGAGCTCGAACTGCGGGAGTTGCACCCACGGCCCGGTCGTGCGCACCCAGTACCGGTAGGTCCTGGTCTCCGACCGCAACCCGGCTCGGTCGAGGGAGCGGGCCTGGATCGAGACGGGGCCGTCGGTGGTCGGCGTGATGGTGATCGTCGCCTTGCCGCCGGGGGCGTCCGCGGCGACCCGGCCGGACGGGATGCCGAGACCGTCGTACTCGAACGCGACGACGTCCGTCACGCCGTTCGCGCTGAAGGTGAAGTCACCCGGCATGCCCTCGCCGCCGTCACCGGGCGGACCGCCGTTCTCCCGGAAGGTGGCCGAGGAGATCATCGGCGGCGTGGCAGGGGCGGTGATGTCGGCGGTGAACCGGCACGGCGCGGACCACTCGGAGTTCGTGAACCCGTCCTCGGTGCGCACGGCGAACGCGTAGGTGCCACCGTCCTGGACCAGGCCCGCGGGGAACAAGGTGTCGATCGACCCGGGAGCCCAGGGGGCCACGACCTCGATCCGCTGCTCCGGCGCGTGCACCGGCCAGAACGCCACCCGCCCGCTGACACCGCCGTTGTCGGGGTCGGCGTCGTGCAGGGTCGCCTTGACACGTGGCGTGAGGCTGGGGATGACCGGCGTGGTGGTGCCGTTGCAGGTGTGGATGTCGATCTTCAGATCGGTCGGTGTGCCCGGCGGCGTGTTGAACGTCGCGTTGAGCCGCCCGGTCGGGTCGTAGGTGCGGCCGTACTCGACCTCGCCCTGGAACTGCTCGGCGATCCGGAGCGCGAACGTGATCGTCGTCTGGCCCTTCTCCAGGGCCTGCTTGACGGGCTCGACGACGTTCCAGGTGACCGCCTGCGACACGCAGTCCTGGTCGGGGACCGGGTTCGGCGCGACGTTCGCGATCTCCGCGGGCTGGTCAGCCCAGGTGATCTTGTTCTGCGGCCGCACGACCCACATCTGCGTGGAGCGCGGCTTCGTGCAGTCGTTCGCGGCCTTCTCCGGCGTGCGCAGGTTCGCCGTGAACAGCTGGGTGCCCTTGAACCGCGTGATGTCGAAGGTGAGGTACGACTTGCCGATGTGGTGCTTGTCGTCCCGCCAGGCCCCGACTCTCTGGTCGCCTGTCGTGATCTCCTCGTGCGGCCGCTTGGAGTCGGTGGTGGACCACTTGACCGGGAGGGGCATGGCCCAGTTCGGTTGCTGGGCGGCGTTCGCGGTACCCGGTGCCACCACGACGAGCCCTGTCACCAGCGCGGCGACGAGTGCCCCGGCGCCATGCCGGGGTCTGCCAGACGTTCTCACTGATCCCCCTAGAGACGAACTTCCGGCGGATCGTGTCATCCCGGATCGCGGTTTGTCACCGGGATCAGAAGAAGATCTCCGCTGTGGAGCGCACGGTCACGGTGCCGCCGGGATGGATCATCGCGCTGAGCAACCGGTTGTGCCGCGCGATGATCTGTTCGGCGGTGAGTCCGGCCTCCTGGTCACCGTTCGCCGCGGTCGAGTGGCCGTCCTCGACCAGCACCACGTCGAACCCGTGGCTCACGGCGGACCGCGCGGTCGCGTCCACGCAGTAGTCGGTGCCCACTCCGGTCAGCACGACGGTGTCGAAGCCGTCGAGGACCTCCGCGAGGGCGCTGCGGTAGAAGCCGTCGACCGCGCTCTTCTGGACGACGATGTCGCTCGGGTGCAGGCGAAGGCGTTCGCAGAGCCGCGTGCCGGGCGCCTCGGGCGCGAACATGGCGCCGCCGATCTGTTGCAACGCGACCACCGGCACTCCGCGTTCGCGTGCCCTGTCCGCGAGCCCGGCGATCCGGTCCGCCAGCTCCTCGCCCCGCCACATGTGGGGGATCAGCACTTCCTGCATGTCGACGATCACCAGCGCCGCCCTCATCCGGCCACGGTATCTCGATTGGCGGCGCGCCGATGCCCGGCTGGGGCAGGATGGTGACGGCACAACATCAACATGGGGGTTCCGTGAAAAGAACTATTGTTGTCCTCACCGCTGTTCTGGCCGCTCTGGCGATCGCTCCCACGGCCAATGCCGCGCATTCCACGTCTGTCGTGGTGCTCGGCGACTCCTACGCGTCCGGCACGGGGGCCGGCGACTATCAGGACGGAACGGCCGGCAACTGCTGGCGCAGCAACAACTCCTACGGCGAACAGGTCGCCGCACGGCTGCGCGCCGCGGGCAGGCTCGGCTCGTTCACGAACGTGAGCTGCAGCGGTGCCGCCACCGCCGACTTCTCCCGCCCGTTCAAGGACCGCCCGGCCCAGCTCGACGCCCTGAAGCGCGACACCGGCCTCGTGCTGCTCACCGTCGGCACCAACGACATCGACTACTCGACCTACGGCGGCACGTGCGTCCAGGCCGACTGCACCGGTGCTCCCACGGACGCGATTCTGGCCAGGCTGCCCCAGATGGGCAGCAACGTCACCGCCCTGCTCACCGAGATCGGCAAGCGCAGCCCGTACGCCCGCATCGTGCTCGTGGGCTACGGCCGCCAGGTGTCCACTTCGGACAACCCTCCCGGCGCCACTCTCGACCCGATCTGCGGCGACGGCATCCTCACCACCGCGGAACGCCGTGAGGGCAACGAGGTCGCCGACGGCCTCGACGCGACGCTGCGCTCGGCGGTGACCGCGGCCCGGCGTGCGGGCGTGTTCGTGACCTTCTCCAGTCCGTTCTCCCGCCCCGACACCTTCAACGGCCACGCGCTGTGCGAGTCGGGCACGCCGTTCCTGCGCGGCTTCGACGCGCTGGCGCCCGGACAGGAGGGCCCGGAGGCTGTGTTCCACCCGAACCAGCAGGGTCAGGCGGCGCTGGCCACGCTCGTCCGGACTTACTGAGCTGAACTTGCCGGGCTGAACTCGCCGGGCTGAACGGCGGAACGCTCCGCGGTGGCTTGAGGCAGAGCGTTCCGCCTTCTGGTTCGGCGGTCTGGTGTCAGCGGAAGCGACCGTCCTGGCGATGGACACCGCCGGAACGGGCGAGGATCGTGCAGCACGTGGAGCAGGTCGTCGAGATGACGGACTTGGACGAGGCGCACGAGGTGCTGAGCTCGGCGTACACGCGGTTGCGGTTCAACAGCGGTGATCGGCGTCCGTCGCTGCGACTGGAATCGCGCATGCTCGGGCCGGTCCGGTTCGACCGGCTCAGTGGTCACATCGGGTTCGAGGCTCTGGGCGACCCGCTCGATGCCTACGTCTTCGGGCATCTGACGTCCGGCCGCCTCTGGTACCCCTCGGACGGCGAGGACCGATTCGTGGCGTCCGACGACGTCTTCCTCGCGATGCCTCCCGGCCGGCCGTTCGCGGTGGGCGCCGAGGACCCGCAGGCGGCAATGGTGGTGTTCGGCCAGGACGTCGTGGACGAGGTCGCGGATGACGTTCGCTTCGATGGCTGCCGTCCTCTCTCGCCTGCCGCTGCGGCCGCGTGGCGGTCGACGTGCCTACATCTGCAGAACGAAGTACTGCCGGTGTTCGAGAACAATCCGCTTGTCGTGGCGAACGCGATACGGCTGTTGGTGGCCACCACACTCGCAACGTTCCCCAACAGCACGCTGATGGACTGGACGGCCGCAGACCGTCGTGATGCGCACCCTCGGACCGTGCGGCGCGCTGTCACGTTCATCGAGGACAACGCCGCGAAGGACATCACCGTCGCCGACATCGCGCGTGCCGCACGCGTGTCCATTCGCGCGATACAACTCGCGTTCCGCCGTCACCTCGACATGACGCCGATGGCCTACCTCCGCCGCGTGCGCCTCTCGTGTGCTGACGCCGACCTGCGTGCCGCGAACGGGACTGTCACGATGATCGCCGCCAGATGGGGTTACGCCCGTCCGGGTGTCTTCGCCGCTCACTACCGCGCCGCCTACGGGGTTTCGCCGTCGCAGACCCTGCGGTCACGCTGACGCGCTTCGCTTTCCCGGTCGTGCCTTCGTTTGCGCTGCTATCGCTCGGCGCCGAGGTGCGGTCAAGTGAACGCCCGCTCTTCGAGGGTGAGGTCCGATGACCGGCTGTGAGACCAGCCCGTTCGCCGTGCAGACGCAGCGCTCGGGCACCAGTTTCGTGGCCACGTGCCGCGGCGAGATGGACGTGACGACGTGCGACCTGTTCTTCGCGGCGGTACTGCCCGGCATCACCGACACCGCGACCAGCCGCGTGTCCGTCGACCTGGCCGAGGTGACCTTCCTGTCGGCCAGCGGCCTGCGCAGCCTGCTGCTCCTGCTGTGCGCCGCGCACTACAGCGGCAAGTCGTTCGACCTCCACCGCACCCAGCCGCAGGTGCGCCGCGTGCTGGACCTGTTCGGCTTCACCACCTTCAAAGCGGGCCTTGTGTGGGAGGCAACCATGTCGCCGAAGGGCCGCGCTCACTAGCTTGACCAGCTATGTTGCTCCCGCTGGTACTGGTACTCGCGCTGACCCCGCCCACGGCCGCGGTGCCGGTCACCGTGCCGGGCGCCGAACATCAGCAGTTCGCCCGCCTGGCCGACCTCACCACCACCGGCACCACCCTGTCCGGCCACACCGACCCGGCCGACTGGGCAGGCCTCACCAGCACGGCCCTGCCCGTGCCGTCCGCCGTCCCCGGCATCCAGATCGACGGCTACTTCCCGGACACGTCCCGCACGAACACCAACCACGGCTGGCAACACGACGCGCAGTTCGTGCTCAGGCTGCCCGACCGCTGGAACGGCGGCCTGGTCGTGACCGGCGCCCCCGGCGTGCGCGAGCAGTACGCCAACGACCGCGCCATCTCCGACTGGGTCCTCTCTCGCGGCTACGCCTTCGCCGCCACCGACAAGGGCAACACCGGCGCGCAGTTCTACCGCGACGGCCGCGCCATGGAGGAGTGGAACCACCGCTTCACCCAGCTCACCACCGCCGCCCGCACCGCTGTCACCCGCCGCTACGGCCACGCCCCACGCCGCACCATCGCCACCGGCATCTCCAACGGCGGCTACCTGGTCCGCTGGCAACTCGAGAACCGCCCCCACCTCTACGACGGCGGCGTCGACTGGGAGGGGACACTGTGGACGGTCGACGGGCCGAACCCGTTGACGTTCCTGCCTCCCGTGCTGCGCGCGTACCCGGCCTACGTCGCCGGTGACCCGTCGGCACATGCCGCGATGGTGGCGGCCGGTTTTCCCGCGGGTACCGAGTTCCTGTGGGACTACCACTACCGCTACTACTGGGATCTCACGCAACGGATCTACCGCGAGGAGTTCGATCCGCGGTTCGATGGTGACCTGGAGGCCGGGGTTCCGTTCTGTGCCTCTGGAACGCCTTCCTGCGATACTGACTACTCGTATGCCTCGCGACGTCGAATCGCCGGGCCGGCGGTGTCGCGGGTCGCGTTGACCGGCCGCGTGAAGCGGCCGTTGCTGACGGTGCACGGGACGTACGACGTGTTGCTGCCGATCAGCCAGGATTCGGACGTGTACGCGGCCATGACGCCTGATCGGCTGCATCGGTACTACCGGGTCGAGCAGGGGACGCACGTGGACGGGCTCGTGGACGCTCATCCGGATCGGTTGCGGCCGTTGGCGCCTTGTCATCGATCGGCGTTCGTGGCTTTGGAGCGGTGGCTGGACGGGGTGGCGCCACCGGAGTCCGCGACGTTGCCACGGCCGACGGATGTGTCGACCTGCCCGCTGTCGTGATCGTGATGCGGTGAAGGCCCCGCCCGAACGTCACCGGACCACCGTGCTCTCCCTGACCAGCAACGAGAACGGCGTCTGCACGTCGTCCAGCACCAGATCGGGCGACCCGGCCCGCGCGTGCAGCAGATCGACAGCCGCGGAAGCGATAGCAGCCTTGTCCGGAGCGATCGACGTCAACGAAGGGGAGCTGTAGACGCTCTCCTCGTTGTTGTCGAACCCGACGATCGCCAGGTCACGCGGCACCCGCACGAACCGCTCGGCGGCGGCCCGCATCGCCCCGATGGCCAGCAGGTCGTTGAAGCAGAACACCGCGTCGGGCGGGTTGCGCATGTCCAGCAACGACTTCATCGCGGCGGCGCCGTCCGCGCGGTGGTAGTTCAGGGCGGGCACCACGAACGACGGGTCGAAGTCGAGGCCGGCCTCGGCCAGCGCCGCTCGGTAGCCCTCCAGGCGCAGGGCGGCGGTGCCGCGTTGCGGGTGGGCGCCGATCGCGGCTATTCGGGTGCGGCCCAGCGAGATCAGGTGGCGGACGGCGGCCATGGAGGCGGCCACGTTGTCGATGCCCACGCGTGAGATCGGGACGTCCACGGCGTGCTCGCCCAGCAGGACCGCGGGGACGGACAGCTGGAAGTCGTCCGCCTGCAACGCCTCCGGGCTCAGGATCGCGGCGTCCACCAGGTGCGGGCCGAGTGAGGCCAGGGCCAGGCGTTCGCCGGACAGGGTGCCGAAGGTCTGCTCGATGAGCACGTTCCACTCGTGTTCCTGGGCGGCGGCGATCACGAGGCCGGCCAGTTCGGCGAAGTAGGGGATGGAGAGTTCGGGTAGCACCAGTGCGATGAAGCCCGTGCGGCCTCGGCGCAGGTTGCGGGCGCCCAGGTTGGGGCGGTAGCCGGTGGCCTCCAGGGCTGCTTCCACGCGGCGGCGGTTGTCGGGTTTGACGAACGAGTAGCCGTTGACCACGTTCGACACGGTCTTCACCGAGACGCCCGCCAGCCGGGCGACGTCCTTGAGCGTGGCCAACACAGCCTCCAGAAGAAGTACCGGGAAAAGTACCGGGAACTCTCGGTCTTTACATCGTTGGAACAACGATGCAAATCTAGCGGTGAGAGCGCGTCCACGCACAGCCCGTGTATGTAGGAGCCAACGATGTCTCGCATCCTGCTGATCGCCGTCACCGCACTGCTCGTCACGAGCTGCACCAGTAGAGAGAGCCCCACGACCGCGTCCAGCGGTGGGCCGGCCGCGTCCGCCGCGCAGCAGCAGAGCGCTGGTCCTGGCTGTGCGCGGAGCAAGATCGGGTACCCGCAGGTCGACGTGAAGGGTGCGATGGTCGGCTTCTCCCAGTCGGAGAAGGAGGCGAACCCGTTCCGCACCGCGGAGACGCAGTCGATCAAGGACGAGGCCGCGAAGCGGGGCGCCGAGCTGCTGTACACGAACGCGCAGAGCGACCTCAACAAGCAGATCAGCGACATCAAGTCGTTGATCGACCGCGGGGCGAAGCTGCTGATCGTGGCGCCGCTCAACTCCGACGGCCTGCAGCCCGCGTTCGACGCGGCCAAGGCCAAGCAGGTCCCGGTGGTCACCATCGACCGCAAGGTGACCTCGCAGCCCTGCACCGACTACCTCACGTTCATCGGCTCCGACTTCGTCGAGCAGGGCAAACGGGCCGCACAGCAGATGATCAAGGCGACCGGTGGTACCGGCAAGGTCGCGATCCTGCTCGGCGCGTCGGGCAACAACGTCACCACCGACCGGACCAAGGGCTTCAAGGACGGGATCGCCGGCACCAGCGGCCTGCAGGTCGTGGCCGAGCAGACCGGCGAGTTCGACAGGTCCAAGGGGCAGGCCGTGATGGAACAGCTGATCCAGAGCCACCCGGACATCACCGCCGTGTACGCCGAGAACGACGAGATGGGCCTCGGCGCCGTCATCGCTCTCAAGGCCGCGGGCAAGCAGCCGGGCAAGGACGTCAAGGTCGTGTCCGTCGACGGCACGCGCAACGCCGTGCAGCTCGTCGTGGACGGCAGCTACACCGCGGTGGTCGAGTCGAACCCGCGCTTCGGGCCGCTCGCGTTCGACACGCTGGAGAAGTTCGGCAAGGGCGACGAGATCCCGCAGAACATCGTGATCTCCGACGACGAGTACGACAGCACGAACGCCCAGCAGAAGCTCGGCAATGCCTACTGATCCGGTGATCGAGGTCGCCGGCGTCACCAAGACCTTCGCCGGCGTCCGCGCACTCGACGACGTGGACTTCACGCTCCACCGGGGCGAGATCCACGCGCTGGTCGGTGAGAACGGCGCCGGCAAGTCGACGCTGATCAAGGTGCTGACCGGCATCCACACCCCGGATGCCGGTCGCGTCGAGCGCCACGGCCACATCTCCACGATCTACCAGGAGGTCAACCTCGTCCCGCTGATGAGCGTGGCCGCCAACCTGTTCCTGGGCCGCGAGCCGCGCAACCGGTTCGGCCTGATCGACCGCGCCCGCCGCGACGCCGAAGCCTCCGAACTGCTGCGGGGCTACGGCATCACGGCGGACGTGCGCAGTCCACTCGGGACACTCGCGGTCGGCGAACAGCAGATGGTGGCGCTGGCCAGGGCGGTCGAGGCGAACGCGGACGTCGTGATCATGGACGAACCCACGTCGTCGCTCGAACCGCGCGAGGTGGAGACGCTGCTCGACGTCGTGCGCAAGCTGCACGAGGAGGGCATCGCGATCATCTACGTCAGCCACCGGATGGACGAGCTCTACCGGATCTGCGACACCGTCACGGTCCTGAGAGACGGGCGGAACGTGCACAGCGGTTCGCTCAAGGAACTTCCGCGCATCGAACTCGTCTCGCTGATGCTCGGCCGATCGGTCGGCGAGATCGAGAAGCACGGCACCACGGCGTTCGGCGAAAGTCACCACGCCGACGCCCAGCCCGTGCTCGAAGCGCAGGGCCTGACCAGCAGGCCGCGCATCAGGGGCGTCGACGTCTCCATCCGGCCCGGCGAGGTCGTCGGCCTCGCCGGGCTGCTCGGATCGGGGCGTACGGAGACCGCGAAAGCGATCATCGGCGCCCTCCCGCTGGACCACGGCACCGTGCTCGTCGCGGGCAAACCGGTGCCGCACAACGTGAAGGCGGCGACCAGGGCCGGCATCAGCATGCTGGCCGAGGATCGCAAGACGGAGGGGATCATCCCGAACCTGTCGGTGCGCGAGAACATCGTGCTGGCCGCGCTGCCGAGGCTGAGCAGGTTCGGCGTGATCAGCAGGTCCAAACAGGACCGGATCGTCGACACCTTCGTCAAACGTTTGCGCATCAAGGTGTCCAGCCCCGAGCAGAAGGTCGCGGAACTGTCCGGCGGCAACCAGCAGAAGGTGTTGCTGGCCAGATGGTTGTGCACCGAACCCAAGATCCTGCTGCTCGACGAACCCACGCGCGGCATCGACGTCGGCGCCAAGGCGGAGGTGCAGGCGCTGATCGACGAACTCGCGCGGGAAGGCCTGGCGGTGCTGCTGATCAGCTCCGAACTCGACGAACTGCTCGACGGCGCGGACCGGCTCGTCGTGCTGCGCGACGGGGAGGTCGCGGGGGAGCTGGAGGGAGCCCAGCTCACCCGGGAACACGTGCTCAAGGCCATCGCGGCGGAGGTGATGGATGACGCTGACAGCCGACAGAACAGCCACCAGAACAGCCACTAGGACGCGCTGGTTGCAGGACAACGGTGTCTACCTCGCCGTTGTCGTCCTGCTGCTGTTCAACGCCCTGTTCACCGCCAACTTCCTGACGCTGGGCAACTTCACCACCCAGCTCGTCCAGGCCGCACCCGTCCTGATCGTCGCGCTCGGCATGGCGCTCGTGATCGGCACCGAAGGCGTCGACCTGAGCGTCGGCGCGGTCATGGCGCTGGCCGCCGCGATCATCCCGCTCTACCTCGGCGCCGGTCCGCTCGTCGCGATCACGATGGCGCTCGTGGTCGGTCTGCTGGCAGGAGCCTTCAACGGCTTCCTCGTCGCCAGGGTCGGCATCCAGCCGATCGTCGCCACCCTGGCCCTGCTGGTGGGCGGGCGTGGCCTGGCGCTGGTCATCGCGAACGGCCAGCTGGTCCAGCTGCACGACCCGGCCTTCCTCGCGCTCGGCACCGACGACGTGCTCGGCATCCCGATCGGCGTGCTGCTGGCGGGTTTGCTGGCGCTGCTGGTCGCCGGTCTCACGAACCGCACGACGTTCGGCCGCCAGCTCGTCGCGATCGGCGGCAACCGCAAGGCCGCGACACTGGCCGGGCTGCCCGTCAACCGGGTGCTGGTCGGCGTCTACGCCATCTGCGGCGTGCTGGCGGCGGTCGCCAGCGTGCTGGCCACCTCCAGGCTCGCCGCCAGCGACCCGGCGGACATGGGCCTG
The DNA here is from genome assembly GCF_033949945.1 of Lentzea miocenica. Lineage (NCBI taxonomy): Bacteria > Bacillati > Actinomycetota > Actinomycetes > Pseudonocardiales > Pseudonocardiaceae > Lentzea > Lentzea miocenica. The sequence goes on from NZ_JAXAVW010000001.1 coordinate 378,302, forward strand.
CTGATGGAACTGTCCGCGATCACCGCGGTGGTCGTCGGCGGCACCCCGCTGACCGGCGGCAAGGTGCGCGTGCTCGGCACGGTGTTCGGCGTGATCCTGATGCAGCTCGTCCGGGCCACGCTGATCAAGCACAACCTGCCGGACTCGATCGCGCAGATGATCCAGGCCGCGATCATCATCGCCGCCGTGTACGTGGCACGGGAGCGCCGATGATCACCACGACCACTCCCGCCGTTCCCAGGGCGGCAGCGAGGACCAAGGTCCTGCAACGCCAAGGCGCCGCCGTCGCCCTCGTGCTGATGGTCGCGGTGTCCTGGCTGGTGTTCCCGCGCTTCGGCAGCCTCGACAACCTGCGCGACCTCGCCCTGCAGGGCTCGTTCCTCGCGGTGATCGCGATCGGCATGACGTTCGTGATCATCACCGGCGGCATCGACCTGTCCGTCGGCTCGCTCTACGCTCTGGGCGGCGTGCTGGCGGCCTGGGGCTCGCAGTACGGGTTCCTGGTCGCGCTGGCCCTGCCGTTGCTCGTCTGCGGCCTGATCGGGCTGGTCAACGGCCTGCTGATCGCCCGCACGAACATGGCGCCGTTCATCGTCACCCTGGCGTCCCTGCTGTTCGCCCGCGGACTCCTGCTCGCGATCACCGACGAGGGCTCCACCACGTACAAGATCGCGGGAGACAGCGCGTTCGTCGAACTGGGCAGGGGCACGGTGCTCGGCTTCGGCTATCCGATCTTCATCGCGGCCGTGCTCGCCGTTCTCGGTGGAATGGTCCTGAACCGCACGAGCTTCGGCCAGAACGTGTTCGCCACCGGTGGCGCCGAACAGTCGGCGATCCTGCTGGGTGTTCCCGTCGCCAGGACCAAGATCCTCGTCTACACGACGAGCGGCACGCTGGCGGGTCTCGCCGGAGCCCTGACCGCCGCTTATCTCCAGTCCGGGGTCACGGTGATCGGTGTCGGCACCGAGCTGGACGCCATCGCGGTCGTGGTCATCGGTGGCACCCTGCTGACCGGTGGCATGGGCACGGTCCTCGGCACGGTGATCGGCGTCGGCCTGATCAAGGTCATCCAGAACGTCATCAACCAGATCGGCACGCTCGACAGCAACTACCAGTCGGTGGTCAGCGGCGTCTTCCTGCTCATCGTCGTTGTCCTGCAACGGATACTCCGAAGATAGGAGAGCCATGACCAGACGCGTCCTGGGCGTGTTGGTCTCGACCCTGATCGCAGCTACCTTCCTGACGCCAACAGCGCACGCGGTGGAGTGGGTACCGAAAGTCCCTCCGCTCTCGACCCCCTGGACCTCCCAGGCGTCGCCGACCAACGCCCTGCCCGAGTACCCGCGCCCGCAGCTCGTGCGCACCGAGTGGCAGAACCTCAACGGTGTCTGGGAGTTCGCCGGGGCACCGAACCTGAGCAACCCGCCCATCGGCAGGCCGCTGGCCGAGGGCGTCCTCGTGCCGTACCCGATCGAGTCCGCGCTGTCGGGCATCAAACGGCACGAGGACAACATGTTCTACCGCCGCACCTTCACCGTTCCGTCCACCTGGAACGGCCGGAAAGTGCGGCTCAACTTCGGTGCCGTGACCTGGGAGACGAGGGTCTGGGTCAACGGCAGGCAGGTCGGCACGCACACCGGCGGTTTCGACGCGTTCTCGTTCGACATCACGCCCGCGCTCCAGGCCGGCGCGAACGAGATCGTCGTCGGCGTCAGTTCACCGGTGGACGGCAGCCGTTATCCGATCGGCAAGCAGCGCCGGAACCCGAGCGGGATCTTCTACACCGCGGCGTCGGGCATCTGGCAGACCGTGTGGCTGGAACCGGTGCGAGCCGCGAACATCACGCGCCTCGACACCACCCCGAACGTCGGCGCGGGCGCCCTCGACCTGGTCGTGCAGGGCACCTCCGGGCAGTCGGTCACCGCAGAGGTCCTCAGCGGCGGACAGGTGGTCGGCCGGCAGACCGGCACGACCGGCAACCTGCTGCGGGTTCCGGTGCCGAACGCCAGACTGTGGTCGCCGGACGACCCGTTCCTCTACGACCTGCGCGTGACGCTGGCCGGCGGAGACGTCGTGACCGGCTACTTCGGCATGCGCTCGCTCGGCAAGGCGATGGTCGGCGGCGTCATGCGGCCGTTGCTGAACGGGAAGTTCGTCTTCCAGAACGGCACGCTGGACCAGGGCTACTGGCCGGACGGCATCTACACCGCGCCGACCGACGAGGCGTTGCGCTTCGACCTCGAACGCCAGAAAGCACTGGGGTTCAACATGGTCCGCAAGCACATCAAGGTCGAACCGGCGCGCTGGTTCTACCACGCCGACCGGCTCGGCCTGATGGTCTGGCAGGACATGCCGTCCGTCGACTCGGTCGACGAGGCGCCGAACTCGCACGCCAACTACGAGTCCGAGCTGCGCCGGATGATCGACCAGCTCAAGGGCATCACGTCGATCGTGCAGTGGGTGCCGTTCAACGAGGGCTGGGGCGAGTACGAGGCGGGCCGGATCGTGAACCTGATCCGGTGGATCGACAACACCCGCCTGATCAACCACAACTCGGGCTCCAACTGCTGCGTCTCGGACCCTGATCCGGGCAACGGCGACATCATCGACGACCACGCCTACCAGATCACGACGGCGAACCGGCTTCCCGACGCCACCAGGGTCGCGATGCTCGGCGAGTTCGGTGGCCTGGGCCGCAGGGTCGTGGGCCACGAGTACCAGCCGGGCGCGGGATTCGCGTACGGCGCCCTGTATCCGGACGAGCAGTCGCTGACCAAGCGGTACGAGGAGATCGTCAAGCAGGTCGCGCGCCTGATCCACACGCGCGGGCTGTCCGCGGCGGTCTACACCGAACCGTACGACGTGGAGAACGAGGTCAACGGCTTCTACACCTATGACCGGCGCGTGCTGAAGATGACCGAGGCACGGGTGCGGGACATCAACCAGAAGGTGCTGGCGGTCGCGAAGGGCATCGCGGTGGGCCCGGACGACCTGGCGTCGTTGCGCGTCACCACCACCGGCTACACCGACCGGTACCTGCGCCATCAGGACAGCCTCGCGCGCACCGACGTGATCAGCACGGACCTGGGCAGGCTGGACGCCACCTTCCACGTGCGTCCCGGTCTCGCCGACGCGGCCTGCTACTCGTTCGAGTCGCGGAACTTCCCCGGCCAGTTCCTCAGGCACAGCAACGGACGCATCCGCACGGACGTGAACAACGGCACGATCGCCGCCGACGCCACGTTCTGCGCGCGGGAAGGCTCCGGCGGCACCGCGCTGGAGTCGTACAACCTGCGCGGGCAGTTCGTCCGGCACTACAACGAGAGCGTGTACCTGGCGCGCTCCGGCGGCCCGAACCCTTGGGACACACCGAACTCGTTCGCCGCGGACACCACGTGGGCGATCGGCGTCGCGTTGTGGCACAGCGGCGCGGACCTGCCGGTCGACCAGGCCAGGTCGTTCCGGGTGACCACGCCCGGCTTCACGGACCGCTACCTGCGGCACCGCGAAAGCCTGGCGCGCACGGACGTCGTGACGAGCACGAGCGACGGCCTGCTGAAGGGCGACTCGACGTTCGTCATCAGGCGCGGTCTCGCCGACCCGACCTGCTACTCGCTCGAGTCCCGCAACCTCCCCGGCAACTTCCTGCGGCACGCCGACTTCCGCGTTCGCCTGGGCACCAACGACAACACCGACCTGTTCCGCCGTGACGCCACGTTCTGCGCCCAGCCGGGCACCGGCGGCGTGCGGCTGGAGTCGGTCAACGAGCTCGGCACCAACATCCGGCACTACCTGGAGGAGGTCTGGGTCGCCTCGAACGGCGGCGCGCACACGTACGACAACCCTGCCTCGTACAACCAAGACGTGAGCTGGGCCGTGAGCTCACCTTGGGCACCGTAGGAGAGAAAACATGCTGCTACGCATAGTTTCCGTGTCCGCGATCGTGCTGAGCACGATCACCGTCCCTGCCGCGGCGGCGTCGACGGAAGTCGTCGACGCCATGAGCCGCGACTTCGGCATCACCGCCGCGCAGGCGCTGACCAGGATCCGCGACGAGAAGGTGGCGCTGAAGATCGCGCCCGCCGCCCAGGAAGCCGCCGCCGACGCGTACGGCGGCAGCTGGTTCGCCGACGGCGAGCTGCAGGTCGCGGTGACCGACCCGGCGAAGGCCGACGCGGTCAAGGCCGCGGGCGCCCAGCCGGTGCTGCGGACGAAGACCTTCGCGTCGTTGAACGCGGTGAAGAACGGCATCGACAGACTGTCGAAGGCCGGTTCGGTGTCGAAGGACGTCGCCGGGTGGCGGGTCGACGTCCAGCGCGGCGCCGTGGTGGTCGACGCCCTGCCGGGTGCCGACCTCTCGGGGCTGCCCGAGGACGTCGTCGTCAACACCGAGGGCGTGCAGCGGCCGCAGCCGTTCGCGGCCGGCACCGTCGGCGGTGACCCGTTCTACACGGGCAACGTCCGCTGCTCGATCGGCTTCTCCGTGCACGGCGGCTACGTCACCGCCGGGCACTGCAACGTCGGCGCCTGGAACGTCTACGGCTGGGACCGGTCGTGGCAGGGCGAGTTCGTCGGCTCTTCCTTCCCCACCAACGACTACGGCTGGGTCCGCACCGGCGGCGGCTGGTGGAACGTGCCGGTCGTGCTCGGCTGGGGCCAGGTGAGCGACGCCCTGGTGCGCGGCTCGTGGGAGGCCCCGCCCGGTACCTCGGTGTGCCGGTCGGGCTCGACCACGCACTGGCACTGCGGCGTCGTCCAGGGCCGCAACGAGACCGTGAACTACCAGCAGGGCGCGGTCTACGAGATGGTCGGCACCAGCGTGTGCGCCGAGCCGGGCGACTCCGGTGGCTCGTTCATCACCGGTGACCAGGCGCAGGGCGTGACGTCCGGTGGGTACGGCAACTGCTCGAGCGGTGGCCGCACGTGGTTCCAGCCCGTCAACGAGATCCTGCGTGTTTACGGGTTGACGCTGCTGACCGCCTGATCGGCCGATGACCGCCGGGACACAGACGCGTATTTTCTTCACGTCTGTGTCCCGGCGGATCTTTCTCTGAGGTGGTCACGTGCTGGCAGCCGGTCTGGTGCTCGTGATGGTGGTGAGCGGTTCCCCGCTGGATCCCCGGGAACCCGGTGAACACTCGGTGGTCTACCGCGTCGACACCGTCATCTCGGCACCTCAGGAGCGGATCTACGGGCTGATCACCGACTTCTCCGGCTACTCGCGCTGGAACCCTTGGGTGACCAAGGCCGTGGGCGGCACCTCACCGGGTGACGAGGTGAAGGTCGACGTGATCCTCGGCTCGGTCACCATGGCGGCGAAGCACACCGTGCTCAACGGCGTGCCCGGTCAGCGGTTCTGCTGGAAGGACGCGGGCTGGAACGCCTGGTTCGTCTACGGCCAGCGTTGCCGGACGCTCACGTCGCAGGCCGACGGAACCGTGCTGGTGTCCAACGAGCTGCTGATCGACGGCGTGCTGTCCGGCGGGGCGAACCACTTCATGGGCAAGGCGATGCGCGACGGCATGCAGGCGGAGAACGCTGCTCTCAAGCGAGCTGCCGAATCGTCTTAGGTGAACAGAATCCGCTTGGCCGCGGCCTTCCCGAGTGGCGTGCGCAGCCCGGTGAACGCCAGCTCGGCGAGGCTCGGCTGACGGACGAGCGACAGACCGCGCCGCATCGTCGATCGGATGAGGTAGCGGCGTCGCAGCGCCGCGCCGTAGTGCTCCAGCACGTACTTGTTGCCGCTGCGCAGGTAGTCGAACGTGACCGTGGCGGCGAGCTCGGACATCCGCATGCACGGATCGAGCCCGCCGGCGGTGAGCGGGGAGACCGCGCCCGCCGCGTCGCCGACCAGCAGACCTTGCGGTGACACGATGTTGCGCAGCAGCCCGCCGACCGGAATCGGCCCGCCCCGGCGCTGGACCGGCCCGGCGGGTTCCGGTGTCGGGAAGCTGTCGCGGAACCGTCGCAGCAGCTGGGGGAGTGGCGCGGTGAACCGGTCGGCGCGGCCCGCCAGCCCGACGTGGGCGTGCTCGCCGTCGTCGATCACCCAGGCGATGTAGCCGGGCGCGAGCCGCGGGTCGACGACGCAGTGGAACGTCGGCGTGGAGCCGGTCCTGATCGGGTAGACCTCCTCGATCCCGGTGATCAGCTGCCGGTTGACGTCGAGGCCGAGCTTCTTCGCGACGGTCGAGCGAGCGCCGTCCGCGCCGATGGTGAACCGGGCTTTGGCCGCCTTGAGCGGATAACCGGCGTTGAGGTGGACCTGCGCGCCGGCCCGTTCGGCGTCCTTCACCGCCTGGGCGTAGATGCCCGCCATGTCGCCGACCCGGAACTCGTCGCGATCGCTGACCAGTTCGACCGGTTCCTCGAGCGACGGCGGGTAGAGCAGCACTCGCCGCACGGCAGGTCCGAGGTGTGACAGCTCGTAGTCGGTGAGGGTGCGCCGGACGAAGATGCCCGTGGTGCGGATGCCGGTGTCGAGGCTGGTCCTGCGTTCACAAACCGCCACGTCGAGGCCTGCTTCGGCGAGCAGGCGGGCGGTGTTGAGCCCGGCCAGCCCTGCGCCGACGACGAGCACGTCCACGGTGTCCATGCCTGACCGTAGAACTGGTCCACCGGGCGATTCCCGTTTCCCGGCAACACCTTCACCGGATCTGCACGGTTCCTCCACAAACCTGAGCCCTTGACACGTCGGAGGTCTGTCGCGATCGTGGTGGGTACCGCCGCCTCGAACCGCCGCCCTGGTTCGAGGAGGAGCCGATGGAGCTGTTCAACCGCCGCACGGCGATGCGAGGGGCGCTCGCCATCGCGGCGACGCCGTTCGCGGCCGGTGTCGCGTCCGCAGAGGTAGGAGCAACCGCGTTCACGGAGAAGTGGGGCCCGAATCCGGGTGTCGACGGGCTCAAGGCGTTCGTGGGCATCGAGGACGACCGCTCGAACTCCCACCCGTCCGCCACGCACATCTTCGCGGAGCAGGACCAGTACCGGTTCGTGATGCACAAGTCCGATCGGGACGGTTCGGACCGGCAGCGCAACGAGGTGCGCGCGATCCAGAAGAACGGCAGCCGCCAGGACATGAAGAAGAACGAGACCTGGCGCTTCAACTACCAGATGTACATGCCGAGCTCGTTGAAGGGCACCACCAGCTTCACGCACATCTTCCAGGTCAAGCACACCGGGGTCGCCTCACCGGTGATCACGGTGTCGTTGTTCCGCTCCGGTTCCACCGAGTCCATCGAGCTGCGGCTCTTCGGCGCGGGACAGTCGAAACTCGGCAGCACCGCGCTGGCACCGCTGCGCAACAAGTGGATCGACGTGGAGATCGAGATCAAGGTCGGCGACTCGGGCAGCGCGCGGTTCGCGTTGAAGGACAGCGGCACCACCGTGGTCAACGCGTCGCGCACCGGCATCGACATGTGGCTGGGCGGTGACCAGGCGCATCCGAAGTGGGGCATCTACCGGTCCATCAGCGACTCAGCGCAACTGCAGGACACCTATCTGTTGCTGCGGAACATGAAGGCGTACCGGAACGAATGAGGTGTTCCCTGACGGCCGTTCGGAGGTGAGAATTACTCGCGTGGGGGATCTGCACGGACGAACCGTCGAGAGCAGGGCCGGTGTCGCCGCCTTTCTGGCCGGCGTGTGGCTGATCGCCGCGCCACCGGTCCTGCACTTCAGCGCGGCCACGCACGCTTTCCGGCCCTACTGGTGGTCCATGGGGCTGGCCGTCGTGCTGATGCTGCTCGGCATGGTGCGGGCGATGGCGCCGTTGGACGTGCCGTTCGTCCAGCCGTTGTCGATCGCTCTCGCGCTGTGGCTGATCATCGTGGCGCTGCGGGCGGGAGACGGCGGGCTTTGGGCCGTTTGGCTCAACCAGCTCATCGCGGCGGCGGTGATCGCGCTGTCGGCCGGGCTGGCTCTGCTGATCAGCATGCGCAGATGAGCCTGAGGCACGTGCCGTCGGACAACTGCCTGATCTGCCAGGGCGAACAGGAAGTCGTCATCGGCATCCACGAGCGCGGACCGCACGAGCGGATGCACGACTACAAGCGCGTGCTGTTCTGCGCGGCCTGTGACATCGGCGAGCTTCGGGCGTTCAGCTACGACGACTTCGTGGTGTTCGGTGAGGAAGAAGACGTCATGGTGTGGTCGGCCGTTGTCGGGGCCGAGGACGTCGAACGGTTGCGGTCCCTTTTCGCGTGTCTTGCTCCGCTGAACCACCAGTGCGGGTGCGCCCAGCACGTCCGCGCCTACGACACGAGCATCAGGGCTGCCAAGACCCTGTTGCCGGAGTACGGGCCCGACCGGCACAGTCCGGCCGGGCGTACCACCGTGTCGATCGGGGTGACCGACGGTCTCGCGGAGTTCTGCTGATCAGCAGCGCTCACCCGGTCCTGGCGAATCAGTCGATCACGGCCGTCGCCTCGATCTCGACGAGGTGCTCCGGCACGTCCAGCGCCTGCACCCCGATGAGCGCGGCGGGCGCCTTCGAGGTCTCGCCGAGCCGGGTCATGGCGTTCTCGATGCCCTTGAGCAGCTCCGGCATCTTGTCCGGCGTCCAGTCGACGACGTAGATCCTGACCCTCGCGAGGTCGCTGAACGTCGCGCCCGCGGCCTTGAGCGCGGTGTGCACGTTCACATAGGCCTGCTCGACCTGCGTGGCGAGGTCCGGTTCGGTGTCCCAGGCGACCTGGCCTGCCAGGTAGACGGTCTTCGACCCGGTGGCGACGGCGACGTGGTGGTAGACGTCGATCTTCGGCAGCTCGTCGGAGTTGATGAGCGTGATCATGGCCCTCTTCCTGCTCTCTTGTGGTTACTCGGTAACCGTAGGAGAGTGGGCCTCGACCTGGAAGAACGCACTTTTTCGTGAGCGAGGAACCAAAAGGTGAGCAAGCAGCTCAGCGGGGATCTGGCCCGCGCGGATTCGCTGGCGCGCGAGATCTTCTCGGACATCGCCAACAAGTGGGCGCTGCTGATCGTCGAGACCATCGGCGACTCCACGAAGCGCTTCACCGAGCTGAAGACCGAGGTCGACGGCATCAGTCACAAGATGCTGACCCAGAACCTGCGGCTGTTGGAGCGCAACGGGTTGGTGACGAGGGTCGTGCATCCGACCGTGCCCCCGCGCGTCGACTACACGCTGACCGAGCCTGGCCAGGCGTTGCGGGCGACCGTCGACGCGATGTGCGCCTGGACGACGCGGTATCTGAGTGAGATCGAGGAGGCGCGGAGTCGCTTTGGTCACTCTTCTTGATAGTCACTCGATAGTGACTATATGGTGGAGGCATGACCGAGAAGAAGATCATTGCTGTGGTGGGTTCGACCGGCGAGCAGGGCGGGGCGGTCGCACGGGCGTTGCTGGCTGACGGGGAGTTCGCGGTGCGCGCGCTCACCCGCGACACCGAGTCGGCCGCCGCGAAGAAGCTCGCCGAACTGGGGGCCGAGGTCGTCGCCGCCGACCTGTACGACGTCGACAGCCTGCGGAGGGCGTTCGACGGCGCGTACGGGGCGTACCTGGTGACGCCGTTCTTCACGCACATGTCGGCGGCCAAGGAGCTGGAAGAGGTCACGAACCTCGTCGAGGCGGCCAAGGGCCTGCGGCACGTCGTGTGGTCGACGCTGGAGGACACCCGCGAGGTGATCTCACTCGACGACGACCGGATGCCGACGCTCGACGAGAAGTACAAGGTGCCGCACTTCGACGTGAAGGGTGGCGAGGCGGACGCGCTGTTCGAGCAGGCCGGGCTGCCGACGACGTACGTACGGATGTCGTTCTACTGGAACAACTTGCTGCGTGACATGGCGCCGCACCGCGCGGCCGGCGGTGCGCTGACGCTGTCGTTGCCGATGGGGGAGAGCAAGATCTCCGGCATTGCCTCCGAGGACATCGGCAAGGCGATCGTGAGCGTGCTCAAGCGGCCGTCCGAGACCATCGGGCACACGATCGGGCTGGGCTCCGAGCACCTGACCGGCGAGCAGGTGGCGGAGGCGTTCAGCGAGGTGCTGGGTGAGACCGTGCGGTACGAGCCCATGTCCCACAACGACTTCCGTGCGCTCGGCTTCCCGGCGGCGGCGGAGCTGGGCAACATGTTCCAGTACTACGCGGAGTTCTCCGACCACATCCTGCCGCGCCGCGACGCCGGGCTGACCCGCGAGATCGTGCCCACCTGGCTGACGCTCAAGGAGTTCCTCTCGCTGCACCGCGAGGAGATCACGGCCGGCCAGTGATCTCCGCGAACACCTTCTTGAACTCGGCGAACCGCTCGAGCCCGACCTGACGGGCCAGCCGGTCCTCGATGTCGGCGATGATCTTCCTGGCCTGGACCATCTGGTCGCGGCCCAGTTCTGTCGGCACGACCAGCTTCGCCCGCCGGTCCGCGGGATCGGGCCGGCGGACGACGTAGCCGAGGCGCTCCAGCTCGTCGATCAGCGTGCCCACGACCTGCTTGTGCTGGCCGGAGCGTTCGGACAGCTCGCTCGCGCGGGTGCCGTCGGGGGCGATGTAGGCCATGATCGCGCCATGGCGTGGGCGCAGGTGCTCGTGGCCCGCCTCGGACAGGCGGGTGAAGAGCTCCTTGTGGAAGCCCGAGAGCAGATGCGCGGAGAGCACGCCGATGTCCGACATGCCGAGCATGTTATCCCGGCAGCGGGTCAGTCCGAAGAGGACTGAGCGGAGTGCTTTGGAAGTCCGAGATCCGGTGCACCACCTGCACGGCGAGGACGGCGGCGACGACGCCGACGGCGGCGCTGATGGTGCTGAGGATCGCGGCGATCTGGAAGGACTCGGTCGTCAACCGGCCGTTCTCGAAGAACCGCACGTATGCCAGGTCGAAGAGCCACATCAGGATGTAGGCGGTCCACCAGCGGGTGGTCGTCCTGGACTGCACGCGTTGTCGCAGCGGTACTTCCTGTTGCAGGGGATCGCTGGCCCGCCAGATGTCGTCGACGACGAGCTTGGGGAACCAGAGGTTCACGACCGGCACGAACCAGCCCAGCCAGACCCACAGACGAGTGTGACGGTGTTCGTCGGCGTGCGTCAGGCGCTCGGCGTTGATACGCGCGTTGTACAGCCACATGATGAACACGACGATCGCGACGAGTGCGAGCAGGGTCAGCGGCCAGTCGATGAGGGCGTTGACCTGGTCGACGGTCCTCAGATCGGCGCGCATCGCGGTGCCGGCCCGGTAGTCGCTGACGGTCGAACAGGTGAACCAGCCGACCGCCGCCTCGGCGATGTTGCCGAGGGCGACGAGTCCGACGAGAACGGACGCAGCGAGACCGAGGCCTCGCACGGGTCTGAAGTGCCCCATGCACGTCAGACGCGTCCAACCCCCGGGAATGTTGAGTGGCCCGCCCGCGAGGACGGGCCACTCGGCAACTCAGCCCTGTGACTCAGCTCTGGGGTTCGTAGAGGCTGAACGGCGTGCCCTGGTCGTCAGAGCAGTGCGCGATGCGGCCGACGTCCGGCACGGTCTGCACGTCCTCGCTCTTGCCGCCGAGCTCGGCGACCTTGCGGACGGACGCGTCGATGTCCGTGGTGTGGAAGTAGATGCGCGGCTGGGTGAGCTGCGCGTCCTTGGCCGCGATGGCACCCGACGCACCGTTGGTGATGAAGTGGTAGTCCTCGCCCATCGGGCTGGTTTCCCAGCCGAACACGCCTGCGTAGAACGCCCGCGCCCGTGCCGTGTCGTCGGCGGGCAGCTCGAACCAGTTGACCTGTCCGGACATCTCGATCGCTCCTTCGGTTGTCGTGCTTTGAGCGAAGGACGAGCGGACGGGCCGGAACTCGACATCAGCCGCCGAGAATTTTCCGGCCCGTGTCGTAGTGGTCGAGAGCGGCGCCAACGGCGGCGGCGACGGTCACCTCGAAGATCTCGTCCTCGGTGTGGTCCTGCTTCAACCGGGCGACGTCGTCCGAGGTGATGCGGTAGGAGGCCGTGCGAACCGTTGCCGCGTAAGAACCCCAGGCATCACCGGCCGCGGCGGCCTGCCGGAGTTCGGCAGAGGTGTGCGCGGGAGCTTCCAGCACGGCGTGGCGCAGCGAGTCGGGAGTGCCCACGCCCTTGCCCGTCAGGAAACCGGGGAAGCGGTAGCCGAAGCGGTGCAGCGAGCGGGTTCCGGACTCCAGCTGGCCGGGCAGCAGCTCGAACCCGAACGCGTTGGCGAGCCGGTTCACCACCTGCCAGATCAGGCTGACGTTCAGCGCGTCCACGGCGGCATCGTGCGGCAGACCCGAGGGCGGTGTCAGATCGTCGAGAAACGCCAGCGCGGCAACCAGTTCCGGCCGCAACGGCGAAGGATCACCGGCGATCTGGACCAGTTCGGTGTGCGTGACCGCGCAGTACGGGCACTGCAACCGCTCTGCCGTGCGCATGGCCATGTACTCGCGTTGGCCCGCCGTCCAGAACGACGGCCCGCGCATTGCCTTCGCGCTCAGGTCGAGGAACACCGCACCGAAGAAATCGGGGCGGTACAACAGGGTTTTCGGCACGTCGGACATCGGTACCCGCGAGACCAGCGAGGTGAGGCCGAAGAACATCCGCGCGGGCAGGTGGTGGCCGCGGTCGAGCACGGCGAGTCGCATCAGGAGACCTCCAGGGAACGCAGGCGCCCGGCGAGGAAGCGCCGATCGGCGGGACTGGTCGCCAGGTCGTGGGCAAGCCGGTACGCGGCAACGGCTTCGTCGCGCCGGTCGAGGCGGCGCAGCAGGTCGGCGCGGGCGGAGTGCAGCAGGTGGTACTCGCCGAGGCCGGTGATGCGGTCGATCAGCTTCAGGCCCGCGAGAGGTCCCTCGGCCATCGCGACGGCGACCGCGTGGTTGAGCTCGATGACCGGAGTCGGTGCCACAGCGAGAAGTTCGGAATACAGGGCGACCACGCGAGGCCAGTCGACGGGATCTTGCGCGTGCAGCGCGGCGATCACGGCGTGCAGCACGTACGGGCCTGGTGAGCCGAACCGCAGCGCACGGTCGAGCAGCGCCATGCCCTCGGAGATCTCGTCGACGTTCCAGAGCGTCCGGTCCTGGTCCGCGAGCAGCACGACGTCACCGCCGGACGAGAGCCGGGCCGCGCTGCGGGAGTTGTGCAGCAGCATCAACGCGACCAGCCCGTGCGCCTCCGGTTCGTCGGGCATCAACGCCGCGACGAGCTTGCCGAGCCGCAGCGCCTCCGCACGCAACTCCCCGTCCGATGTCGTATACCCCCGCGTGAAGATCAGGTAGAGCACCGCGAGCACGCCCTGCAGACGTTCGGGCAGCAGGTGGTCGGCGGGCACCTCGAAGGTGATGCCGGCGTCGCGGATCTTGCGCTTGGCCCTGACCAGCCGCTGGGCCAGGGCGGGTTCGGCCACGAGGAACGTCCGCGCGATCTGCGCCGCGGTGAACCCGGCGACGGCCTGCAGCGTCAGCGCCACCCGCGACTCCTCGGCCAGCGCCGGGTGGCAGCAGGTGAAGATCAGGCTCAGCCGTTCGTCGCCGAGGTCGACGAGCTGCTTCTCGGTCACGGTGACCACGTCCGGTGGCGGCTCCGGCAGCTTCGTGCGCGCCATCCGAGCATGCCGGAGCCGGTCCACGGCGTGGTTGCGGGCGACGGTGAGCAGCCAGGCGAACGGGTCGTCCGGCACCCGCGAGCGCGGCCACTTCCGCAACGCCTGCGAGCACGCCTCCTGCAGCGCGTCCTCGGCCAGCTCGAAGTCGCCCAGCACCCGCACGAGCGCCGCGAGCATCCGGGTCCGGTGCTCGCGGTACACCCGTTCGACCGCGGCCGACGCGAGGTCGCTCATGCCACCCCGTGGTTGAGGCCGGGGATGTGGTCGACCGGGCGCACCTCGATCGTGCTGCCGAACTGCGCCTGCGGGCACATCTCCGCCAGCTCCAGCGCCTCGTCCAGGTCGCGGCAGTTGAGCAGGTAGTACCCGCCGAGGTGCTCGTGGGTCTCGGCGAACGGCCCGTCCGTCAGCATCGCCTTGCCCGCCTGCACCCGCACGGTGGTCGCGGTGCTGACGGGCTTGAGCGGGTCACCGGACACGTACACGCCCCGGCGCCGGCACTCGTCGGCGAACGCGTTGACCCGCGTTAGGATGTCCTCGAACCGCGGATCACCGGGCTTCGGCCGGTCCTCGCAGTTGTAGATCAGGAACATGTAGTGCATTGCGTGCCCTCCAGTCGTCGTTCCGAGGACGAACGAGGTCTCTGGATCTCGACATTCGAGCACGCAATGTTTCTCACGGCGCGGCGAGCGCCTCCGTCGGGGTCAGCCGCGACGCCCTGACCGCCGGACACACGCCCGCGACCACGCCGGTCACCACGGCCGCACCCAGCCCGGCCCCGACCATCTCGATCGGGATCACCGCAGGCCAGCCGTGCGCGAACGCGTACCCGGCCGTCCCAGCGAGCCCGAGCAGCACCCCGGCCACGCCACCGAGCACGCACAGCACGACCGACTCGGTCAGGAACTGCGTGCGCACCTGACCCCGGTTGGCGCCCAGCGCCGTGCGACATGGGCGGCGGCTCCAGTGGTGGCCCCAGGATCAGCGGTGGCGTGGTGGTCGGCGTGAACACCCAGAGCTTCCGGATCGACGACGTCCGCCACCTGGGCGGACCGCAGTTCTCCTGGAAGATCACGGCACCGCTCTACCAGCGGGCGTCAGCGAGCCACTGATCGACGCGATCAGCTCGTAGCTGCGACGGCGGTCCGCGTGGTGGTGGACGGGTGTGGTGATCATCAGCTCCTCGGTGCCGGTCTCGTCGAGCACCGCCTGGAGCCTGCGCGTGATCGTCTCCGGCCCGCCGACCAGCACGCGGCCGTCGTCGGGCTGCGCGGGCGTGTCCTCGGGGCTGGGCAACAGGATCCGGTTGCCTTCGCCGCGGCTGCGCACCTTGGCCCTGATCGGCCCGGCCAGCCACTCGGCCCGTTCGTCGTCCTCCGCGCAGATCACCGACACGCTGACCAGGTCGGCGTTGCAGGTCTGGCCGGGGCTGAGGTGCCGGGCGAACGCGAACGGCACGCCCAGCTCCTCGGCCAGCGCAGCCGTGCCGGGCGACGAGCCGAGCAGCCACAGCCGCGGCACGTTCCCGCCCTGCACCGGCACCGCGACGGTGCCCGCGGGGTCGAGCAACGCCCGCAGCTCTTCCAGTTGCTCGCGGTAGGGCGCGGAACTCCGCCGCAACGCGGACACCACGTGCGGCGCCCCACCCGGCGCCCGGCCGACACCGAGGTCGATGCGGCCGGGGTGCAGCGCCGCGAGCGTGCCGAACTGCTCGGCCACCACGAGCGGCGGGTGGTTCGGCAGCAGCACGCCACCGGCCCCGACGCGCAGGCGTTCGGTGCGTGTCGCCAGATGTCCGACGAGCACGGCGGGGGAGGAGCTGGCGACCCCGCGCATGCCGTGGTGTTCCGGCACCCAGTACCGGTGAAACCCCAGCTCCTCCGCCAGCTCCGCGAGGTCGGCCGTGTTGAGCAGCGCCTGCCGCGGTGTCGAGCCCTGGACGATCGGAGACGTGTCCAGCACCGACAGGCGAATCCCCATACCTGCCAGAGTACGAGCTAGCAGCGCTCGTCCGTTTGTCCCCAGTAGACGCCGCCGTCGCCCCACACCTCGCCGTAAGCCCTGGTGCACTTGGTGAGCGTGTTCGTGCCCTTGGACCAGACGTTCTGCTTGTTGGTGCCGTTGACGTTGCTGCCGTAGTCGCGGTCGCCGTTGACGACCATGGTGGCACTGGAGAAGAAGCTGCCCGGCTTGGACGCGTGCGAATCCCACACGTAGGTGTAGGCCCAGTTCTTGCCGCAGCCCTTGAACTGCTTCACCGAGGCGAGGACCGTGCTGCCCTTCATCACGTACCCGGTGGAGCCGATCTGCACGGTGCCCGCACAGCCCGGCGCGGACTCGGCCTGGGCGGTGCCGACCGCGGCCAGTGCGGAGAGCACCACGGCGGGCAGGATCAACATGACTTTGCGCATGCCCCACGGTGGCGCGGGGCGGTTGGTCAGCGGTAAATCGTGCCGGTCATGGTTGAGCCGCCAGATCGGAGGGGTGCTGCGCCAGTGGCGTCACTTCGACCCTCATGAACTCCCACAGCGGCAACGACGACAGGAACGCGTGCAACTCGTCGTTGGACGGCACGTCGAAGACGCTGATGTTGCCGGACTGCCCGACGATCCGCCACAGGTGCGGCCACACGCCGAGTTTTTGCAGCTCCAACATCCGATCCTGCTCCGCTGCGACGAGTTCGGCGCGGCGGTTCGGATCGAGGTCGTGTGGCAGGGAAACGTCCATCCGCACGTGGAAGAGCACGGGTCACCTCCTGGTTGAGGGGCCAGATCGCCGTCGTCGTGGCAGGGAATACCCGCCACCGCGGCGATCGAAGCCACGGCGGCACTCGCGTTGTCCACCACCGCGGGCGATCATCTGGTGACGCGATGCGCCTGCTGAGGTTCGTTCAGGGAGGACAGATGTCCGCTCGGATGCGCGACCCGGTGGCCGAGCGGAGTCTCACGCCCCTGTGACGCCGTCGATGCCCTCGCGCAGGAAGTCCGCGTGGCCGTTGTGGCGCGCGTACTCGTGGCAGAGATGGTGCATGACCAACCGCAGGGACACCTGTTCTGCCCACCGCGGCTGATAACCCGTCACGTCCAGCGATTCCGCTTCGCGCTCGATCTTGCGTGCGTGCTCGACCTCGTTCTGCCACGCGTCGAAGGCCTCGGTGCGGCTCGATTCCGAGGCGTCGTAAGCCACCTGGTAGTCGTTGACGTCCGACCACACCAACGGAATGTCCTCACCGTTGATGACCTTGCGGAACCAGGTGCGCTCGACCTCGGCCATGTGCCGCACCAGGCCGAGCAACGTCAGTGTGGACGGTGGCATGGAGCGGCGGCGGAGGTCCTCGTCGGACAGGCCTTCGCACTTCATCGCGAGGGTGGCGCGGTGGAAGTCGAGGAACGTGCGCAGGGTCTCGCGCTCGTCTCCCCGCAGTGGCGGTTCGGGGCGTTCGATGGTCACGCGGCCAGTCTCGCATTCCGCTTGGGCCGTTCGGGTGGTGATCGATCACCACGGCAACCGGCCACGAGCGGAGGGCGTGTCGGTGCCGTCGTCCAGTGATTCGGGGGGAATCCCAGATGCGCAGTCTCGCGCTCATCGCGGCAATGGGTTTGGCCTGCACCACTTCGGCAGCACCGGCTGTGGCGGCCGCCGATCCGGCGCCGTGCACGTGGGTCGTGTCGAAGGTGCTGACACCGGACGGGTACAACCCGGACTTCACGCAGATCGAGGGCACCGACAGCCACGGCAACTACTCGGGCACCTCGCTGCGGCCCGGCGCCAACACGTTCGACCTCGTGCTCTGGACCAACGGGCAGCCGCGGGTCGTCGACGGGCTGCAGCACCTGCTGTACCTGCAGATGGCCGACGAGAACTCGGCGGGCACCGTGTTGTTCAGCGCCAGCTGGCCCGCGCGGCAACGCCGGGTGGCCATGCTCTACTCGGGCGGGCACCAGGGCGCGGGCTCGTTCACCGAACTGGTCCCGCCGGCCGGTTACCGCGTCTCCGGCGTGACCGCGCTCAACGAACGCGGGGACGCGTTGGGCCACGGCGAGAGGATCTCGGACGGACAGGCCGTTTCCCTGCTGTGGTCCACGCTCGCGGCCGGTCCGATCGTCATCGACTCCTCACTCGGCACGCCGGAGGATCTGGACGACGACGGCACGGTGCTGCTCAGCGGCCGTGATGGCAGGTCTGCCTCGCTGTGGCGGCACGGTCAGGTGATCCCGCTGGCCGCGGATCCCGCCAAGCAGCTGTTCGTCGAAGCGATTCGCAACGGCAAGGTGGTCGGCTACCAGGTCGAGTCGCCGTGGCCGGACTCGCAGTCCCTGTTGTGGGACAGCGACGGCAACGTCCGGTACATCGAGGACGGTGGCACGGCGTTCGCCATCAACGCGAGCGGGCTGATCACCGGTGAACGCTCGACGATGACGGGCAGGTCGTCGGTCTGGCGGGACACCACATTCCTGGGTGAACTGCCGGTGCCCGACGGCGTCACCTTCGTCTCCGAGCTGTTCGTCGCGGGCGACGACGACAGCCTCTACAGCAAGGCGAGCAACTACGGTCCGCTGCGCTGGAACTGCCGGCCGGGGGTCGGCGACCCGAGCTGACGTGCGGGGCGACACACCACCGCCCTCTCCTCATCGGCGCTAACGTTGCCGGTGAGGAGAGGGGAGCGGTTCGATGACGACGCTCGAGCAGGCCGAGTCGGCGTTCGCGGCGGCCCGGCCGAGGCTGTTCGGCATCGCGTACCGCATGACCGGCAGCGTGGCGGACGCCGAGGACCTGGTGCAGGAGGTCTGGCTGCGCTGGCAGCTCGCGGACCGCGACGCCGTGCTCAACCCCGAGGCCTACCTGGCGAAGGCCATCACCCGGCTCGCGATCAACGAGTCGCAGACCGCGCGGGCCCGCCGCGAGACCTACGTCGGGCCGTGGCTGCCCGAGCCGGTGGACACGTCCGCGGACCCGCAGGTCGGCGCCGAGCAGGGCGCGGTGCTGGAGCTCGCGGTGCTGATGCTGCTCGAGAAGCTGACACCGACCGAACGCGCCGCCTACGTGCTGCGCGAGGCGTTCGACTACCCGTACCGGGAGATCGCCGAGATCGTGCAGACCAGCGAGGTGGCGACGCGGCAGCTGGTCAGCCGGGCGCGCAAGCACCTCGCGGACGAGCGGCGGGCGCCCGTCGAGCGGGCTGACCAGCGCAAACTGCTGGAGGCGTTCGTCGCGGCCGCGCAGGCCGGTGACCTGGAGGCGCTCGAGAAGCTGTTCGCGCAGGACGTCGTGAGCTACTCCGACAGCAACGGCGCGATCCGGGCCGCCGGCCGTCCGCTGTTCGGCGCGGCCTCCCTGGCGAAGATCATCTCCGGCTGGGCGCCGTCGTTCTGGGCCGGTGCGGAGGTGTCGTTCGTCGAGGCGAACGGGCTCCCCGCGGTCCGGTTGCGCAAGGACGACAGCACCTACGCGGTGATCACCGTGTCGGCCTCCGAGCACGGCATCGATCACGTGTTGTGGCTGGTCAACCCCGAGAAGCTGGGTGCGTTCCGGTAGGCCTGTCACAACTTCGGGGGCTGTCCTGTCTTAGCTCGTGAACACCCGCACGGGGCGGGTTCACGAGAGGGACGGACCCATGAGGATCGTTGTCATCGGCGGCACCGGGTTGATCGGCAGCCAGGTCGTGAAGCGGCTCGGCGAGCACGGCCACGACGCCGTGCCCGCGTCCCCGAACAGCGGCGTCAACACGGTGACCGGTGAGGGCGTCAAGGAGGTTCTGGAGGGCGCCGACGTGCTCGTCGACGTGTCGAACTCGCCGTCGTTCGCCGACGACGACGTCATGAACTTCTTCACCACCGCCACGACCAACCTGACCCAGGCCGCCAAGGACGCCGGTGTCGGCCACTACGTCGCGCTGTCGATCGTCGGCACGGACGAGCTGCCCGAGTCGGGCTACCTGCGCGCGAAGGTGGCGCAGGAGAAGCTCATCACGGAGTCCGGCCTCACGTACTCGATCATCCGCGCGACCCAGTTCTTCGAGTTCGCGGGTGCCATCGCGAACTCGGCGGAGGTCGACGGCGCCGTGCACCTCCCGCACGGTGGTGTGCAGCCGATCGCGGCGTCGGACGTCGCCGCGGTGGTCGGGCGGACGGCGGCGACCGAGCCGGTCAACGGCGTGCTGGAGATCGGCGGGCCGGAGGAGTTCACCATGGACGGCTGGATCCGCACGGTTCTCAGCCACCGCAACGACGAGCGCGAGGTCGTGAGCGACCCGCGGGCCAAGTACTTCGGCACGTTCCTGACGGGCAAGCAGCTCGTGCCGAACGCGGGTGCGCAGCTGCAGCCGACCAGCCTGAAGGACTGGCTGGCCGCGGGCAACTGAGCTTCCAGTGACCAGGGGTGCGGCCGGTGCCGGGCGCACCCCTGGCCGTGCACGTCGTCGAATGCCGACCAGTGTGTTCCCCTGGCGCGAGCAGGGGGTTGCCTGACCGACCGTGGTTCCATGACCACGACTCTCGCCCCGGTGAAGGCCCCGAGCTGGGCACTGCCGATCAGCCTGTTCTCCATCCCGCTCGGCCTCGCCGGTCTCGGCGGCGGCTGGACCGCCGCCGCCCAGTTGCTGGACGCTCCCGCGTGGCCCGCGTCGGTGGCGTTCGGCGCCGCGACCCTGATCTTCGCGGCGTTCACGCTGGCGTACCTGGCCCGCACGGTCAGACCGCGCAACGGCGGCTTCCACGTCGACCTGCGCCACCCTCTCCTCGGTCCGCTCACCGCGTACCTGCCGGTGATCGCGATCCTGCTGACAGCCCACTACGCCAAGGCTTTGGGCGCGGTGGCCCCGTGGCTGATCTGGCTCGCCGTCGCCGGTCTAGCCCTGAACGCCGCCGCGCTGTTCGCGCACTGGCTCAAGCACCCGCTGGACCAGAACGCCCTGCACCCCGGCTACTTCCTCCCGGTCACCGCGGGCGCGTTCATCGCCGCCATCGGTTTCGTGAGCGTCGACCAGCACGGCGCCGCCGTTGGCGTGTTCGGCATCGGCATCTTCTTCTGGCTGTTGCTCGGCGCGGTGATCACCTCCCGCCTGTTCTTCGGCTCGGAACTCCCGCTGCCCTTCAAACCCGTGCTCTCGATCCTGTTGTCCCCGCCTGGCACCGCGAGCGTCGCCTGGTTCGCGATCACCCGCGGCGCCGTCGACGACCTGCAGACCGCGCTCGGCGGCGTGACCCTGTTCATGCTGCTGGTGCAACTGTTCTTCGTGCGCGACTACCTGCGCCTGCCGTTCAGCACGCAGTACTGGGTGTTCACGTTCCCGATCGCGGTGCTCGGCAACATCGGCGTCAGGTACTCCGCCGGGCTGCGGTTCCCCGGCTGGCAACTCGCGGGCTGGGTCTCGCTTACCGTGTCCAGCGCGTTGATCCTGGCGATCGTGGTGGCGTCGCTGCGGCTCGGTGCGCGATCGGTCACATCTCGTCGTACCGGCTGATCGGCCCTTACCTCGGTGATCACTCCGCTGTAACGTCGGCGTGACTCACAGATCTGGGGGGATGAGATGAGTCGATCAACTGGTTTTGTGTTGTCCGCGGCTTTGGTGGCAACGGTTTTCGCCTCCACACCAGCGCACGCGGCCACGACGGTCACCGAGTTCGGCACGCTTCCCGGCACCACCGTCCAGGAAGCGGCCGCGATCAACGACGCGGGCGTCACCGTGGGATCCGCGACGGTCGACGGCAAGGTCCGCGCGGTGAAGTGGGACAGCGACGGCACGGTGACGGACCTCGGCGGTCCAGCCGATGCGGGGTTCGTCAGAGCGAAAGCGATCAACAGCACGGGCGCCGTCGCGGCCGAGACGTCCGCGCCGGGTTCCGCCACGGTCGCGTTGCGGTTCAACGTGGACGGCACCCACACCGTGCTGAGCGCGGCGCCCGGCCACCGGACCACTTACGTCACCGGGATCGACGATTCCGGCGCTGTCTACGGCTGGAGCCTCGACACGTCGAACATCGACTCGTGGCGTGCGTGGCGGTGGGACGCGAACGGCGTGCGGAGCGAACTGCCGATGCCGGCGGGTGCCTCCGGGAGTCAGGTCAACGCGGTTTCTCCCAACGGTTTCGCGACCGGCTGGGTCTACCTGATCAACGAGCCGACGCGCCCGGTGCGCTGGAACCCGGACGGGTCGTTCACCCTGCTGCCCGCGCTGCCCTCCGGCGGCACGGCCATGGGTCTCGGCGTGAACCGGCACGGCGACGTGGCCGGCTACGCGGAGGACAGGAACAGGGCCACGTTCACGGTGAGGTGGAACCGAGACGGATCGGTGACCCAGCTCGGCGACAGGAGCCTTCTGGTGTCGATCAACGACAACGGGTCGGTGATCGCCACCGTGAGCTTCCGGGCGACTTTCTGGAGCGCCACCAACGAGAAGCGCGAACTCCCCTGGCCGACCGGCAAGTACTTCGGGCGGCTCACCGGGATCAACAACGCCGGCGTGGTCGTCGGCTTCACGGGTGACGACTATCCGGAGTGGCCCAAGCAGGCCTTCAAGTGGGTCGTCAGCTGATCTGGGGCGTGGTCAGAACCTCGCGTCGCGCAGCTGGCGGCGCGAGGTCACACCGACCTTGCCGAACACCTTGCGCAGGTGCCATTCCACGGTGCGCGGGCTGATGAACAGCCGGGTGCCGATCTCCGGGTTCGAGTAACCCTCACGGGCCAGCCGCGCGATCTGGTACTCCTGCGCGGTCAGCTCGTCGGTGGGCTCGGCGGTGCGCTTGCGGACCGTTTCACCGGTGGCCTGCAATTCGCGGTGAGCGCGCTCGGCGAACATCGGCATGCCTGCCGCCCCAAGCATTTCGTGGGCGGTGCGGAGGTGCTCGCGGGCATCGACGCGCTGGCCCTCGCGGCGCAGCCACTCGCCGTACAACAGGTGCGCGCGGGCGAGTTCGGTCTTCAGGCTCGTGCGGGCGAAGTGGTCGATCGACTCGCGGAAGCCATCAGTGTCCCCGTTCAACGCGCGCAGGCGAGCCTTGACGCCCAACGACCAGGCGGTGTCGACCAGCGGCTCCGCACGTTCGAGTGCCTCGGCGACCAGAGCGGTGTCGCCGGTGCGGGACGCGGCCTCCGCCAGTTCCGTGGCGACCAGGCAGCTGTAGATCAGGGCGTCGGAGTGGAACACGCGCAACGCGGCGTCGCGGGCCAGGTCGTGGCGGCCGAGTCCGTTGTGGAGGATCGCGAGCGTCCAGTCGGCGATGGTCGCCAGGCGTCCCTGGCCCTCGGCGCGAGCCCGCGCCCCGGCCGCGGTGGCGATGTCCTCGCCGCGGAAGGCGGCCTGCAGCAGCACGGCGTAGGCGACCGGCGGGGTGCCGGTGACCTCGGAGATGCGCTGGTCCTCCTCGATCAACGCCTGCGCGGCGGCCGGTTCGCCGGCCATGAGTTCGTTGTCCGCCAAGAAGTTCAGCGCGAACTGCAGCTGCACGAGGGCACCGGCGTCGCGGGACGTGCGGACCTGTTGCCTGGCGAACTCGCGCCGCGTGTCGAAGTCCCACATCTCGCTCGCGATGATGCCGCCCGCGCGGTTGCCGAACAGCCACGGCAGGCGGCTGATGTCGTCGGCGCCTACCTTCAACGCACGCACCTCCTCCAGCGCGCGCTTCATGTGCGGCACGGACGCCGCGTAGCCCGAGGCGACGCGGGTGGTGAGGGCCACGAGCACGAGGTCGATCGCGCACGGCGGGGTGCGTGGCGGGGGAGCGGTGCGGGCGGCGTCCTCCAGCGGCGAACCCGCCCAGATCGCGGCCGACATCGCCTCGAGGTGGGTCACGCGGGCCAGGTCGGCGTCGAACGGGGCGAGCCGGCGAGCCGCGCTGAACAACAGAGGTGCGGCGTCGGCGACCCGGCGCTGGTCGAACGCGATGTGCCCGCGCAGGTGCTCGATCTCGGCGCTGCGCCGCTCGTCCGGCGGTCCGGCCTCGACCGCGCTGAGCAGCCGCAGCGATGCTTCGAGCGCGCCCGCGTCCCGCTTGGCCCGTGCCGCCGCCAACTCCCGGGAGGCGCGGCGGCCGGGCTCGGGGGTGAGCACCGCTGCCTGTTCGAGGAACGCGGCCGCGGCCAGCAGGCCACCACGGGCCTGGGCGCGCGACGCCGAGGTCTCCAGGTCGGCGGCCACCTCCTCGTCGGGTGAGGTGGTGCCGTGCGCGCGATGCCACGCGCGGCGGTCCGGGTCGATGGCCGGATCGGTCACGTCGGCGAGCGCCCGGTGCACCCGCTGCCGGTCCACAGTGGACGCCGACCGGTACACGGCGGAGCGCACCAGCGGGTGCCGGAACTGGACCCGCGCGCCGAACTCGATCAGCCCGGTGCCCACCGCCGCCGCGGCCGGGTCGGCGCCGAGCCCGAGCAGGCCGGCCGCGCGCCACAGCAGGGTCGCGTCACCGAGCGGTTCGGCGGCGGCGGTCAGCAGCAGCAGGCGGGTGTCGGCGGGCAGCGGTTCGATCTGCCGGACGAAGCTCTGCTCGATGCGGCTGGTGAGCGGCTCGGCGTCCAACCCGTCGACCAGCTCGGCGGTCGTCCACGCCCGCGGCAGCTCCAGCAACGCGAGCGGGTTGCCACGTGCCTCGGCGACGATCCGGTCGCGCACCCGGCCGTCCACCGGCCCCTTGATCACCGACTCCAGCAACGAACGGGCGTCGGCGTCGTCCAGCCCGCGCACCAGCAGCTCGGGCAACCCGTCGAGGTAGTCGTTGCCTTCACGCAACACGAAGACCAGCGCGATCCGCTCGGCGAGCAGTCTCCGCGCGACGAACCCGAGCACCGCGGACGACATCGAGTCGAGCCACTGCGCGTCGTCGACCAGGCACACCAGCGGCTGCTCGTCGGCGACCTCGGCGAGCAACGTCAGCACCGCCAGTCCCACCATGAACCGCGTGGGCCGGGGCCCGGCCGCCATCCCGAACGCGGTGCCGAGCGCCTCCCGCTGCGGCGCGGGCAGCCGGTCCAGCCGGTCGAGGAACGGCGCGCACAACTGGTGCAGCCCGGCATAGGGGAACGCGCTCTCGGACTCCACCCCGGCGGCCCGCGCGACCCGGAACCCCGACGCCCGCCCCGACACGTGGTCGAGCAGCGCGGTCTTGCCGATCCCCGCCTCGCCGCGCAGGACCAGCACCTGCCCGGCACCGGTCCGCGCCTGCGTGAGGAGGCGGTCCAGCGTCTCGCCCTCGGTGCGTCTGCCCAGCAGTCCCTCGTCCGGCACGGGTCCGAGCCTACGTGCCAGTGGGTGACCAGGGTGTTCCACGGGTTCGAAGGACGCCCTGGTGGGACGACTCTTGCGGTACACGAAACGAAGGAGTTGAACCCCGATGGACTACAAGTTCGAGGTCGCGGTCATCCCGGTGAGCGATGTCGACCGCGCCATCCACTTCTACAAGACGCTCGGCTGGCGCTTCGACGCCGAGTTCGCCAACGACGAGGGATACCGCCTCACGCAGCTCACCCCGCCCGGATCGCCCGCGTCGATCATCTTCGGCAACGGCGTGACGAACGCGGCGCCCGGCAGTGCCGAGGGGCTGCACCTGATCGTCGACGACGTCGTCGCCGCCCGTGAGGACCTGATCGGGCGCGGCGTGGAGGTCAGCGAGATCTTCCACGACAAGACGGGTGTCTTCCACCACGCCGGCACCGAGGGCCGGGTCGAGGGGCCTGCCGCCGGCCGCTCCAGCTACGGGTCGTTCGCCTCGTTCAGCGACCCCGACGGCAACGGCTGGGTTCTGCAGGAGGTCACGACGCGCCTTCCCGGACGTGTGTGATGACCCAGTACGACGTGATCGTCATCGGCGGCGGATCACCCGGCGAGCACTTCGCCGCCGCCGTCGCCGATGGTGGCCTGCGGGTCGCACTGGTCGAGCGCGAGTTGCTCGGCGGTGAGTGCTCGTTCTGGGCGTGCATTCCGTCCAAGACGCTGCTGAGGCCGGGCGAGGTCGTGGCGGCCGCGCTCGACGTCCCTGGCGCGAAAGAGGCGGTCACCGGGCAGGTCGACGTCAAGGCCGCGCTGGCCTGGCGTGACTTCATGGTCTCGTCCTACGACGACGAGGGCGGCGAGAAGTGGGCGCGTGAAGCCGGCATCGACGTGTTGCGCGGTGACGGGCGCATCGCCGGCCCGAACACCGTGGCGGTGGGCGAGCAGACCTACACCACCGGGCACATCGTGATCGCCACCGGCTCGGAAGCGTTCATCCCGCCGATCCCCGGCCTGCGCGAGCTGGACGTGTGGACGAACCGCGAGGCCACCGGCGTCAAGGAGATCCCGGACAGGCTGCTGATCCTCGGCGGCGGACCGGTGGGCGTCGAGATGGCGCAGGCGTTCCGGCGGCTCGGTGCCGAGGTCGCCCTGGTCGAGGGCGCGGACCACCTGCTGCCCCGCGAACCGGAGGCGGTCGGCCGCGCGCTCGGGGTGGCACTGGCAGCGGACGGCGTCGAACTGCACCTCGGCGCGCACGCCACGGCAGCGTCCAAGGACGGCGACGAGTACGTGCTCGACTTCCCGGACGGCAAGCAGTTGCGCGGCGACAAGCTCCTCGTCGCCACCGGCCGTCGCCCGCGGGTCACCGGCATCGGGCTCGAAACCGTTGGTGTCGAACCGAATCCGCACGGCCTGGTCACCGACGAGCGGATGAACGTGGCGGACGGCGTCTGGGCGGTCGGCGACGTCACGGGCCAGTGGAACCTGACCCACGTCGGCAAGTACCAGGGCCGCGTCGCCGCCGCGAACATCCTCGGCAAGCCAGCGGCGGTCGACTACAGCGCCGTGCCGAGGGTCGTGTTCACCGACCCGCAGGTCGCCGCAGTCGGTGCCGCAGAAGGAAAGTACACCGCAACAGCTCACCTGTCCGGCGTCGCTCGCACGGCCACCTACACCCGTGAGTACGCCACGCGACCCGGCTTCCTGACCCTCGTGTCCGACGGCGAAGTCCTCATCGGCGCCTACGCCATCGGCCCCGAGGCGGGCGAGTGGCTCCAGCAGGCCACCGTCGCGATCCGCTGTGACATTTCCAGAAGCGGCGTGATTTTTCGGCACGCGAGAAAAGCGCTCGCGTGCCGAAAAATCACGAGGGTCCCGCTGTCCGTGCTGCTCGACGTCATCCAGCCGTTCCCCACCTTCTCCGAGGCGTTCCTCAACGGCCTCCGTGATCTGGCAAAGGAAGTAGCGAAGTGAAGAACCTCCCCAAGAATCTGGCAGAGATCGACATGAAGCTCGAAGTCACCGTCATCCCCGTCGCCGACGTGGAGCGCGCCAAGGTGTTCTACAGCCGGCTCGGCTGGCGGCTGGACGTCACCCCGCCGTGGGTCGTGCAGTTCACCCCGCACGGTTCGAACGCGTCCATCCACTTCGGTGAGGGCGTCACGACCGCGGAACCCGGTTCCGGCAGGCACTTCCTGGTCGTCTCGGACATCGTCGAGACGCACGAGGCGCTGCTCGCCGCGGGCGTCAAGGTCGGCCCGCTCTTCCACGGCGGCCCGGACGGTCCCGTCGAGGGCGCGGACCCAGAGCGGCGCAGCTACTTCACGCGCGCCGAGCTCAGCGACCCGGACGGCAACCTGTGGATCCTGCAGGAGGTCACGACCCGCCTGCCCGGCCGTGTCGACGCCGACGACACGTCCTACGGGTCCATCACCGACCTGGCCTCGGCGTTGCGCAGGGCCGCGCTGGCCCACGGCGAGCACGAGAAGCGCAACGGCGGCGAGTTCGACGAGAACTGGCCTGACTGGTACGCCGAGTACATGGTCAAGGAACAGACGGGCCAGGAGCTGCCGCTCTAGATCGCGGGAGTGATCTCCGAAGTTGACAGAGCGCTGCGCGGAACGCCGACCAGGTCGGCGTTCCGCGCTCTTCGTGCTGCGGGTGGCCCTAGGGGGCGTCCCTGATGTGGACAGGCGTTGTCGCGGCATAACTTCCTGGCAAGCGAGGGAGGCCGCGAATGAAGGCGATCGTTCAGGACAGATACGGCTCGGCGGACGTGCTGGAGCTGCGCGAGGTCGAACGGCCCGTGCCGGCGGCGGGCGAGGTGCTGGTGCGCGTGCGGGCGTCGTCGGTCAACGCCGCCGACTGGCACATCATGCGCGGCGACCCGTACTTCGCGCGGTTGTTCCTGGGGCTGCGCGGGCCAAAGGCACGGATCCGGGGCATGGACTTCGCGGGCGTGGTCGAGGCCGTCGGGCCCGGTGTGAGCGGGATGCTGCAGGTGGGGGACGAGGTGTTCGGCGAGGTCGAGGGGGCCTTCGCCGAGTACGTCCGGGTGCCCGCGGGGTTGGTGGAGCGCAAGCCCGTGAACCTCACGTTCGAGCAGACGGCGACGCTGCCGCTGGCGGGCAACACCGCGTGGATGGGGCTGCGCGAGTTGCAGGCGGGGCAGCAGGTGCTGATCAACGGCGCGTCCGGCGGTGTCGGGTTGCTGGCGGTGCAGATCGCCAAGGCGCGCAAGGCGATCGTGACCGGGGTGTGCAGCACGCGCAACGTCGAGCAGGTCCGTGCGGTCGGCGCGGACGTGGTGATCGACTACCGGACCGAGGACTTCACCAGCGGTGACGAGCGCTACGACCTCGTCTTCGACCTCGTGGGCAACCGGTCGATGAGCGCGTTGCGCGGCCTGCTGACCCCGGACGGCGTCCTGGTGCTCTCCGGCGGCGGCAGCTTCACCGGCGGCGCGCTGTTCGGCCCGTACGGGTTGATCATCCAGGGCAAGCTGCTCGGGCCGTTCACCCGGCAGCGGCTCGTGGTGCTGGAAGCCAAGCCCAGCAAGGAGAACCTGGCCGCGCTGCGCGACCTCGCCGAGTCGGGGAAGCTGGTGCCGGTGATCGAGCGGACCTACCCGCTGACCGACGCGCCCGACGCGATCCGGCACGTCGAGTCCCAGCACGCGCGGGCGAAGGTCGTGGTCACGGCTTGAGTGGTGGAAATTGCCTGGCGCTTCAGGCGTCTGAGCGACGACCATCCGCGTCATGGTCGAGGTTCGAGCAGGCGGCGGAACGGTTCGAGGCGCTTCGGAAGCAGGTGTGTCGGTCTTCCGCGGCATCCCGTTCGCCGCGCCCCCGGTCGGCGCCCTGCGGTTCGCCGCACCCCAACCGGCGCCGGCGTGGGAGGGCGTACGGGAGGCGTTGACGTTCGGACCACCACCGCCGCAGGCCGCGGTGTTCGGCATGGACGAGCTGGGGGAGTCCGGCGACGAGTGGCTGACCGTGAACGTCTGGTCGCCCGATCTCGCCGGTGATCTGCCGGTCATGGTGTGGATCCAGGGCGGTGCCTACACGATCGGCATGTCCGGCCTGCCCGAGTACGACGGCACGCGGCTGGCGTTGGACGGCACCGTCGTGGTGACGTTCAACTACCGCGTGGGCATGGAGGGGTTCGCGGCGATCGAGGGAGCACCGGCGAACCGCGGCCTGCTGGACCAGGTCGCGGCGCTGGAATGGGTGCGCGACAACATCAGCGCGTTCGGCGGCGATCCGGGACGCGTGACGATCTTCGGTCAGTCGGCGGGTGGAGGCTCGGTCGCGGCGTTGCTGGCCATGCCCCTCGCCGCCGGGCTGTTCCACCGCGCGATCGCGAGCAGCGTGCCGGGCGTGTTCTTCACGCCGGAGCTGGCCGCCGACATCGCTCTGGTGTGTGCCGCCGAACTGGGCCTGCGCCCGACGGTCGCGGACTTGTCCACTGTGGACCCGGCGATGCTGCCGATCGTGGGCGACGAGGTCATGGCCAAGATCGGGCAGTTCGCCGATCGCTGGGGCCAGGCCGCGCACAAGGTCATCCCGTTCGCGCCGGTGGTCGACGGCGACGTGCTGCCGGTGGCGCCGTGGGAGGGGCTGACCGGTGACGTCGACCTCGTCGTCGGCCACACACGCCACGAGCAGCGACTGCTCACCGCGATCGAGGGAATGCTCGGCCAGGTGACGCGGGAGCAGGCCGCGGAGGCTCTGCGGGTGCTCGCACCGGGCCTGACGTATCCGGAGCTGGGGCCGGACGAACTGTTCGAGGAGGTCTGCTCGGACTGGCTGTTCCGGATGCCGTCGCTGCACCTCGCGGAGGCTCAGATCGCCGCGGGCGGCCGGGCGCACGTCTACGAGGTGACCTGGGAGCCGCCCGACCGGTTCGGGGCCTGTCACGGGCTGGACGTGCCGCTGGTGTTCGGCAATCCGGGGCGCGGGCAGACAGCGGCCGTGCTCGGCGACATCACCCCGGCGACGGAGGAGCTGTCCGCGCAGATGCGGACGGCGTGGTCGTCCTTCGCGATCCACGGCGATCCCGGCTGGCCCGCCTACGACCCGGCGGAACGGCTGACGCGGATCTTCGACGTGCCGCCGGCCGTGACCGCGTATCCGGAGGAGGTGTCGCGGCGGATCTGGGCGGGGCACCGCTTCGCGCCGCTGCAGCTGATCGGGGGAATACCCGCCGCCGGCTGACGTTGTACGCGCCGGAAGGGAGGTTCGATGAGGGACAACGACT
The DNA here is from genome assembly GCF_033949945.1 of Lentzea miocenica. Classification (NCBI taxonomy): domain Bacteria; kingdom Bacillati; phylum Actinomycetota; class Actinomycetes; order Pseudonocardiales; family Pseudonocardiaceae; genus Lentzea; species Lentzea miocenica. The sequence continues at coordinate 408,312 of NZ_JAXAVW010000001.1, forward strand.
TCGCGGTGCACGACAGCACGGGGTACGACTTCAACGCATACCAGCCGAACGGTGAGGTGGCGGCTGATCGATGGGTCACCGCCACGCACCTGTTCGACGCCGGGCACGTGGACACCGCGGCCGACAAGTGGGACCGCGCGCAGTTGCTGTTCGAGGCCAGGGATTACGTCAAGGCCGCGCAGCTGCTGGCCGAGGTCGTCGAGGAAGTGCCGTTCCAGACGGACCTCTTCCTGCTGCTGGCCCGCGCCTACTTCCACTCGGCGCAGCTGGGCAAGGCCGAGGCGCGGCTCCGCGTGATCGTGGACCGCGACCCGGTCGAGCACTACGCCCACCTGTTGCTGGGGCGGACGCTGGAGCGGCAGGGACGGCCTGAGGAGGCCGCGCCCTGGCTCCGGCTGGCCGCCGCGTTCGGCGGGGACCTGGCCGAGGTCTAGCCGACGTCCAGCTTGGCGAACGCCCGCAGCAGCCCCGGCGCGACCCGGCTGGCCAACCGCGCGGCCTTCGCCTCCGCCGTCACCGGCACCACCGGCCGGTTGCGGCGGACGGCGCGCACGATCTCCGTCGCGACACCCTCTGGGCCGAAGCCGCGGCGGGCGTAGAGGCGGGACGCGCGGTCCTGCTTGCGGCTCTGTTCCTCGGCACTTACGCCGGAGAACGTCGTGGTGGCGGTGATGTTCGTGTTCACCACGCCCGGACAGATCGCGCTGACGCCGATGGCGTGCGGCGCGAGTTCGGCCCGCAGGCAGTCCGACAGCATGAACACCGCTGCTTTGCTGGTGGCGTACGCGGAGAGGATCTTCGACGGCAGGTAGGCCGCCGCCGAGGACAGGTTCACGATGTGGCCGCCCTCTCCGCGTTCGACCATCAGCTCGCCGAACGCCCGGCAGCCGTGCACCACGCCCCACAGGTTGACGTCCAGCACCCGTTGCCACTGCTGGGTCGACGTCGACAGGAACGACCCGGAGTGACCGATACCGGCGTTGTTGACGACGACATCGGGCACGCCGTGTTCGTCGGCGACCTGCCGCGCCCAGGCCCTGACCACCTCTTCCGACCGCACGTCGACCTCGTAGGCGTGGCCGTTGACCATGTCCGCGGTCTCCTTGGCCGCGGCGAAGTCCACATCGGACACCACGACGTTCGCGCCGGCCTTGGCGAACGCGACCGCTGTCGCCCGTCCGATGCCGCTGCCACCGCCGGTGATCACGACGAGTTCGCGCGGGGGAGTGGAGTCCGCGACGAACTCGCTGATCATCCTGGCGAGCGGCGCGGGGTGGCTGAGCGGCGCCCAGTGCCCGGCGGCGATCCTGCGCCGGCGCAGTGACGGCACCCAGCGCTCCAGGTCGAGCGCCTCGGTGCGGATGTAGCGGTCGTGGGTCGGCTGGATCACCTGCACCGGCATGGGCGCGCGCCGGTTCCGCGGCGAGCCCATGACCTGGCGGATGTTGGCCCGGTACAACGAGATCCCGCGCACGGCGTCCCGGGTGATCGTCTTGGTGGGCGTCGTCCTGACGCCTTCGAGCCGTCGCAGCACGCTTCCCCAGCGCGGGCCGAGGTACAGCCGCCAGAACAGCGGCGCGAGCACCGGCAGGTGGAACGCGCCGATGTACCAGGACCGGAAGAACTGCCGGATGTGCGCGACCGACAAGCGTTTGCGCGACCAGTGCCCCATGTGGTCGAGGCAAGGCCCGGAGATCGACGTGAACGTGCTGATCCGCGCGCCGGGCGTGGTCACGGCCTCCCACGACTGGATCGAACCCCAGTCGTGGCCTACGACGTGCACCGGTTCGTCCGGGCTGACCTCGTCGATCACCGCGAACAGGTCCTTCGCCAGGTGCTCGAGCCGGTAACCGTCCTCAGTGGACGGCGCCGTCGACTCGCCCGCGCCGCGCACGTCGTAGGTGACGACCCTGAAGTCCTTCTCCAGCAATGCGGCCACGCGATCCCACACGGCGTGGGTGTCGGGATAGCCGTGCACGAGCACCACGGTCGGCCCGTCCGTGCCGCGCACCTGCACGGCGAGTTCGACTTCCCCGGAACGCACCTTCACAGTTCCTCCAGAACTAGCCGGTCACCGGTGGGCCGGTCCACGCAGATCCGCACGCCGCCGACGTCGCACGTGCCGCAGAACCCCTGCCGGCACGAGTAGGCGACCGCCGGGCGGAAGTCCCTGATCACGTCCAGCGCCGACCGGTCGGCCGGCACGTCCAGGGATACCCCGCTGCGCCGCAGTTCGACCGTGAACGGGCGGCCGTCCACGATCGGCGGCGGGCTGAACCGTTCGAAGTGCAGCCATCGGGACGAGAACTCGGCGCGCACCTGCTCCAGCATCGACGCCGGACCGCAGCAATAGACGGCGCCACCGGGCGTGGCGTCCCCGAGGAGCGCCTCGCCCCGGCCGATCCGCACGTCGACGCGGCCGACCGGCAGCTCGTCCAGGAACGGCATGGCCGCCATCGATCGCCCGCAGTACACGAGCCGCCAGTCCAGGCCCCGGCGCGCGGCCTCGTGGACCATCGGCAGGATCGGTGTGATCCCGATGCCGCCCGCCACGAACACGATCGGCCCGATCCCGGCGAACGGGAACGCGTTGCGCGGCCCGCGCACCTGGATCCGGTCGCCGATCTTGAGTCCCTGCACCTCGCGCGAGCCGGCGCCGACGTCGCGCACCGCGATCCGGTAGGTGTTCTCGGCCGGATCACCGCACAGCGAGTACTGGCGGCGCAGACCGGACGGCAGGTGCAGGTCGACGTGACAACCGGGCTGCCACGCGGGCAGCGCCGCCCCGCCGAACCGCAGGCTCACCACGCCGTCCGCGACCTCAGCGCGTTCGACGACGTTGAGCCACAACGCATCCCGTGCGACGCCAGGACGCGCCCGCCCGCCGAACCGCGTGACGGCCGCGTCGTAGAGGTTGCCGAACCTGGTCAGGCCACCCAGCATCAGTGCGCCTCTCGTGCCGCGGGCGAGGACGCCAGGTAGGCGATGGCCTGACTCGTGGAGCCCTCCTGCTTCGGGTGGTACGCGGGGTGGAAGTACCGCAGGAACGCCCGGAAGATGTCCGACAGCTTCGGCAGCAACCCGCGCCGCCCCGCCCGCATCGACTCACGCCAGGTCAGCCGCACCTTGGTGGTCCTGTCGGCCCGCACCATGAACCGCGCGCCGCGCACCCACAACCAGAACAGCACCGGCGCCACGAGCAACATAGTCCGCGCGCGCCGCACGTACCGGCGATCGAGGTGGCACATCAGGTCGTACGCGACACTGCGGTGCTCGACCTCCTCAGCCGCGTGCCAGCGCAACAGGTCGAGCATCACCGGGTGGATGCCCGCCCTGTCGAGTGCGTCGGCGTTCAGCATCCAGTCGCCCAGGTACGCCGTGAAGTGCTCGACGGCGGCGACGATCGCGACCCGTTCGATCAACTGCTCGCGCGCCTGTTCCTCGTTCAGCCCGGCCTTGGGCCCGAGGATCCGCCGGAACACGTGCTCCGTCTGCCGCGTGAACGGCCGCGGGTCGAGGCCGTTGGCGAGCAGGTGATCGAGCACCTCGCTGTGCGCCTCGGCGTGCATCGCCTCCTGCCCGATGAACCCGAGCACGTCCTCGCGCAACGTGTCGTCGTTGATCAGCGGCACCGCCTGCTGGAACGTGCGCACGAACCAACGCTCGCCCTCTGGCAACAGCAGGTGCAGAACGTTCATGACGTGCGTGGTGACCGGCTCGTCCGGGACCCAGTGCATCGGCAGGGTCGACCAGTCGAACTGCACGTCACGCGGCTGCAGAACGAGGTTGTCCGGCTCCATCGCAGACCTCCCGGCAATTACTACGCCCGCGTAGCTTTGTGAAAGCTACGCCACCGTAGCAATATGGACCGGTGAACACAACGCGCCGGAAGTACGCTCGCCGCCTCCCACCGGAGCAGCGCCGCGAGCAACTGCTGGACGCCGCCCTGAGCCTGATCCCGGCCGGCTTCGACACGGTGACCATGGAATCCGTCGCCAAACAGGCCGAAGTCACCAAGCCCGTGCTCTACGACCTGTTCGCGAACCGTGCGGAACTCATCAGCGCCCTCCTCGAACGCGAGGCCGCCCGCGCCACCGACCAGGTCATCGCCGCCCTGCCCACCGACTTCGCCACCCGCTCGCCGGACGACGCGTTCGCCGACGCCGTCCGCGTCTTCGTGAACGCCGTGGTCGAGGCCCCCGACCGCTGGCGCCTGGTGCTCCTGCCACCCGAGGGCACGCCGCACGAGTTCCGCGCCCAGGTCGAGCTGGTGCGCGCGGGCGTCCTGGCTCAGATCGAGGAACTGGCGGCTTTGGGCCTGAAGGAACTGGGCGGGCTGGACGACCTGGACTCCGGGCTGCTGGGGCACGCGATGCTGGCGCTGGCCGAGATGTCCGGACGGCTGGTGCTGACCGAGCCCGAGAAGTTCACGCCGGACCGGTTGGTGGCTTTCGTGTCACGGATCGCGCACGGCTTGCGGTGAGCGCGTGTGGTGTTGGCCGGGCCGGGTTCACGCCTGGCCGGTTGGTGGTCTTTGTGCCGTGAGCCGCGCACGGTCTGCGCTGAGCACCGCGCGCATGTAGAGCAACGCCTCGCGGTCGTCCATCCTCGCCGACGTGGTGGTGAGCCCGTTGACGAGCCGTTGTGCGGCCAACGCCCCGAAGTCGTTGGCGTGCTGCAGATAGCCGAGCACCCTGGACGCCTCGTCGCGCATGCTCTCCTTGGTGATGGCGATGAACTCGACCGCCACCACGCTGGCCGCCACCAAGTTGCCGGTCTCCAGCAGCTCGTCGATGTGCGCCGCGAGCAGTTCGAACGCCTTGCCTTGGTCGCCCCGGCGGAACGCCCGGCGCGCCTCGGTGGTCTTGTTGGCCGACAACGTGCCCGGCGGCAGCTCGACGTCCGCCGCCTCGTCGAAGAACGGATCGGGGTCACGGCCCTGGAACATCGCGCTGTAGCCGAGCGTCTGCAACGTCCAGTGCAGCAGCGTGGGTGGGCCCAGCCTCCGATACCGGTCCGCGAGCTTCGAGACCGTCCTGTCGACGTGCCCGAACTGCCCGATACCCAGCAACGTGCCCGACGGCATCAGCTCCAGGAACGCCCTGAGGTGCGGATCGTCCACTGAGGACAACGCTTCGGGCAGGCATTGTGCGAGCCCTTGGCCGTCACCAGAGGCATAGGCGCGGGCGTACCGGCTGAGCGGATGGTCCGGCGTGTCGGGCAGCGCGGCCGGACTGGAGCTCTGGGTGTTCCGCTCAGCCACCCAGACCAGCCAGAACCCGCCGGGTGCGAGCTGCTCGGCCCAGTCGCCGATCTCCCGGCGCCCCCGCAGCGGCAACTCCGTCACGACAGGTCGCACCAGCGCATCCGCGAGCGCGAGATCCCCGGACTCGAGCGCCCACGTCACCGCCGCACGCAGGTTCGGCCACAACTCCGCGAGCCGTCCGACACCCTCAACCTCGCCGGGCCCGGCCAACAGCTCGCCAACGGCCGAAACCTGCCGCAGACACCACGACGCGTGCAGTGTCATCGCCCCAGCACGATCGACCAAATGCTCAGAAGCGAACTGCCGCAACGGTTCCAGCAACCGGAACCGGCGCCCGAACGGTCCGAAGCGGACAGAAACCATCGACCGCTCAACCAGATCGCCGAGCACGGAATCGTCCGCGACCGCATCAAGGTCGAAGGGCGCCGCGAACACCGAAAGCCGGCAGAACAACGCACGCTCGGCCGCCGACAACAGGTCGTAGGACCACTGAACCGCGGCCCGCACCGTCCGATGCCGTGCCGACCCCGTCCGCCGCACCCCGATGTCGAGCCGGGTCAGCAGCTCGGCGGGCCGATGACTCCGCACGCGCGCCGCTGCCAGCTCGATCGCCAGCGGAATCCCGTCCAGCAGCCCGCACAGGTCCGCAACAGAACCATCGCCCACGTACGAGGGGTCGGCAGCGCGCGCACGAACGTCAAACAGCTCAACGCTCGCGTCACGATCCAACGGCGACACAACAACAACCTGCTCGTCGGCAACGGAAAGCCGTTCCCGTGAGGTAGCCAGAACCTGCACCGACGAACACACAGCAGCGGCGAACGTCGCAGCGCCGTCAAGCACGTGTTCGCAGTTGTCCAACACCAACAACGACGGCCGTGCAGCAATCACGGCCTGAGCCACCGTCGCGCCAGGGCGTTCAACAATCCCCAAAGCATCCGCAACGGCTCGAGGCACATCCGAAGAAGAGCTGATCTCCGCCAACGACACGAAAGAACCGTCGAAAGCCGAAGCCAGCCGCGTCTTGCCGATCCCGCCCGGCCCCACCAACGTGACCACCGGCGCCCGCCGCAACGCCCCGGCCACCGCGGCAAGATCAGCAGCACGGCCGATCAACACCGGCGCCGGCACCTCGGCCTGAGCCAGCACCTGCTGTTCCGCCGCCCGCAACGAAGGCCCGGGCTCCACCCCGAGCTCCTCCACCAGATGCTGCCGAACCCGTTGATACACCGCGAGAGCGTCGGCCTGCCGACCACTCCGACAGAGCGCCGTCATCAACAGCGCCGCGAGCTCCTCACGGGTCGGATAGGCAGACACGAACGAAGACAGCTCACCAACAACAGAGCGCGGATCCGCAGACACACGGCGCGAGAAGTCCATCTCGACCGCGCCCAACCACTCCTCGGTGAGCCCCGCAACGGCCCCGGCCAGCCCCGGCGCATCCAACCCGGCCAACGGCACCCCGCCCCACGCCGCAACGGCCGCGGCGGCATCACCGGCACGAAGAAACGAGCGGAACAGCTCCACATCGGTCGGCACATCAAGCCGATAAGCGGCACCGACCCGTGCGATCGCGGAAGGTCCCAGAGCCTTCCGCAGCTGAGCGATGTGCCACTGCAGCGCCTTGGCCGAGGGCGGCGAGTCACCCCACACGAGATCGATCAGGCGCGAGACGGGCAGCGGCACACCGGGCGACAAGGCCAGGGCCGCCAGCACCGTCCGAGACCGGGGCGGACCGACGTCGATCGGCACGCCGTCGTCGCCGACAGCGTGGACACCGCCGAGCAGACCGATCCACACCGCCGAATTCTCACACACCAGACGCACACCAACCGCACACCGCCAATGGCCAACCTCAGCGGCATGACAGCACGTGTTGTTGGTTCCCTCTTCATCACCGCAACGGCCGCCGGAGTGGTCAGCGCCGCCACACAAGGCACCACCCGTGGGCTGTGCGTGTTCATCATGGCCGTGGCCATCGCATTCATCGCACCGACGTTGTTCCCGATCCTCAAACAACACGGCGAAGGCCTGGCGATGGGGTACGTCGTCGCCAGGACACTCGAAGTCGTCCTCCTGATGACAGCCATCGCCCCGATCGCACAAATCCAGATCGACGAACTGTGGGGCCACGCCAGCGCGATCTACTTCTGCGTCAGCGTCGCACTTCTGAACACGCTGCTGTTCCGGTCGAGGCTCGTACCGCGCTGGATCTCCGTGTGGGCACTCATCGCCGTGGTGCCCTACCTCGGAGGCGCGGCGCTCGTGCTGTTCGACATCCTCCAACAGACACAGGCAGGCGCGCTCTTCGTGCCGTTGGCGATCAACGAGATGGTGCTCGCCGTCTGGCTGTTGGTGAAGGGATTCAGCAAAGGCTAGATCTTCCGCACGGCACCGGAGAACCCGGCGACGAACAACGTCGCGAACGCCCAGCCGAGGATCTGCAGCACGATGCCCGCCACCGTGCCGATCTGCTGGGCGAGCCCGTAGTGCTCGAAGTCGCAGCGCAGACGCCCGCTTGTGTTGATCAGCGGGATCGACAGGTCCGCGGCCAGCCGGATCGCGTCACCTGTGCTGCAGGCGATCCCGTCGCCGTCGCCGCCGAGGCCCTCCACCAGCAGCGCGGGCCGGCTGATCCAGCCGTTGGCCCTTGCGATCAGCGTGAACACCACCGCGACTCCGACGACCGCGAGCAGTCCGGCCAGCGCGCGACCGGGTTTGTAGCCGTGCCCGGTGAACACCCTCTTGATCACGTGCCAGCATCGGGTGCCCCAACTCGGCCGGTACCGGCGCCGGAACCGTTCCTCCTCCAGGGCGATCAGGACCTTCCTGGCCCGTCCGGCCTTGCCCGCGTCCCGCATGATCGTGGCCAGGTGCTGGAACGGCTCGCTGTCGAACGGCTCGGCGTGCGTGCTGAGCCAGTGCGGCCAGTTCGGGCGCATGGATTCTTGGGACAGCGAGTTGTACTTCAACCCCACCAGCACGACTTTGTCGTCGACGCCGCACCAGTCCTGGTCCGAGGTGCACACGGTCTCGTCGGGCAACCGGAGTTCGTTGACACGGGCGCACTTCAGGTCGAGCGTCAAATGCTTGCCGCCGGTGTTCTCCAGCACCGCGTGCGTTCGCGTGCGGTCGTCGTCGGACCTGCCGTAGGACAGGCCGGTGGTGGCCCGCCCCTCGCCGAGGTCCAGCCTCGCGCCGATGCTCGCCGACATGAGGTGTACCGTCGCCAGTTCGTCCGACATCGCACGCGCCTCGAATCCCGAAGAGAGCATCAGCGAGCCCTCGACGCGCAGCCCCTCGGCGTTGAGCGCCGGTCCGCGGACGTTGCGCACCACCGTGCCGTCGAGCCACAGGTCGCCTTCGACCCTGGCGTTGACCAGCTGGATCGCACCGGTGTCGCAACGAGTGCTGACGTTGCCGTGACGGAACCGGAACGCACGCCCGACCCGCAACCCCTCCGCGTGCAGGCCGGGACCGACGCCGAGGTTGTGCAGGCGCGATCCGTCCAGTTCCAGGTTGTGGCCTATGTCGGCGCCGAGCAGCCGCACCGTGCCCATGGAACCGGCCGTGGTCGTGCGCAACCCGCGCAGGTAGACCGACCCGGCCACGCTGATCCGGTCCGCGAGTAGTTCGGGCAGCTCGCAGCCGTTCACCTCCAGCCATGGCAGCCGCGCGTCGCTGGCCCAGATGGCGCAGTCCAGCAGGCAATCCTTCAACCGCAACCCGACGTCGGACCGCAGCCGGTCCAGGCACAGCGGTTCCCTGCCGCTGGTGACGATGCGTGCGTTCCTGAGCCGAACACCCCGGTGGTGCACCGGAAAGGTGCCATCGAGCAGCCGGCTGACCAAGGTCGCCTGGACGTGGTGCCAGCCGTCGGAGGTGCTGGGCGGCGGAAGCTTCGCGCAGTCGAGCTCGAGTCCGCCGGCCGCGAACTGGATCAGCGCGATCTCGGCGAGGTTCATGACCCGTCGCCCCTCTGGCCAGGGGGTGGAAGAGGCGGGGCAGCGTCGGTGGCTCACCACCGGGCTCGTTGCTCGCTACTTCGGCGGTGGCGAGGTCAGCGACGAGTACGTCGAACGTCGGATCGAGGTAGTAGCCGCTGTGCCCGCGCAACGGCGACCGCGGCCGGTCGGGCCAGGAGGCGACGGATTCCGGATCGCGGAGCCGGATCTCGTTGCCCAGCCGCTCGTACCATCGCGTCTGGCTGATCTTCGTGTGAGGCAACGGACCGAAGCTCTTCCAGCCAGGAGAGGACATCGGGTAGTTCGTCTTGGCGGAATCCGGCCACACCACGACATGCCCGCCCAGCGGGTCGGTCCAGCGGTGCACGTTCCACCAGCGGCCGGCGAACTTCCTGTGGATGCACGCCAGCTCCTCGTACCCGAGATAGCGCGGGAAGAGCCTGGCGAACGCCCACTGCAACTGTGAGCCGTATGTGATCAGCCGCAACTGGTCGTTGGGTGCCTCGGGATCGCGGTCGAGGAGGAGAGCGGCAGCCGCGCACACCACACTGCCCTGGCTGTGTCCGGAAAGGACGACGACGTTGTCCTTGCTCACGAGGTGCTTCGCCCGGTCGTACAGCATCAGCGTGGCGCGACCGCCGTACGGTGGCGGACAGATCGGATGCGCGTACCGGGGCCAGAACGAGATCAGGTCCCACACGACACCGACGGCGGTCCGCATCTTCTGTCCCTGCCAGGACTTGACGCCGATCAGGACCACCAGGGTCACCAGGCCCGAGAGGACCCAGCCGCCGAGCTCCGCCAGGTCCTTGAACGGGTCGATGTCCGGCCTGCTCCCGAGCATCTGCCTCAGCGCGAAGACGCCCGCCGCGGTGACCAGGCCGCCGCCCAGAACGCAGATCGTGCCCAGCGCCCAGTGGTAGCGGTACTTGGTCCGCGCAAGCCGCCACGAGGTGACGACCTTGCCGATGGCACGCGGTTGCGGAACGTCGCCGGTCTCGGTCACCACGACGCCGTCATCTTCTTCGCCGCGATAGTCCTTGCGCACCAGGAGATCCAGCTCCTCGCTGTGCAGGTGGAGCGCACACCACAGAACCCCACCGCCGAGGAACACGACCGCTCCGGCGATCAGGATCCACCGCCACGTCGTGGAGACGTCGTAGGCGATCACGACCGGCACGCAAGTTGCCCCTGCCAGCAGCACAACCGCGGCGCTGAAGTGCTTCACCAGCGCGGCGGCGAGCAGCGGCAGGAGCAGCACGAGGAACACGACGGCCAGCAAGCCCCACAGCTGCACGCCGGTCCAGTAGGTCGCGCTCAGCTCGAACTCCCCTGAACCAGGGATCTGGCGGGTGCCGTTCGCGAGAAACGGGAGCGGTCCGATCGGGTTGCCGAGCAGATCGGCCACCCGGTAGGTCAGGCCGCCGCTGAACCCGGCGCCGAGCATCGTCGCGAACATCGCGATGAAGAACGCCCCGAATCCGAACCACATCGGCTTGAACGCCCGGTGCGGTGCCGTCGGCCGCTCGTCCTTCGGTCCGCGGCAGGACGATGCCATGGCGAGGAGCAGCAGCACGGCGAGTCCACTTTGGACAAGCGCGACGACCTCGAACCCGGCCTGCGGCAGCTCGATCGCCTTGGGCTTGGCCACCTCCCACAGCGCCAGGACGCTCGCGGCCGAGGCGAGGGCGAAGTAGCCGAGCGAGATCCACTTGAGCGCGACGATCCAGGGCGGAACCTGCAGCGGGTCGCGAGATCGCCGGTTCTGGCACGGCTTGGCGCTCGGCACGACGCAGACGACGACCATCACCAGGACGATCATGGCCGCACCAGGCATCACCGCGGCCCACCACCGCCAGTCCCACTGCTCGATCCTGTTGCCGGGCACTTTCGTGTTCAGCATCCCCGCGTGCAAGACGCCGGCTGTCGCGCAGGCCGCGGCCACGTGCAGGGCGCGCAACACCGGTGCCTTGGGCGAGGTGTGCCAGAACTTCTTGTCCCGCATGCTGCCGGCCTCGGGTTCCCACTCGCCGGACTCGGCGTTGGGGCTGTAGAGGAAGGTCTGCCGGCCGAACCACCACAGCAGCAGGATCACGAGGAGCACCGGTGCCATGCCCAGCGCCAGCTGCCACCGGTACGGCCAGTCGTCCATGAAGTTCAGCCACTTGTTGTCCTGCAAGCACGTCGCCCTGCTCGCGCACTGCCGCACGATCAACTCCAGCGACACGTACACGACGTTGGTCACCAGCCACGAGGTCAGCACGAGACCGAGCAGCCGCAGGACCCCGTCGGGGAACTTCCGCTTGCTGAGCAACATGTAGCGCGACAGGTTCAGCAGAGCGAACGGCAGCAGCAACAACCACAGCGTGCGGGTGGCACTGCCAGAGGTGAAGCGGCCCCAGTGGAACGCCTCGACCTTCCTGGGCCTGCCGCCCGCCACGACCGGATCGGTCTTCTGGAAGAAGCGGGCCACGTCGTCGCCCCACACCTGTTCGGGGAAGGGGTCGGCGAGCATCGACTCGGGTGGTGTGCCGAACACGCCGTGGACGCGCAGTTCGTAGACATTCGGAACCGGTCTGGCTGGATCCTCGGACATACGCCCACCTGCCGTAAACCTCGCGAGGCTGATGGGTGAGTCATCGGGCGTCCGTCCGCGCTGTTAGCGCCCGAGTCCTGTTCGTGACCGCGATTCGGCCGTTGATGTCAACGGCGCGTCCGAACGTGGGTGAGCAGCGCCAGCCCGGTCGGCTCACGGCCGACGGACACGTCGCACCCCGGCAACAGCGCCCGGACAGCTGCCTCGTCGCGCTCGATCAGCTGCCACTCCATCAGGTACTCCAACGGCCACCGGAACGGGTTGCCCGGCGTGACGCTGGAGAAGTAGAACGTGCCGCCCGGACGGCAGAGACGAGTCAGCACGGCCTCGGTCAGCCGCACGGCCGCGCGGTCGTTGAGGTAGTCGTACAGACCGTTGACGAGCACGAGGTCGAACGGGCCGAGCTCGGCCAACGGGTTCAACGCGCGGAAGATGTTGCCGGGAACGACGGTGGTGAAGTCGTTGAGCAGGCCGAGGCGCTTCTGGGCCAACGTCAGGGCGTCCGGGTCCACGTCGGTCAGCACGAACCGGTCGCCCGGCCGCACGATGCCCGGCGGGATGGAGCGCAGGTCGGGCGCGGCACCGGACGCGATCAGCAGCACCGAGCGCGGGCCGTTGCGCGGGGCGGTCAGCATGTCGCCGATCAGCCGGGTCTGGTGCATCACCCGGTTGCGCACCTGCTGGGTCATCGGCGAGCTCTGCAGCATGGCCTCGACGTGCCAGGCGAGGGTGTTCGGCGTGACGTTGTTGGCCTGGGCCAGCACGTGCTCGACGAGGCGGTAGTCGCTCGGGTAGCCGCGGGTCCACTCCTCTTCGCTGCGCATGAACGGGGTGCGCGCGCAGGCGGAGCGGACGGGCTGGACGACCGCGGCGATGTCCTCGTCCGGGACACCGGTCTGCGCGCTGGCGCGGATCTGGTCGCCCAACGTGCGGAAACGGCCTCCGAGCAGCTTCTGCGAGGCAGGATCGGAGAGGTTCAACTCCTTCTCACTGCGCAGGAAGCCGTCGACGGCGTCGCTGAGCCGGTGCAGGGCGTCAGTGCTGTGCGGGAGCACGGTCATCGAAAGAACACTCTTCCTCGCTGTGGCAACGGTTCCAGAGCCTGTCAGGCGGCGCGTCCGACGAACAGAGGCTTTCGGGTAATACGGGGATAACCCTGCCCACAGTTCACGGGATGCCCTCGTAGTTTCGGTGATCGGGAACGAGAACCCTGGGAGCCACTCGAAGGGAGTTCTGACATGGAGTGGCTCAACGAGCTCGGGTCGTGGGCGTGGGCCCGCCACCACAACGAGCTCAGCTGGTACATCCGGCCGCTGTTCCTGCTGCCGTTCGCCTACTTCAGCTACAAACGCAGCTGGTGGGGCCTGGCGCTGACGCTCGTCGCGCTGGCGACGAGCATGGCCTGGTTCCCGGCGCCAGAACATCCGACCGCGGGTGCGATCGAGATGCTCGCCGCCGAACGCGAGTACCTGCTGGGGGAGTGGACGCCCGCGAAGATCGCGATCGCCTTCCTCGTCCCGGTGATGCTCGGTGGTCTGGCCGCGGCGTTGTGGCGGCGTTCGCTGGTGTGGGCGCTGGTCGCGATCAACGGCGGTGGGCTGTTCAAGATCACGTGGACGTTCGTGGTGAGCGACACCGCGGGCGCGATGCAGCACCTCTACCCCGCGGCGGCCGGGCTTGTCGTGGTGAACGCGGTCCTGGTGTTCGTGTGGCGGCGCAGGCACCCGGCGCACGTGGTTCCATCGGCGCATGCGGGTAGCACTGGCTGACGACGCGGCGCTGTTCCGCGAGGGCGTGGCGCGGCTGCTCACCGACGCGGGGTTCGAGGTGGTGGCGAAGGTCGGCGACGCGGCGGGGCTGCTGGCTCTGGTGCACGCCGACCCGCCGGACGTCGTGGTCGTGGACATCCGGATGCCACCGGGCTTCACCACCGAGGGCCTCGACGCCGCGCAGGAGATCCGCAGGACTCATCCGGACATCGGGGTGCTGGTCCTTTCCGCGCACGTCGAGCCGCACTACGCGTTGCGGCTGCTCGATTCGGACGCCCGCGGGGCCGGTTACCTGCTCAAGGACCGGGTGGCGGACGCGGCCGAACTGGCCGACGCGGTCCGGCGGGTCGCGGCGGGCGGCCTGGTGATCGACCCCGGCGTGGTGGCGACGCTGGTGGGCAGGCGGCGGGTGGACGATCCGCTGGAGTCGTTGTCGGAACGGGAACGCGAGGTGCTCGCCGTGATGGCCGAGGGACGGTCGAACCAGGCGATCTGCGAGCGGTTGTTCCTGAGCCCCAAGACGGTCGAGGCGTACGTGCGGTCGGTGTTCACGAAACTCGGGCTGCGGCAGGGACCTGACGACAACCGGCGGGTGCTGGCCGTGCTCGCCTACCTGCGGCGATGAGAATCCTCTGGTTGGGCACCGGATTCCTGGCACTGGCCGCGCTGGTGTGGGGCGGCTACGAGGTGTCGGTGCCGGCCGTGGTGCTGAACCTGGCTGTTGGGCTCGCGTTCATCGGTGCCGGGATCGAGGCCGCGGACCGGCGCCCGGACAGCGTCGCAGGGCAGCTGATGATCGCGGTCGGGCTGGCGTGGTTCGTCCGGCTGACCGGGGCGATCGAGAACGACGTGGCGTTCGCCGTCGGAGTCGCCACGAAGACGCTCTACCTGGCGGTGCTCGGGCACCTGCTGGTCACCTATCCGAGCGGACGGATCACGAGTCGTTGGCAGCGCGTGGTGGTGGGTGTCGCCTACCTGCTGACGGTGCCGGTGAACGTGGCGTGGCTGCTGTTGGCGCAGGTCGGCGGACCGCAGAACATCGTGGTGATCCGCGAGGTCTTGTCGCCGGGCGTGCCTGCCGTCGCGGTCGTCGTGATGATCAGCGGGATCGTGCTGCTCAGCGCGTTGCTGGCGCGGATGATCACGCGCTGGCTGCGGTCGGGGAGCGTGGCACGGCGCGATCTTGGCCCGGTCGTGTGGGGTGGCGCGGCCATCGTGCTGACGGTGGTCGTCACGTACGTGGCGGCGTTGATCGGGTTGCCTCCGGCCGTGCAGGTGCTGTTGCAGTGGTCGACCGAGATCGTGCTGGTCGGGTGGCCGCTGGCGTTGCTCTACGGGCTGGTGCGGGCGCGGCTGGACCGGTCGGCGGTGGGGGAGCTGGCGGTCTCGCTGGGCGCCGGGCTGCCGGACGATCTGCGGTCCGTGCTGGCCCGCACGTTGCACGACCCGTCGCTGGAGATCGTCTACGGCGAACTGGCGCCGACCTCCCGTGGCGTCACCTACCTGGAGGCGGGTGGCACGCGGCTGGCGGCGCTCGTGCACGATCCCGCGCTGGATCCCGTACTGGTGCGCGGTGTGGCTGCGAGTGCGGCTTTGGCCGTGCAGAACGAGATGCGGGCGCAGCGGATCGTGGAGGCCGCGGACGAGGCGCGCAGGCAGGTCGAACGCGATCTCCACGACGGCGCGCAGCAGCGGCTGGTGTCGGTGCTGCTGACGTTGCGGCTGGCCGAGAACGCGCCCGAGCTGCTGGTCGCGGTACGGGAGGAACTCGCCAGGGCGCTGGACGACCTGCGTGAGCTGGCCCGCGGCATCTACCCGGTGCTGCTGACCGACGCCGGCCTCGGACCGGCGCTGTTGTCGCTGGTGGAACGCTCCGCGGTGGCTGCGATGCTCGTCGGCGTGCCGGAAGAGCGGCTTTCGCCCGTCGCCGAACGCACCTGCTACTTCGTGGTCGCGGAAGCGCTCACCAACGCCGCCAAGCACGCCCAGGCCCGTGAGGTGCGGATCGAGGTCACCTGCGTGGACGGGCGGGTCGCGGTCGAGGTGAGCGACGACGGAATCGGCGGCGCTTCCGGAGTGCGCGCGCTGGACGATCGAGTGGCGGCGGCGGGAGGGCGGCTCACCGTCACTTCGTCGGCGGGGTGTGGGACGACGGTGCGGGCGGAGTTCCGCGACCTGCCGCGATGACGGCGTCCGCGATGGCCTGATGGCCTGCCGGTGTGGGGTGCACATCGGTGTCGTCGCAGTAGTAGGTGAACGCGCACACCTCGGCGACGGAGGCCGGGATCTGGCCGTACTTCGGATCCTCGGTCAGCTCGGTCAGCGCACCGTAGCCGCCGGTCATACCGGTGACGTCGACGAACGTCGCGCCGAACTTCGCGTACTCGGCGGCGATCTCGCGGTTGAAGTCCTCGTACAGCGCGACCGACGTGCGGGCGAGGGCCTCGCCGTCCGGGAGGGCCGGGTTCACCCACGCGCCGAGGAACACGTCCGGGTAGCTCAGCCCGACGATCTTCACGTTCGGCGCCACCTCGCGGAACCTGGTGAGCGCGGTGGCGATGTTGGTCTTGGTGTCGACGAACGCCGAGGTCGCGCAGTCCATCGGGTCCTGGGCCACCGCGCACGGTTCCAGCAGGTCGTTGCCGCCGATCACCATCGTGACCAGGTCGACCTGGCCGGAGCGCAACGTGTCCGCGGCCTCGTCGACCTGCGTCCTGCCGGCGGCCTCGGGTTCGCAGGCCTCCTGGGTCAGCAGGTCCGCGGAGGTGGCGCCGTTGCAGGCGAGGTTGACCAGCCCGAGGCCCGACTGCCGGGCGACGATCTGGGCGAACCCCTCGCTGGTGCCGTTCGGCCCGACCCCGGTGGCGTAGGAGTCGCCGACCGACACGTACAGCCGCTGCCCGGCCTCGACGATGGTAGGAGGAGCCGCACTCGGGGAACACGCGGTCAGTACCGTGACCGCACAGGCCAGGACCAGCACAAACCTCCGCACACCCCGAGAATACGAGATCACCCGTGAGGCCGCCGTGATCAACGGCTCGCGGCGGTGACGGCCTCCGCGATCGCCTGGTGGCCCGCGGGCGTCGGGTGCACGTCGGTGCGGTCGCAGAAGTAGGTGAGCGCGCACACCTTGGCGACGGAGGCCGGGATCTGGCCGTACTTCGGGTCCTGGGTCAGCTCGGTCAGCACGCCGTAACCGCCGGTCGCGCTCGTGACGTCGGCGAACTTCGCACCGAACCGGCCGTACTGGGCCGCGATCTTGGTGTTGAAGTCCTGGAACATCGCGACCGACAGCTGGGCGAGGTTCTTGCCGTTCGGGAACGACGGGTTCACCCACGCGCCGAGGAACACGTCCGGGTAGGTCAACCCGACGATCTTCACGTCCGGCGCGGCCTCCCGCAGCTCGCTGAGCGTGCCGGCGACGTTGGTCTGGATGTCGGCGACGGTTCTGGTGGCGCACGCCAGCGGTTCCTGGGACAACGCGCACGGCGCCAGGTCGTTGCCGCCGATCACCACGGTGACCAGGCCGACCTTGCCGCCTTTCACCACGTCCACCGCGGCGTCGAGCTGGGTCTTGCCTCCCGCGTCCGGCCCGCACGCGGGCTTGGAGGCGAGATCGATCGACGTCGCGCCGTTGCAGGCGAGGTTGACCAGCTTGAGCCCGGACTGTTTGGCGACGATCTGGGCGAAGCTCTCGCCGGTGCCGCCCGGAGCGAACCCGGTGGCGTAGGAGTCGCCGATCGACAGGTAAACCTGCTGCTCAGAGGTCTGCGCGCTGCTCTGCGTCGGCGTCGGGGCGGGCGGCGGCGGGGTCGAGCTGCACGCGGCCAACGCCGCCAGCAACGCCACGACCAGCGCGAACCTCGGCACACCTGCTCCTGTCCATCGGGAACTGATGTGCCGAGGCTACGAAACGCGCCGTGTGGGCCCTGTCAGCGGAAGCGGCGCAACCGCAGGCTGTTGCTCACCACGAACACCTAGGAGAACGCCATCGCGGCACCCGCGATCATCGGGTTGAGCAGGCCGAGTGCCGCGAGCGGCAGTGCGGCGACGTTGTAGGCGAACGCCCAGAACAGGTTGCCCTTGATCGTGGACAGCGTGCGCCGTGACAGCCGGATCGCGTCCACCGCGGCGTTCAGGTCGCCCCGCACCAGCGTGAGGTCGCTGGCCTCGATCGCGACATCTGTGCCCGTGCCACCTTTATACCCTAGAGGGGTATGAGTATGTCAAAGGTGGGCGCCACTGAGCCGCCTGACTTCACGGCACTTCCGCGGGTGCCCATCGCGGCACCGCACTGACCTGCCGCTTCGCCGCGTCACGGCGTTGTCCGTGTCGCCTTGTGCCAGTCGTGGTGCCCCGGACCGGGCCAGGCCGCCAAGAACGCGTATAGATCACCCGGTAGCGCTCTGCGACGGACCTGAGCGGCGGTTATCTTGCGGGCACCAGGCGGTCGAGGGGGTTGCTCGTGGCTGATCAGCAGACTGCGGACACGCCGTCCCGCCAGAAGCTCGCGCACGACACCGTCCGGCTCGCGGTGATCGTCGGGGCGCTCGGTGTCGTGTTCGGCGACATCGGCACGAGCCCGATCTACACGATCCAGACCGTGTTCAACCCCGCCGACCCGCACCCGGTGCCGGTGAGCGTCGACAACGTCTACGGGGTCGTGTCGCTGATCTTCTGGTCGGTCATGATCATCGTGACCATCACCTACGTGCTGCTGGCGATGCGCGTCCACAACGACGGTGAGGGCGGCATCATGGCCCTCATCACGTTGTTGCGCCGATGGAAGGCCAAGCAGGGGCGCAAGGCGGCGGCGACGCTGGCGGCGTTGGGGATCTTCGGCGCGGCGTTGTTCTTCGGCGACAGCATGATCACACCGGCGATCTCGGTGCTGTCCGCGGTGGAGGGGCTGAAGATCGTCGAGCCGGAGCTCGAACGGTTCGTCGTGCCGATCACCGCGGTGATCATCGTGGGGCTGTTCCTGGTGCAGCGCAGGGGAAGTGCGACGGTCGGGCGGTTCTTCGGGCCGGTGATGATCCTGTGGTTCGGCGCGATCGGCGCGGCCGGGATCACGGGGATCGTGGGCCATCCGGAGATCCTCAAGGCGTTGTCGCCGACGTACGCGCTCGGGTTCTTGTTCGGGCACTTCGACATCGCGTTCTTCGCGTTGGCGGCGGTCGTGCTGGCGGTGACCGGGGCCGAGGCGCTCTACGCGGACATGGGGCACTTCGGGCGGCCGGCGATCGCGCGCGGGTGGCTGTTCCTCGTGTTGCCGGCCTGCGTGCTCAGCTACCTGGGGCAGGGCGCGTTGATCCTGGCGGACCAGAAGAACATCAGCGGGCCGTTCTTCCTGCTCGTACCGGAGTGGGGGCGCTGGCCGATGGTGGTGCTGGCGACGGCGGCGACCGTCATCGCGTCGCAGGCGGTGATCACCGGCGCGTACTCGGTGGCGTCACAGGCCGCGCAGCTCGGGTACCTGCCGCGGTTGCGGATCGCGCACACGTCGGAGTCGACGATCGGGCAGATCTACGTGCCGTGGATCAACTGGGTGCTGATGGTGTCGGTGCTGACGCTGGTGTTCGCGTTCCGCAGCTCGGCGGCGCTGGCGTTCGCGTTCGGCATGGCGGTCACCGGCACGATCACGATCACCACGGCGCTGTTCCTGTTCATCGCGCGCTGGAAGTTCGGGGCGCCGGCCTGGGTGATCGGGCTCGGGTGCGTGGTGCTGCTGGGTGTCGACCTGCTGTTCCTCGCGGCGAACCTGACCAAGCTGCTGCACGGCGCGTGGCTGCCGTTGCTGATCGGCCTCACCGCGTTCACGGTCATGACGACGTGGCAACGCGGCCGGGCGATCGTCACCAAGGAACGCCGGGAGGCGGAAGGGTCGCTGCAGGCCTTCATCGAGGAACTGCACGAACTGTCGCCGACGCGCGTACCGGGCACCGCCGTGTTCCTCAACCGTGGCAAGCAAACCGCGCCGCTGGCCATGCGCGCGAACGTCGAGCACAACCAGGTGCTGCACGAACGCGTGGTGATCGTGTCCATCGAGACCGAGCCGGTGCCGCGGGTGTCGGCGGAGCGGCGCGTCGAGGTCGACGACCTCGGGTACGGCGACGACGGCATCATCCACGTGAGCGCCAGCTTCGGGTACATGGAGACGCCGGACGTGCCGGCCGCGCTCGCGTTGCTGGATCCGGCGCGGACCGAGGGCGAGCTGAACCTAGGCCAGGCGCGGTACTTCCTGTCGAAGATCGAGCTGCAGCGCGGGAAGTCGCCGACGATGGCGGGCTGGCGCAAACGGCTGTTCGTCGCCACCTCGTACATCACCGCGGACGCAGCCGAGCACTTCGGATTGCCCCGAGAGCGAACAGTGATCATGGGCGCCCACATCGATGTTTAGGTAGAGCCATGACGGAGCCCTACCTGAACCTGCGGCCGACCACCGAGAGTCCCCAGGTGGTGCTCGTCGCGGGCATTCCCGGCACGGGCAAGAGCACGCTCGCGGAGTCGTTGGCCCGGCAGCTGAAGACGCCGATCTTCTCGATGGACTGGGTGATGGGCTCGCTGGTGCTGGCGCGCGCGATCACGGACGAGAACGCCGAATCCGTGGTGGACCTGCAGCTCACTTCCCTGGTGGCGAGGCATGTCCAGCTGGGGATCGACGTCGTCGTGGACGCGGCCGGACACACCCGTGAAGTGCGTGACCAGTGGCGTGAACTCACCGAACGGCTCGGTGGCGTGTTCGTCGGCGTCGAGTGCGTGTGCTCGGACGAACAGGTGCACCGCGAACGGGTCGAGGGTCGCAGCCGGGGCATTCCTGGTTGGCACGCAACGGTTCCGTGGCAGCACGTCGAGCGAATGCGCGGCTTGTGGGAGCCGTGGGAGGAAGACCACCTCGTGCTCGACTCTGCGGTCGAATCCCCGGACAGCTCGGTGAAACGGGTGCTGGAAGTGCTGGGGAAGTGACGCAGGTCAGCGCCCCGATCGGTTCGTGGCCTGGCGGTCAACAGGGGAGACCGCAGACCCCGCCGTGGAACTTCTCGGGGCGCTGACCAGGATCCTGGCCCGCTAGGCGCTTTCGGCGGCCGCGGCCCGTCCGGCGGACCGCCCGGAGAACAGGCAGCCGCCGAGGAACGTGCCCTCCAGCGCGCGGTACCCGTGCACGCCGCCGCCGCCGAACCCGGCGACCTCGCCCGCCGCGTAGAGACCGGGAATCGGCTGGGCGTTCGGCCCGAGCACCCGGCTCTGCAGGTCCGTCTGCAGGCCACCCAGCGTCTTGCGGGTCAGGATGTTCATCCTGATCGCGATCAACGGGCCGGCGCCGGAGTCCAGCAGCTTGTGCAGCCCTGCCGTGCGGGCGAGGCTGTCCCCGCTGTAGGCCAGCGAGTTGCGGATCCCCATCACCTGGATGTCCTTGGAGAAGGGGTTGTCGACCTGCTGGTCGCGGATGGTGATCTGCCGGCGCAGCTCGTCCAGGTTGATCAGGTTCTGGCCGGTCAGCTGGTTCATCCCCGCGACGAGGTCCGGCAGGTTGTTCTTGATGACGAAGTCGACGCCCTTGTCCATGAACGCCTTCACCGGCGGCGGCGTGCTGTTGAACAGCCGCATCGCGATGTAGGCGGCGAGGTCCTTGCGGGTGATCTCCGGGTTCTGCTCGGATCCGGAGAGCACGAACTCCTTGTCGATGATCTTCTTGTTGAGGACGAACCACGAGTAGTCGTAGCCGGACTTGCCGATCAGCTCCAGCGTGCCGAGCGTGTCCAGCGACGGGATTCCGGGGTTCGGGAACCGGCGGCCGCGCGCGTCGAGCCACAGCGACGACGGCGCGGCCAGCACGCGGATGCCGTGGTCCGGCCAGATCGGCGTGTGGTTGATCATGCCCTCGGTGTAGTGCCACATGCGGTCGCGGTTCACGATCCGGCCGCCGGCCAGCTCGGTGATCGCGAGCATCCTGCCGTCGACGTGTGCGGGCACGCCGGTGATCAACCGCTGCGGTGCCGGGCCGAGACGTGACGGCCAGTTGCGCCGCACCAGGTCGTGGTTGGCGCCGATGCCACCCGAGGTGACGATCACCATCGGGGCGTGCAGCTCGAAGTCACCGACCTTGGTGCGGGAGCTGGGCGTGCCGCGCTTGGCGGTGCTGGGTTCCAGGACGGTGCCGCGCACACCGGTGACGGCGCCGTTGGTGGTGATCAGGCCGTCGACCTGGTGCCGGAACTTGAAGGTGACCTTGCCGTCGCGGACGGCGTCGCGGACCTTCTTCTCGAACGGCTCCATCACGCCGGGGCCGGTGCCGAGCGTCATGTGGAAGCGCGGCACCGAGTTGCCGGGCCCGTCGGCGAGCTGCCCGCCGCGCTCGGCCCAGCCCACGATCGGCACCCACCGCACACCCAGCCCGTACAGCCAGTCGCGCTTCTCGCCGGCGGCGAAGTTCAGGTAGGCCTCCGCCCACTTGGCGCCCCAGTAGTCCTCGCCCGTGGGGTCGTTCACCCCGCGGTCGAACCCGGCGGTGTTGAACCAGTCGGCGCGGGCCAGTTCGATCGAGTCCTTGATACCCGCGGTCCGCTGCTCGGAGGAGTTGACGAAGAAGAGCCCACCGAGCGACCAGAACGCCTGGCCACCCAGGCTGGCCTCGGGTTCCTGATCCAGCAGCAGCACCTTGCGGCCCGCCGCGGCGAGCTCGGAGGTCGCCACCAGCCCGGCAAGGCCGTGCCCGACCACGATCACGTCCGCGTCGACTCTCGGCGCCGCCCCGGCGACCACCTGCCCCAGTGTGGCGCTCGCCGCGATCGCGCCACTCGCGGCAAGCAGGTTGCGGCGGCTGATGTTCAGGTCTGACATCGCAGGGCCTTCCTCATTGAAGACTGTGCCGTTGAAGTGCAGGGCCAACGCGAATTACTCTCGCGTAAAGCAACTAACCAGCAACCGCCGAGCGGGGGATAGGGTCCCGCCACCAAACGGCGACGGCTGTGTTGTGGCCGTCACACAACCTGCGTGCGGAGGCGTTGTGCCGGGTATGTCCGCGATGGTCCGGCAGGTGCTCGAAGCGGTCGCCGCCGACGACAAGGTGGTCGAACGGGTCGTCGACGCCGCGCGAAGCTACTCGCCCGAGGTCGCGCGGCTGCCCGCGGAGGAGAACCGGCGGCACATCGCCTTCCTGCTGTCCGAGGGGATCGCGCACCTCGAACGCGGTGGGGCACCCGATGACGGCGACTTCTCGGCCGCACTGTCGCTGGGCGCCGACCGTGCGGCGCAGGGCGTGTCCATGGCGGGGCTGCTGCGCGGTGTGCACGCCGGACGCACCGAGCTGATCCGGGCGGCCGTGGAACTCGCGCGGTCGTTGGGGGTCGCCGACGGCACGATCCTGGACTTCATGATCGACCTGGACCACTACGTCGGCGCCGTCGAGCGGCACATCATCAGCGGGTATCACACGGCTGAGCTGCAACTGTCCCGCACGGCCCGCGATCTCAACGCCCAGGTGCTGCGGCGGCTGCTCGTGTCCGGTGAGTTCCCGGACGCCTCCGAACTGGCGCGCGCCGGCCTACGTCCTGATGGGCGCTATCACTGCGTTGTCTCCGGTGTCACGGATCCGAGCCACGCGCGGACGTTGGAACAGCGCCTGCACTCGTTCGGCGGCGTGTACGGGCTGGTGGAAGGGCGTTTGGCCGGACTGACGCACGTGCCGCCGTCGTGGTCGGACGATCTGCTCGTGGTGTCGCCCGCGACCCCCTTGAAGTCGTTGCGGGGGACCTACTCGATGTGCACGCAGGCGCTGGCCGCCGCCGGGGCCTCGCTGGGTGTGCAGCAGCTGACGGATCTCGCTGGTGAGACCGCTCTCGCGGCGTTCCCGGGACTCGCCGGCACGCTGGCGGACTCGCTGCTGGGCCAGCTCGACCCGAAGAGCACGTTCCACCACGAGATGGTGGCGACGGCGTTGTGCTACCTGGACAACGGCGGCCGGCTCAGTGCGACGGCCGCGGCGCTGCACATCCACGCGAACACCGTGCGGTACCGGCTCGACCGGCTGGTGGAGCTGACCTCGGTCGATCTCGGCGAGAACCCGGACGCACGCCGGTCGCACGTGCTGACGACGCTGCACACCTGGTGGGCGCTGCGGTCGTGGATCGACCGCAGCGCCAGGTGAAGCTCTCAGGTGGTGATGCGGTAGAAGTTCGCGTAGTGGTCCGGCGAGAAGTAGACGTAGCCGTTGGTGCGGTCCCGGACGATCCGGTACGCGTCCCGCGAAGCACCGCAGGCCCGCGGGTAGACGTCGAACTCCTGGTAGGTGTGGCCGGCCGGCAGCTGGCCCTCGCGGTTCTGGAACGTGCCGCCCGCGAAGTTGCACTGCCCGTTCGGCCAGTCGTACCAGTCGCGCTGGGTCGGGTAACCCTTCGATCGCCACGTCGAGTTGGCGGTGACGGCCGCCGAACATCGCGACTGCGTGCAGGAGTTGTAGACGGCGGCGTCGGCGGCGGGCGTGACGACAGTGGTCACGCCGAGCACGGAAGCGACGATCGCGAGAGCGGTGAACAGGCGACGTGTCCAGTGCGGTTGCAGGGTTTGCACTTCAGACCTCCATCGGCAGGGATCGTTGGACGTCGTGATCTTTTCCGTTGATCACCACGAGCCGGTGAACGGCGGGGAACCATCCGTGCAACGGCTGTGACCGCTTCACGTTCGCACAAATGGCGCAGCCATGGGCCAAACATCGGCTCTTCACCGATCACAGCCTCTGAACGCCCGAGTTGATCAACTCCGAACAGCCGATTGCATGCGCTGCCACCGGCGATAAATTTGTCCTATGGCAGCACGGAAGCACTTGTTGGTGCTGTTGACCCTGTTCCTCGCCGCCTGCACGGCAGAGCAGGGCGGCACGCCTCACCCCGCACCACGAGTCTCTTCTCCTCCGCCGGTGGAGAACCTGCCGTCCACAAAGGTGCGGTCCATCTTCGACGGCCGCACGGTCGAACTGGCGGACGGCACCCGCGCCCGCATCTCGCTGCTGGCCGAACCGGCCTCGTGCACCGCTGCCGCGGCGCTGGACTTCGCGACGAAGACGTTGCTGGACAAGGAAGTCCGCGTCAACAGCATCACGCCCGGCGAGGTGTCGCTGATGCTGCCGGACGGCACCGACTTCGCGCTGGCGGCCGTGTCGGCCGGGATGATGCGCACCTCCGGCGTGGACGGAGGCCCGCTGATGGACGCGGAAACCAGGGCGTCCAAGGCGAAACTCGGGCTTTGGGCGGAGGAGTGTCCAACCTCGACTCCCGCGCCACCGCCGCCCACCTCGACTTCCGCCGCTCCGCCGCCCGCGTCGCCCTGCGTGGTCGTCTACCGGATCACCAGCACCTGGCCCGGCTCGTTCCAGGCGGAGGTGACCGTGCGCAACGTCAGCGGTGCCCTGATCGACGGCTGGACGTTGCGCTGGCAGTTCACCGACGGCCAGACCGTGACGCAGATGTGGAACGCCACGGCATCCCAGTCCGGCGCCGATGTGAGCGTGACCAACGCCGGCTACACCTCGCTGATCGTGGCCGACGGCTCGATCTCGCTCGGGTTCAACGGCACCGTGAACGGCCTCAACGCCGTGCCGACCACGTTCACGCTGAACGGCGCCGCCTGCACCACGGGCTAGTCGCTAGTGCTTCTGCCACCACTCGATGACGACGCGGGCGTACTCGTCCGCGTTCTCCTCCCACGCGAAGTGGCCGGCGTCGATCAGGTCCAGCCTGCTGTTCGGCAGCCGTTCGTGCAGGTACTCGGCGTTCGACACCGGCACGACCGGGTCGTGCTCGCCGTTGATCAGCTGGACCGGCGTGGTGATGGCGGGCAGCAGACCCCGCAGCGTCCGCAGGTCGGTCGGGTAAGCGCGGACGTACGCCATCTGCTCGACGAACCGCCGCGGTCCCTGGTACGCGGCGAGGTAGTCCTGCCGCACCACGTCCGGCAGCTCGTAGCCCTCGACGGCGTCCATGGCGATGTTCACCACGTCCTTGGGTCCCAACGCCTGGTACGGCGCGAGGTCCGCGTCGTGCACCCACTCGTGCAACGGGCTGCCCAGGTCGGTGGGGACGAGGGCGCCGCCGCTGCCGATCACGACACTGCGGAACCTCTCCGGGTGCGCGGCCGCGGCGAACAGCGACGCGCTGGTGCCGACGTCCGGGCCTACGACGTGCGGCTTTTCGAGCTCGAACGCGTCGGCGATCTTGACGATGAACTCGCCCATGGCGCTGGGGCTCATGAGGTCCTCGCGCAGCTCGGAGTGCCCGAAGCCGGGCAGGTCGACCGCGATCAGGTGAGCGTGTTCGGCCAGACGTGACCAGGTCGCGTCGTAGGCGTAGATGCTCTCCGGCCACGGGCTGAGCAGCAGGGCGGCGGGCTTGTCCGCGGCGCTCTCGGCGTACCGGATCGACAGTCCGTCGATGGTGCGGAAGCGCGGGTTGATTTCGTTCATGACTCCAATATGACCGGTCGTCTTGAAATCGTCAAGGGTTGAGACGACCGGTCATATTCGATCTGCTCA
This sequence comes from Lentzea miocenica, assembly GCF_033949945.1. Taxonomy (NCBI): domain Bacteria; kingdom Bacillati; phylum Actinomycetota; class Actinomycetes; order Pseudonocardiales; family Pseudonocardiaceae; genus Lentzea; species Lentzea miocenica. The sequence continues at coordinate 434,434 of NZ_JAXAVW010000001.1, forward strand.
GTGCAGGAGGACGTCGAACGCGACCGTGAAGAACGCCTGGAACGACGACCCGTCCTTCGCGGCGCGCTCACCCACGATCGCGCCCTCCCAGGCGTTGACCAGGAACCGGCCGAGCGTCGCGGCGTCCTGTGCCGGCGTCACCGACCCGTCCTCCTGCGCCTCACGGATCGCCGCCGTGATCGCCCCGGCCCAGTGGTCGAAACCGTCCTGGACCCCCTCGCGGATCGCCGGGATGTGGTCGGCCGCCTCAACGCTGAAGTTGCCGTACACACACCCACGCTCGTAGTCGAACTCGACGATGTCCTTGGCGAGGAACTCGAAGTGGTCCCGCAACCTCGTCAGCGGTGCCACTTTCTTGTCCGCCAACGTCTCGAGGTGCCGCGACTCGCCGTAGCGGTCCATCACGACGAGGGCGAGCGCTTCCTTGCTCTCGAAGTGGTTGTAGAACGAGCCCTTGGGCACGCCGGCGCTGTCGGTGATCAGCTTGACGCCCGCCGCGTTGTAACCGTGCTTGTGGAACTGCTCGTACGCGGCGTCGACGATCTGCTCTCGCACACTCGGCCTGGGCATACTTCCAATATGAGCGGTCGTCTCGGCCGCGTCAAGTCGGTCCGGCTTCCGTTCAGCGGAAACCTCCAGTCGACGACCTCGGGTTCTCCTGCCTAGCGTTTGGTCGTGTGACGACCAGCCAGCACGAGATCAGCGACGAGATCGCGAAGCTCCAGGCCGACTCACCGAAGGGTGCGCCGCTGCTGGACTTCCCGCCGTACCGCAGCACCCTGCTGCGCCACCCGACCAAGGAACTGCAGCTCGTCGATCCCGAGGGCGCCGAGTTGCTGGCCCCGGTGTTCGGGCACTCCGACGTCGACGCCGTCGAGTCCGACCTGACCATTCAGCGCGGTGGCGAGCCGATCGGTGAACGCATCCGCGTGCACGGGCGCGTGCTCGACGGCGATGGGCGTCCTGTCCGGCGTCAGCTCGTGGAGATCTGGCAGGCCAACGCCGCCGGCCGCTACTCACACCAGGGTGACCAGCACCCGGCGCCGTTGGACCCGCACTTCACCGGTGTCGGCCGCTGCATCACCGACGACGACGGCTGGTACTCGTTCACCTCGATCAAGCCGGGGCCCTATCCGTGGCGCAACCACCACAACGCCTGGCGGCCCGCGCACATCCACTTCTCGTTGTTCGGCACGGACTTCACCCAGCGCCTGATCACGCAGATGTACTTCCCCGGCGACCAGTTGCTGGCGCTGGACCCGATCGCCCAGTCGATCACCTCACCGGGCGCCCTGTCCCGGCTGATCGCGACCTACGACCACGCCCAGTCCGAGCACGAGTGGCTGCTCGGCTACCGGTGGGACATCGTGTTGACCGGCAGCCACGCGACCTACCTGGAGCCGTCCGATGACTGAAACCCCCGGGCAGACCGTCGGCCCGTTCTTCCACCACGCGCTGGCCTACCCGGGCGACTCCGAGCTGGTGCCGTTCGGCTCGGCCGGATCCGTTGTGCTGCACGGACACGTCTACGACGGCGAGGGCACGCCGGTGCCGGACGCGATGATCGAGATCCGGCAGGCCGACGCGTCCGGCGTGGTGCCGAAGGTCGGCGGGTCGTTGCGGCGGCGCGGGGCCGGGTTCACCGGTTGGGGGCGGTGTTGCACGGACGGCGCCGGGCACTACTGGTTCAGCACCGTTGAGCCGGGGTTGCCGTTCTTCGCGGTGACGGTGTTCGCGCGCGGGTTGCTGGATCGGCTCTTCACGCGGATCTACCTGCCCGAGGCTTCCGGCGCTGTCGACGGGTTGGTGGCCACGCGCGAGCCGGACGGGCGGCTGCGGTTCGACATCCATCTGCAGGGGCCGTCCGAGACGGTGTTCTTCAAGTTCCCGCGGACCTGATCATGTTGCCGGGGTCGTATCGCGCTGCCGGGCTGGTGGATGACGCCGCGCTGGTGCGGGCGATGCTGTCGGTCGAGGTCGCTTGGACTCGGGTGCTCGGTACTTCGGTTTCGCTGGGGTCCTGGGTTCCCGTGCTGGATCCTCGTGACGTCGAGGCCGCGGGGAATCCGGTGTTGCCGCTGGTTTCTGCTTTGCGTGAGCGGGTTTCCGATCCGGTCCACACTGGACTGACCAGTCAGGACGTGCTCGACTCCGCGCTCATGTTGCTGGCGCGCGGGGTGTTGACGCGCGTTTCCGCTGATCTGGAACGGGTTGCTGGCGCGCTCGCCCGGTTGGCCGACGAGCATCGGGCGAGCGTGATGGCGGGGCGGACGTTGACGCAGTTCGCAGTGCCGATCACGTTCGGGCTGAAGGCAGCGCGGTGGCTGGTGGGCGTGCTGGACGCGTTGGACGAGCTGGATGTCGTGGCACGGAACCTGCCGGTGCAGTGCGGGGGAGCGGCGGGGACGCTGGCTCGGGTGGGGCCGGATCCGATCGCGGCTGCTTCCTCGTTCGCCGAGCACCTGGGGCTGGTGTGGCCTGGGATGCCCTGGCACACGTATCGCGCGCCGGTCACGCGGCTCGGGGATGCGGTGGTGCGGGCTTGTGACGCGCTCGGGGTGATGGCCGCGGATCTGCTGACGTTGGGGCGGCCCGAGATCGGTGAGGTTCGTGAGGGTGCGGTGGCGGGGCGGGGTGGGTCGTCGACCATGCCGCACAAGCGGAATCCGGTGCTGTCGGTGCTGGTGAACAGCGCGGCCTTGCAGGCGCCGCAGCTGGGGGCGCAGTTGCACCTTTGTTCGGCGCGGGCGGTCGACGAACGTCCGGACGGAGCCTGGCACGCGGAGTGGCCGGCGTTGCGGTCGTTGCTGGAGCTGGCGGTGGTGGCGGCCTCGCAGGCGGTGGAACTGGTCGAGGGGCTTGAGGTGCACGCCGACGTGATGGCGCGCCGGGCTCGTGAGGCAGCGGGCGAGCTGTTGGCGGAACGGGGCGGTGGCACGGATCCGGCCTCGTACCTCGGGGCCGCGGAGTCGTTCGTGGACCTGGTTCTGGAGCGATGGGAGAAGCGGTGTCCTACGACGACGGCATGAAGGTCCGGCGTGAGGTGCTCGGGGACGCGCATGTCGATCGGGCCGCGCCGGACGAGTTCACGCAGGACTTCCAGGAGTTCATCACCCGGTACGCGTGGGGCGAGATCTGGACGCGGCCTGGGCTGGACCGGCGGATGCGCAGCGCGATCACGCTCACGGCGTTGATCGCGCGGGGACATTGGGACGAGTTGAAACTGCACGTCGCCGCGGCACGGCGCAACGGGTTGAGCGCCGAGGAGATCGGCGAGGTGATCTTGCAGAGCGCCATCTATTGCGGAGTACCCGCGGCCAACCACGCGTTCGCGGTGGCACGGCAGGCCTTGAAGGAGTTCTCATGACGCGCACCCAGGTCGGCATCGTCGGCGCGGGACCGGCCGGGCTGATGCTCTCGCACCTGTTGTCGCTCAACGGAATCGACAGCGTCGTGGTCGACAACAGGACGCGCACGGAGATCGAGCACACGGTCCGCGCCGGCATCCTGGAGGCCGACAGCGCGCGGTTGCTCGTCGACACCGGGGTGTCCGATCGCGTGTTGCGCGACGGACATCCGCACGAGGGAATCGACCTGCGGTTCGGCGGCGAGAGCCATCGCGTCGACTTCCGCGCGCTGGTGGGCGAATCGGTCTGGCTCTACCCGCAGACCGACGTGTTCGTGGACCTCGCGAACGCCCGCGTGCGCGACGGCGGCGACGTGCGGTTCGGCGTGAGTGACACGTCGGTCGACCTCGACGAACCCGCGATCCGCTTCACCGACAGCGACGGCGTCCGCCAGGAAGTGCGCTGCGACCTGCTCGTGGGCGCGGACGGCTCGCGGTCGATCTGCCGGGCCCAAGTGCCAGAATCCCTGCGCACACACAGCTTCCGCGAATACCCGTTCGCCTGGTTCGGCATCATCACCGAGGCCCCGCGCAGCGCACCCGAACTGGTCTACGCCCACTCGCCGCGCGGGTTCGCGTTGATCAGCCAGCGCACCGCGACCCACCAGCGGATGTACTTCCAGTGCGACCCGGAGACCGACCCCGCGTCCTGGTCGGCCTCGCAGATCTGGGAGGAACTGCAGGCGCGGGTCGCCGGACCGGACGGGTTCACGCTGAACGAGGGCCCGATCACCGAGAAGACGGTGCTGCGCTTCCGTTCGTTCGTCGCGGAACCCATGCGCCACGGCAAACTCCTCCTCGCCGGCGACGCCGCCCACACCGTCCCGCCGACCGGCGCGAAGGGCCTCAACCTGGCGCTGGCCGACGTGAAGGTCCTGGCCGAGGTCATCGAACGCGCACTGCTCAAGAACGACGTCGACGCTCTGGACGAGTACGGCCCGCGCGCGCTGGACCGCGTGTGGAAGGCGCAGCACTTCTCGTACTGGATGACGACCATGCTGCACGCCCTGCCCGGCGCGACGGACTTCGACGTGCGGCGGCAGCTCGGCGAGCTGCGATCGGTGGTCGGGTCGGAGGCGGGGTCGAGGTTCCTGGCCGAGGGCTACACCGGCCGCTGGCCCGCATAGGCGAGCAGCTCCACCTCGCCACCGACGTGACCGGGCGGCACAACGGCGAGCGCGTCGGCGAGCGCGGCACCCCACAGCGAGCCGGGGCGGTCGTGGCCGACGGGGACAGCTGTTGCGCCCGTTCTGGTGACGGGGATCAGGCGGGTGTCTCTCAGGTGAGCGCCGACGTCCGGGAGCCAGGCGGTGATCGGCGGGCGGACGGTGCGGCCGCCGAGGGCGTCGAGGAGTGGCTGGAGCAGGGTCAGGACCGCGGCCAGGGCGGCGAACGGGTTGCCGGGCAGGCCCACCACGCGGCGGCCGTCGGGCAGGACGGCGAGCAGCATCGGGTGGCCTGGGCGGCAGGAGACGCCGCTGACCAGGATCTCGGCGCCGAGGTCCGCGAGTACGCGGCGGAGATGGTCGGCCGGGCCCACTGAGGTGGCGCCGCAGGTGACCAGGACGTCGGCTTCGGCGGTGGTGAGGGTGCTGGCGGGGGTGGGCGGGTTGTCGGTTTCGGTGGTGGTGAGGGCGCTGGCGGGGGTGGGCGGGTTGTCGGCTTCGGCGATGGTGAGGGTGCCGGCGAGGGCGGACGGGTCGTCGCGCAGGTGGGTGGTGCCGAGGAGGTCGGCTCCGGCGAGCAGGCCGGGGAGCATCGGGCTGATGGCGTCGCGGACTCGGCCGGGGTGGGGCGGGCCGGAGTGGAGGAGTTCGTCGCCGGTCACGATCACGGCCACGCGGGGGCGGCGGTGGACCAGGAGGGTGTTGTGGCCGGCGGCTGCGGCCAGGCCCAGGACGGCGGGGGTGACGGGGGAGCCGGCGGGGACGAGCTCGTCGCCGGCGGACCAGTCCTCACCGCGGCGGCGGATGTGTTTGCCGGGCTGGGAAAGGGCTCCCCGCACCAGCGCTCCTTCGACCGCGCACAGCTCCACCGGGATCACGTAGTCCGAGCCGTCCGGCACCGGCGCACCCGTCGCCACCGCGAACGCCTCCCCGGCACCCAGCCGCACACCAGGCACCGGATCGCCGGCGGCCACCCGCCCGACAGCAGTCCACGGGCCGGGCCCGCACACCGCGTACCCGTCCATCGCCGAGGTGTCGCAGGTCGGCTGGTCGGCGAGGGCCCGCACGGCTGAGGCGAGCGCGAGGCCCAGCCCGTCGGCCAGGGGTACCTCGACGGCGTCCAGCGGCTTTGCCGCTTCCCGTGCCGTCTGACGGGCCAACGTCCAGGGCATGTTCATCAGGGCTCCCGTGGTATAGCCTACCTCATACTGTATGCAATCCTCGGGACGGGGTGAAGGGCATGCCAGTCGCGACTTACGTCCGTGATCACGTCGGCAGGCTCTACCGGGTGGGTGAGACCGACGTCGAGGTGTCGGGGCGCTCGCGCCGGGTGGTGTTGTGGGCGGCCTGGGCGGCGATGCTCGCGGCCGGCATCGGGCAGTACGGCTTCGGGGTGTTGATCCCGCAACTGCGGGACCGGTGGAGTGTGCCGGAGTTGTTCTGGGCCTTGGCGTTGTGGACCGTGTGTCAGGCGGGCACTGCGTTTCCGGCGGCCTGGTTGAGGCAGCAGAACAGACTCACGGCCACCGGTGCCATGTGGATCGGCGCGATCCTGTGCGGAACCGGGCTCTTGACGCTCGGGCAGGGGCAGCTGGTCGGATATGCCGTGCTTGGCGGGATTGGCGCCGGTCTGGTTTACGCGACGTGTCTGGGCACGGTCGTTCGCTGGTATCCGGAGCGCGTCACCAGGAAGGTCGCGTTCGTCAGCGCGGCGTTCGCGTACGGGTCGGTGCCGTTCGTGATCGCCGCCGGGATTCTCTTCAGCGACGTCAACGGATTCCTCACGCAGGCCGCCATCGCGATCACCGTGATCGTCGCGGTCGCGGGTGCGGTGCTGAAGGACCCGCCCGAGCACTGGTGGCCGCCGCACGTCCAGCCGCGCGAGTGGGCGCTGGACCGGGCGCGGGTGCCGAACCGGGCGGCGCTCAAGGAGTTCAGGCCGGAAGAGGCCATGCGGTGCGGCACGTTCTGGTGGCTGTACGGCGGTATCGCGTTCGCGGCGGCGGTGTCGCTTTACGACCTGGCGTATCTGCCGTTGTTCGTGGGCGACAAGGTGCTCGGGGCGATCGCGTTGGCCACGCTCGCTGCCGCCACCGGCACCGGACGCGTGCTGGTCGGGTGGATCTCGGACCGCATCGGGCGGCGGAAAGCGCTGGTCTGGACGTTGGCTACCGGTGGAGTGGCGCAGTTCGTGTTGTTGTACTCGCAGAACACGGCGGGGCTGTTGATCGGCGCGACGCTCGCGGGCCTCGGCACCGGGTGCTGTTACTCGCTGCTGGTGGGCGTCACCAGGGAGTACTTCGGCGAGACGAACGGCGCGCAGAACTTCGGTGTGCTCTACACCGCGAAGGCCGCCGGTGCGCTCCTGGCAGCCGTCGTCCTCGCTTCCCAAGGGCCCGCGTTCGCGTTCATCGCGGCCGGGGTGCTCGGGCTGGCCGGGGCGGTGCTCACCAGGCACCTGTCGCAACCGGGAAGGCCGCGGCTGTGAGCCGCGTGCCCCGGCTCGCGAAAGGCTGGCACCGGACGCCCGCGGACGGCTGTTGCCTGATGGAACTGACGTCGTTGCTCGCGGGCGAGGTGTGGTCGGACCGGCCCGCCTGCGTGCATCCGGTGCTGGCGTGCGTGGCGCGGTGCGTCAACGATCAGTCCACTGAAGACGGTCGCCGCGAGCTGTTGCCGTTCGCCACCAAGGTGATCGGGACGGAGAAGGGGCCGACGCGGAGACTCGTCACGCACTGCGTGCGCAGAGCCGGGATCGCCGTGCCGTGGTGGTGGCCGCGCGACTGGGTCGTGGCCAGGGCGGTGCGGGCGATGACCGGGGACGAGGTGTTGCGGCGCTTGCTCGACGAGTGCGTCGCGATCTGCCGGGAAGCCACCGAGAAGGAGGACCCACGTGGGACGGGTGACGAGCAGGCGGCGCGTGGTGCGGCTGGTGGACGACGCGGCCACCTCGCGACCGGACACGCTGGCGGTCGAGGAACCGCTGGAGATCCGCGTGGGAGGCAGGTCCCTCGCCGTGACCATGCGCACGCCGGGTGACGACTTCGACCTCGCCGCGGGCTTCCTGGTCAGCGAAGGCGTCGTGCGCAACCCGTCCGACATCGCCTCCATCCGCTACTGCGCGGGCGCGACGAGCGATGGCGGCAACACCTACAACGTGCTGGACGTGGGTCTTGGCGAAGGCGTCGCGCCACCTGACCCGTCGATCGAGCGCAACTTCTACACCACCTCGTCGTGCGGGCTGTGCGGCAAAGCCAGCCTGGACGCCGTGCGCACCACCGCGACCTGGCAGGTGGCGGCCGACCCGATCCGGCTCGACCCGAGGACGATCACCGAGTTCCCGACGAAACTCCGTGCCGCGCAACGGGTCTTCGATCGCACCGGCGGGCTGCACGCGGCCGGGCTGTTCGACGCCGGCGGCAACCTCCTGTGCCTCCGGGAAGACGTCGGCCGGCACAACGCGGTGGACAAGGTCGTCGGCTGGGCCACCCGCGACGGACGGCTGCCGCTGACGAGCACGGTGCTGATGGTCAGCGGCCGGGCGTCGTTCGAGCTGGTGCAGAAGGCGGTCATGGCCGGGATTCCGGTGCTCACCGCGGTGTCCGCGCCGTCGTCGCTCGCCGCCGACCTGGCCGAGGAGATGGGCGTGACGCTGGTCGGGTTCTTGCGGGGCACGTCGATGAACGTCTACACGGGAGGGCATCGCCTCGGCGTCACGGCCGGGGCGCGTTAGTCCGTAAGGAGTCCTCCGCGCGGATGATGCCGCGCGGCGGACGCGATCTTGAGCGAACCCGCATAGCGTTCCCCCCATGTTGACTGTGAGGGGGATCAGCCGGAGCTTCGGCGATCTTCGGGTCCTCGACGAGGTGAGCTTCGACGTCCGGCCTGGCCGCATGACGGGCTTCCTGGGCGCCAACGGATCCGGCAAGACGACCACGATGCGGATCGTGCTGGGGGTGCTCGCCGCGCACGGGGGTTCGGTGAGCTGGCAGGGCCAGGAGATCACGCCGCAGAACCGGCCGCACTTCGGCTACATGCCGGAGGAAAGGGGCCTCTATCCCAAGATGAAGGTGCGCGAGCAGATCACCTGGCTCGGCCGCCTGCACGGTGTCGAGAGGACGGTCGCGCAGCGCAACACCGACCAGCTGCTCGAGGACCTGGAGCTGACGGACCGGGCGAACGACCGGCTGGAGCAGCTGTCGCTGGGCAACCAGCAGCGCGTGCAGATCGCGGCCGCGCTGGTGCACGACCCCGAGGTGCTGATCCTGGACGAGCCGTTCTCCGGCCTCGACCCGATCGCCGTCGAGACCGTGCTGGACGTGCTGCGCAAGCGCGCGGCGGGCGGGGTGCCGGTGCTGTTCTCCAGCCACCAGCTGGCGATCGTGGAACGGCTCTGCGACGACGTGGTGATCATCTCGAAGGGGCGGATCGCCGCGAAGGGGTCGCGCGAGGAACTCCGGCAGACCCACGCGAGCGACCGCTACGAGATCGTCGTCGCGCAGGACGCCGGCTGGGTCCGCGACGTGCCCGGCACGACGATCCTGGAGCTCGACGGGCCGCGCGCGGTGTTCGAGTCCGCGCCACAGCAGGTCCTCAAGGCCGCTCTGGATCGCGGCGAGGTCCGCTCGTTCACGCCGGTCGTGCCCACGCTCGACGAGATCTTCCGGGAAGTGATCTGACATGGCCGCGGGTACGAAGAAGGCGACATTCGCTCAGGCGACCTGGCTGGTCGCCGAGCGCGAGATGAAGACGTTCGTCAGCACCAAGGGTTTCTGGATCGGGTTCCTCTTCACGATCGTCGGGCTGTTCGCGCTCACCGTGCTGCCGACGGTGTTCGGTGGCGACGACCCGAAGGTCGCGGCGGTCGGCTCGGCCGTGCAGGTGGTGCAGGGCAAGCAACTCGACGTCCGCGAGGTCGGCGACGTCGCCACCGCGGCGGAGCTGGTCAGGACCGACGAGGTCGAGGCCGCGATCGTGCCGGACGGCCGCGGGATCAAGGTCCTCGCGCTGAACGACCCGCCGAACGACGTGATCCGGCAGCTCGTCGAGGCGCCTCCGGTGGAACTGCTGGACGCCTCCGCGGTGAGCTCCGACCAGCGGTTCGTCACGGTGCTGGTGTTCGGGCTGGTGTTCCTGATGTTCGGCATGGGCGGCGCGGCGATCGCGCAGAGCACCGTGACCGAGAAGCAGACCCGGATCGTGGAGATCCTGGTGTCGACGGTGCCGGTGCGGGCGTTGCTCGCCGGCAAGATCCTCGGGCACACGATCCTCACGCTGTGCCAGGTCGTCGTGCTGGCGCTGGTGGCACCGATCGCACTCAGGGTGGCCGGGCAGGCAGAACTGCTGGCGGTGGTGGCGCCCGCGCTCGGCTGGTTCGTGCCGTTCCTGATGCTCGGGTTCGTGCTGATCTCGTCGATGTGGGCGGTCGCGGGGTCGCTGGTCAGCCGGCAGGAGGACCTCGGCTCGACGATGGGCCTGGTGATGATCGCCGTGATGGGCCCGTACTTCGGCGTCCAGTTCTTCTTCGAGAACCCCGCGGTGCTCAAGGTGATGTCGTTCGTGCCGTTCACGGCAGGCGTCGCGATGCCGGTGCGGTTGTTCGCGGAGCAGGCCAAGCCCTGGGAGGCACTGGTGTCGCTCGGGATCCTGGCGACGACCGTCGTGGTGATCCTGCTGGTCGCGTCGCGGCTCTACACCGGCTCGCTGATGCAGACCGGCGCACGGGTCAAGCTGTCGCGAGCCTGGGCACCGGCAGAATAGGCGCATGACCGCTGATCCGATTCGCCTCGCCGTCGTCGGCCTGGGAGCCATGGGCACCCGGATGCTGACGGCGGCGCGGGCACATCCCGACTACACCGTGGTCGCGGGTGTCGACGTCGCACCCCGCACGCTCGACGTCCCCGTCGTCACCTCGCTCGACGACGTGCTGTCCGATGTGGACGCGGTGTACGTCTCGACGCCGCCCGCGTCGCACGCGGAGCTGGTGCTGAAGGCGTTCCAGGCCGGCAAGGCGGTGTTCTGCGAGAAGCCGCTCGCGGTCGACCTCGACGAGGCTCGCACGATGGCCGAAGCCGCCGCGAACCGGCCGAACGCGGTGAACTTCGCGTTGTCGGACATGGTGGCGACCATCGAGATCGAACGGCGGCTGGCGGAGCTGGGCGCGCTGCGGGGCGTGGAGATCAGGCTGCAGTTCCCGCGCTGGCCGCGGGCGTTCCAGGCGGAGGCGGCGTGGCTCGCGCGGTCCGAGCAGGGCGGGTTCGTCCGCGAGGTGTTGTCGCACTTCGTCTACCTCACGGACCGGCTGCTCGGGCCGTTGACCGTCGAGTGGGTGTCGTCGGACTTCCCCGAGCCCGGTGCGGCCGAGGTGGCGGCGCGCGGAGGGCTGCGGGGCAGTGGCGTGCCGGTGCACGTGTCGGCGTTCTCCGGGCTGGCCGGGCCCGAGATCTACGAGTGGACCGTGTGGGGCACCGAACGGTCGCTGCGCCTGGACCAGTGGGCGCTGCTGTCCACTTCGGACGGTGGTGGATGGGAACCGGTGCCGCTGGAGCAGACCGGGTCGGACTATTCACGGCTCACCCTGTTCGCGCAGGCCGTCCGCGGCGAACACCCGCGCGACCTGGCCGACTTCGCGAGCGGGCTGCGGGTGGCCGAGGTGATCGAGGCGTTCCTGCGCTGAAAAGAATTTGACCGGGTTCGGCAGGATCGGGCCAATGGGGATCCTGTTCGTCACGCTCTCAGGCCATGGCCACGTCACACCGACGCTCGCGGTGGTGGAGGAACTGACCAAACGCGGCGCCGAGGTCGAGTACGCCACCGGCGCCGAGCACGCCGAGGCGGTGACCGCGGCCGGTGCGCGCTGGGTGGAACTGCCCGCGCTGCCGGACTTCCACCCGGTCACCGCGAACCCGATCGACGAGTGGTTTCCGCACTACTTCAGGGCGATGAGCAGGGTCTACCCGGTGCTGCTCGACCGCTGCCGCACCGACCGGCCCGACCTGATCTGCTACGACTCGACGAACTGGCCGGCGCGGCTGGTCGCGCGCACACTCGGTATACCGGCTGTACGCACGCTGCCGCACAGCGCGTCGAACGAGCACTACACGTTGATGGACGCCGGTCTGGCCTGGTCCATCGCCGGCGACCTTGCGCGGTTCGTCGCCGAGAACGACCCAGAGAACGACATCGAGCTCGACATCCCGAGCACCATCGAGGCGCCGGAGGCGTGCAGCGTGGTGTTCGTGCCGCGCGAGTTCCAGCCGCTGGCGGAGACCTTCGACGAGTCGTTCCACTTCGTCGGGCCGGTGCTCGGCAGCCGGCTGGACGAGGAGTGGTCACCGCGCCGCGCGGACCTGCCGCTGCTGTTCGTCTCGCTCGGTTCGGTGATGAGCGACCACGACTTCTACCGGGCGTGCGTCGAGCAGTTCGGCGACGGCGGCTGGGAGGTCGCGATGACCGCGCGGGGCGTCGGCGAAGTGCCGGAGAACATCGATGTGCGGCCGGGGTTCCCGCAGCCCGCCGTGCTGAAGCACACCGACGTGTTCATCAGCCACGGCGGCATGAACTCCACGATGGAGGCGCTGCACCAGGGTGTGCCGCTGGTGATCGTGCCGCAGACGCCGGAACAGGCCGCCAACGCCGACCGCGTGGTCGAACTCGGGCTGGGGGAACGGGTCGACGATCACGCGGGCCTGCGCGCGGCGGTCGAGCGGGTGGCCGGGAGCGGCACGATCCGGCGGAACCTCGACCGGATGCGTGCCGCTGTTGGGGCCGGTGGCGGCGCCGCACGGGCCGCCGAGGTGATCCTCAGCCGAGTACTTCGCGCAGCTTGACGCCGAACTCCTCTGGCTTGCCCGCGTAGCCGAACTCGCCGCCCATGAACCCGCCGTGGTGACTGGGGAACACGACGGCTTCCTGGCCGAGCAGCTTCGCGGTGTGCACGGCGGTGCGTGCGGTGAACGCGTTGCCCGTCTCCTCACCGACGGCGATCACGACACGGGTGGGCGCGGCCGCGAGGGCGTCGGCCTTCACCTGGTAGTCCGTGATGGCGAGGGAATCCCGCGACAGCAACGGGTTGTCGCGGGAACCGTCGTCGTCGGCGGACATGCCGAACTGGGCCGGGTCGGCCACCGGCAGCGCGAAGTACTCGTCGGTGTACTCGCCCTGCCACGACGACATGACCATGAACTGTGCCATGCCCGCGCCGGACCCACCTGCGAAGTAGGCGTCGATGAACCCGTCGCGCGCACGGCGGGCGGCCTCCGCGTCGGGCAGCACGTCGATCAACGGCGGCTCGTGCGCGACGAGCGTGACCACGTCGTCCGGGTAGGCCGCCACGAGTTCGAGGGCCGTGACCGCGCCGCCGCTGGACGCGAACAGGTCGACCGGACCACCGACGGCCTGGATCACCGCGTGCACGTCGGCGGCCTGGATCTCGGGCGTGTTGGCGGTGCTGCCGTCCGAACGCGTGCTTCTGCCGATGCCGCGCGGGTCGTAGGTGATCACCGTGCGGTCGCGGAACTGCTCCTTGAGCGCCGCGAAGCCGCTCGCGTCCATCGGCTGGCCGATCATCATCAGCGGACGGCCGCCCTCGCCGTGCACGTCGTAGGTGATCGCTGCGCCGTCGGTTTCCAGAACGTGGGATTTCATTCGGTTCTCCCCAGTGGAGTCAGGTCTGAGCAGCCTAGTCACAGATGTGAATTCCGGAGGGCTGACAAACTGATCGACCTGCATGTATTCCGCTGGTATCAAGGCTCGCATGACACGAACAGCAGTGGTGACCGGCGGCGGCACGGGCATCGGCAAGGCGGTGGCGGCGCGGCTCGTCGAGCAGGGCCTGGACGTGGTGATCACGGGCCGGCGGGAGGACGTGCTGAAGGCGGCGGCCGAGGAGATCGGCGCTCGGGCGGTGGCGTTCGACGCGTCGGATCCGGAGGCGGTGCAGGCGGCGCTGGACGACCTGCCGTCGCAAGTGGACGTTCTCGTCAACAACGCGGGTGGCAACGTGGCTCGTCGCCGTCCCGCACCTGGGAACCTGACCGACGTGCGGGATCTGTGGGTCGCGAGTTACGAGGCCAACGTGGTCAGCGCTGTGCTCGTGACGACCGCGCTGGAGCCGCGCTTGGCCGACAACGCCCGCGTGGTCACGCTCGGCTCGATCGCGGGCCGGCGTGGGTCGGGTTCCTACGGTGCGGCCAAGGCCGCGGTCGAGGCGTGGACGGCGGATCTCGCGTTCACGCTGGGAGGCCGGGGAATCACCGTCAACGTGGTGTCGCCGGGCGTCACCGACGACACCGAGTTCTTCGGCGACACCCTGAGCGAGGAGCGGCGCAAGAAGCTCGTCGGCAACGCGGCGAACGGCCGCGCGGGCACCCCGGCGGACATCGCCGCGGCGATCACGTTCCTGACTTCACCGGAAGCCGGGCACGTCACCGCGCAGGTCATCGGGGTGAACGGCGGAGCCGGGCTCGGACGCTGAGCCCGATCACCGCGACCAGGACGACCAGCAGCGCGATCCAGGAGAACTCGGCGAGGTAGTGCTCGGCCGCCTCGCCGACGAAGTACACAGCCGCTGTCGTGCCACCGGCCCACGCGATGCCGCCAGCTGCGTTGGCCAGGAGGAACTTCCCGTAGTGCATGCCCATCGTGGCTGCCAGCGGACCGGAGAGGATCCGCAGCAACGCCACGAACCGGCCGAAGAAGACCGCCCAGGCGCCGAACCGTTCGAACAGCGCCTGGGCGCGGCCGATCTTGTCCGGGCTGAAGTGGCTCGGGAACTTGTCGCCCGCCCACCCGAAGACGCGCGGCCCGAACCGTTTGCCCAGCGCGTATCCGATGCTGTCACCGATGATCGCGCCCACCGACGCGGCGATGCCGACGATGAGCGGCGAGACGCCGTCGTGGTGTGAGGCCATGAGCGCCGCCGCGACGAGAACGATCTCGCCCGGCAACGGGATCCCGATGCTCTCGATACCGACCACCAGGCCTACGACGACGTAGACCAGCAACGGTGGAACGGTGTGGAGCCACTGGGTTAGCACAACTTCGATCTTCCCCCTCCGTCCGGATCCGTGCAGTGAACGCGGGGGTCTCGATAAGGTGCTGATCACCGGGATGAGGGGGCGGTTGTGGCGAGCCAGTTCGGCTTACTGCTGCGTCAGTGGCGGCAGCGGGCGGGATTGAGCCAGGAGGCGCTCGCTCAGCGCGCCGCCGTGGGCATTCGCACGGTGCGCGGGCTGGAGACGGGCGAACGGACCGACCCGCGGATGGGCACCGTGCGCGCGCTGGCCGACGCGTTGGAGCTGACCGGGGCCGAGCGGTCCGAGTTGTTCGCCGCCGCCGGGCGCCACGAGCCCGTTGTCGTCGCCGAGCCGGTGCGGTTCGACCCGCTGGCCGAGGCCGTGGAGACGTTGAAGGTCGCGGTCGAGGCGCGGTGGCGGCGCGAGGAGGAGCAGGGCCAGATCCACGACCCCGTGCCGTTGCCGGTGCGGTGGGACGCGGCGCCAGAGACGTTGCGGGACAGCTGGCTCAACATCGGCGGCGAGGCCGCGCTGGACGGGCGGCTGGACCAGGTCGTCGAGGTCTACCGGAGGGTCGGGTCGCGGCGGCTCGTCGTGCTGGGGCGTGCGGGGTCCGGCAAGACGGTGCTGACCACGCGTTTCGTGCTCGACCTGCTCGGCGCCCAGGATCTCCGCGACCCGGTGCCGGTGATCTTCAGCCTCGGATCGTGGCATCCGGACCGCGTCGGGTTGCGCGACTGGATGGCCGAGCAGCTGACCCGCGATCACCCGTTCCTCGGGGCCCCCGGACCCAGCGGCGGGACGTTGGCGGCAGCGTTGGTGGACGCCCAACGGGTGTTGCCCGTGCTGGACGGGTTCGACGAGATCGCGGCCGGGTTGCATCGGCCTGCTCTCAACGCGTTGAACACCACCACTCTGCCGTTGCTGCTCACGAGCCGTGTGGACGAATACCGGGACGCGGTCGCGGGCACGGACGTGCTGACGTCGGCGGCCGCAGTGGTGCTGGCTGACCTGACGTGCGACGACCTCGCGGACTACCTGCCGCGCACGACGCGTAAGGCCGGACCGGGCGGGAACGTCTGGAAGCCCGTGCTCGACGAGGTGCGCAACGGCGGTGTGTTGGCTGAGGTGCTCACGACGCCGTTGATGGTGGCGCTCGCACGGCGTATCTACAGCGACACGCCTGACCACGATCCAGCCGAACTGCTGACCTTCGGCACCGCCGACGAGATCGAACGGCACCTGCTCGGCAGCTTCGTGCCCGCCGTCTACGGCGCCGACGCCGAACAGGTGCGGCCGTGGCTCGGTCACCTCGCGCTGCATTTGAACCGGCTCGGGACCCATGACATCGCGTGGTGGCAGGTCGGGACCTCGTCACGCAGGCGCGCGTCGATCATCGGGCTCGCCGTCGGGGTCGCGGTCGGCGTGACGGACCTGGTGGTCGAAGCCGTCATGGTCGGTGCGCTGATCATCAGAGGGCTGCTGTTCGCGTCGATGATCGGGCTGGCCACGGGGGTGGTCTTCGGGCTGGCGCACTGGTACGTGGCCCGGACCGCGCCGCTCGAACCCGTGCGGACCCGGTTGAGGCTGCGCGGCCGGTTCGGCAGGCGGGTGTGGCTGCGAGGACTGCTCGGGCTGGGGTTCGGCGGGGCGGTCGGCGCCGCGTACGGGGTGGTGCGGGCGGTGGCGTTCTGGCTGGTCACGCCCCTGTACGAGATGACTTCGGGGGTTCTGGTCGACGTCGGTGTGTTCGCGCTGGTGTTCGGGCTCGGCGCCGGAGTGGTGTTCGGCCTGGTCGCGGCGCTCGAATCGCCGCTGGACGTGCGCTCGGCGGGCAGCCCCGACGACCTGATCGAGGCGAACCGGCGCCACGTGCTGCGGCTGGTGTCGCTGTTCGTGCCGGTGTTCGCGGTGTTCGTCACGATGGCCACCGGAGCTGTCGCGTTCGGCCTCACGGCGTTGCGGTTCGAGGTCGTGTGGTCGCCGATCACGGCGCTGAACCTCGGCCTCGTCGGCGGTGTCGGCGGCGGCCTGGCCTATGTCCTGAGCCTGACCGCGTGGGGGCAGTGGGTCGTGTTCGCGCGCGTCTGGTTGCCGCTGACCGGACGGCTGCCGTGGCGGCTGCCGGCCTTCCTCGACGACGCGTACCGGCGTGGCGTGCTGCGCCGGGCGGGCGCGGTCTACCAGTTCCGGCACGCCCGCCTCCAGGATCATTTCGCGCGTTTGCGCTGATGGGAGGGACCGGCCACAAGTGGCCGGTCGTCTGGCCTGTCCTTCGTTCGGCCCCGCTGTGATCGTTTGCCGGGCCGGACGAGGGAGGGGAATCCAGGGGTGTCAGGCAACGAGTCACCGCCAACCGAGATCAACTGGGAGGCGTACAGCCACGAAGAACTGCACAGGATGCTGTGGCAGGACGCCGACGTCGCGGACGTGAGCACGGTCGCCGACGAGTGGACGCGCCACCGCGCCGCGTTGGACACGCACGCCGAGGTGCTCCGTGAACAACGCACCGCGCTGCTTCACGGGTGGCACGGCGCCGCGGCGGAGGAGGCCGCGGCCAGGCTCGCCACGCTGGCCGAGCGGATCGAGAAGATCAGCGAGCTGGCGGCGGCGGGGCAGCAGGCCGCGCAGGACTCGGCGGACGCGCTGGCCGCGGCGAGGGCAGCGATGCCGCCACCGCCGCCGGCGGGGACGACGATGCCCGCGTTCGCTGGGCCGCCGGCGGGACCGGCGGCATCGGCTGGTCCCGCGGGAGTGGGGGCGCAGGAGGCGCCGATGCCGGTTGCGCCTGGCCCGTTCGGGTCGCCGAGCGTGCCGACGCCGGTCGGGTCGCCGCTGGCGCCGGGTCCGTTCGAGCTGCTGAGCGCACCAGGCGAGTTCGGGTCGCCGAGCGTGCCCGCGTCGTTCGGAGCACCGCTGGCGCCGGGTCCGTTCGAGCCGCTGAGCGCACCAGGCCAGGTCGGGTCGCCGAGCGTGCCCGCGTCGTTCGGAGCACCGTTCGTGCTGCCGAACGCGCCCGCACCGCTCACCACACCAGCTGCGTTCGACCTGCCGACGGCCCCGGCCGCGTTCTCGCTGCCGAGCGCGCCTTCGCCGTTCTCGCTGCCGAGCGCACCCGCACCCTTCGCGTTGCCGAGCGCTCCGGCGATGCCGGCCGGTTCGCCGGGGTTCAGCTTCTACTTCGGCGTCGCCACGGCTGACCAGCAGAAGGCCCAGGCCGTCCGCGCGATGCAGACCTACGAGTCCAGCCTCAACGGCAGCGGCCGCCTCATCGACGACGCCCGCGGCAACGTCCCCCAGGCCGCTTCCACGGCCCAGGCGGCGGCAGCGACACCCGTGAGGACACCCAGCTCAGGTGGCGTGCCCTGGCAACGGCTCGTAGGCGGCGGCAGCGGTGGTTCGGTCGCCACGACGCGAGGTTCAGTCATCGGTGCCGGGAGCCCGATGAGTCCGGTGAGCCAGCAGACCCAGCTCAGCCCAGGCATGCGCACGGGCGTGATGTTCGGTCAGGCAGTTGGGCCGACGATCACGGGCTCGCCCATCGCGGACGCACGGTCTGCCGCACAAAACGGCGCGATGGGACAACCGCTCGGTGGCGCGCGCAAGGACGACGACCAGGAGCACGAGAACCAGATGCCGACGCTCGACCACGGACTGTTCGCGGTGAACGAGCGTGTGTCGCCGGCAGTGATCGGAGAGGAACAGTGACCAGCTTCGAGGTCGCGCCGGACGGGCTGCAGGACCGCATCAAGACGTTGACCAGGCTGGCCGAGCTGACCGGTGACTTGGTGGCGACCGCGAGCAGGCTGGCCGAGCGGCAGCCGTTGCTCGGGACCGCCCCGCCCGCCCAGGACCTGTCGAAGAGGCTCAAGGCGGCGGGGTCGGGGCTCGCGGGCGAGGTGGGTGCGGCCGAACGTGAGGTGCGGGCGTTCCAGGAGATGCTCGCGCAGATCAGGAACACCTACACCGAGACCGACGCCGAGCAGGCGCGCAAGGCGGGGCGATGATCGCCTTCGACCTGGTGGAGATGGACCTGCTCGCGACGCACGCCGGGGTGCGCTGGCCGTTTCCGTTGCGGGTGCCGTCGTTCGGCAAGCTCGCGGACGAACGCGCGACGCTGCTCGCCGAGGCGGGGCACGGGCTGCAGGCGCGGGGGCTGGCGGAGGCGCACGGACCGACGGGTATGGCTGCGGCACTCGTCACCGCGCTGTGCGAGCACACGGCCGTGGTCGACCTCGTAGTGCGAGGAACTGGTGCCGTCGCGATGGTGCACGGCGACGAGGCGATCGTGTGCACGCAGTCCGAGAGCACGGTCCGGGTGATGCACGTCGAGGCGGAGACGCTGGGCGATGAGCTGGTGGCGTTGGTGCCGGAACTGCGGCCAGCGCAGGTCATGCCGATCACGCTACCGCCCGGCGCGAAGTTCGACCTCGAGGTCGTCGGGCAGGGCCAGGCCGGCGTGACGAGGGGCGGCCAGCGGCAGGAAGTGTCCTGGTTGGACAGTGCGGGTGGCCGGGTCAGGGTGGATGTGGGCGACGACGGCTGGGTCAGCGTGAATCCCATGCGGCACAACGACCTGGTCCGTGCGATAGGTGAGCTCGCCGCGGTTGCGCGAGCCTAGAAGAGGGGGAGAAGTGGATCCAGCACAGTGGCTGGCGGACTACCAGGAACGCCTGGAACGAGTGGCCTACAGCGCGCGCAGCGCCAGTGCGAGCCTGGCCGAGGTCGGGGCGAGCGCGACCTCGCCGCGCGGTGAGGTCACGGTGACCGTCAACGCGGGCGGCGTGCTCGGCGACGTCGCGCTGACGCCGGCGGCACGCAAGCTCGACGTCGACACGCTCGCGATGCTGATCGTCAGCACCGCGCGGGAGGCGCAACGACTGGCGAGCGCCCGGATGACCGAGGTGATGGCGGACTACCTCGGCGAGAGCGACGCACTGCACCAGGTCACGAAGCACCTGCCGGAGGCCGTGCGATGAGTTTCGTCGTCGATCACGAGCAGCTGCGGCGCCACGCCGCGACGCTCACCGGGTACGCGGACCAGCTCTCCGCGACGGGAGGACGGCTGCCCGACCAGCTCGGCGGGGAGTCGCTGGGGTCGTTCGCGCAGTTCATGACCACCGGCCTCAGCGGCGCGATGGGGGAGACCATGGGCGGCTTCGCGCACGTGGCGTCCACAATGGACCAGGTGGGCGAAGGCATGCGCCGCACCGCGGAGACCTACCAGCGCACCGACGAACGCAACGCCGAGACCGTCACGGGGGCCGGCCGATGACCGCCACCGCGACGGACGCGGGCACGATCGCCGCACTGCTCAACGAACTCCGCACCACCACCAACGCCATCGCCGGCGACGAATGGCTGTCGGCGGACCTCGCGGCCACGCCCAAGGCGCCGATCAGCGAACTCGGCTCGAACGGCAAACCGTTGCAGGCCTTGGACAGCGCGGGCGTCGGCTTTCTCACGCCGATGATCTCGTTCCTGGAAGAGCCGCTGAACCAGCTCAAGGGCAACCCGGACGGCGTCCAGCAGGGCGCGGGGGAGTTCCAGAACGCGGGCAAGGCGGCGAGCACGCTGGCCGACGAGTACAGCGCGAAAGCGAAGAGCGAGACCGACAGCTGGACCGGTGACAGCGCGACCGACTACGCCAAGACCGGCAAGGAACTGGTCGACGGCGTGCTGTCCGTCGCCGAGACCGCGCTCACCAACGCGAGCGCGCTGATCAAGGCCGGTGAGGTGGTGGCCCAGGTCGTCGCCGAGGTCACCCGGCTGATCACCGAGGCGATCGGCAAGATCGTGCCGATCATGACCGAGGCGATCGCGGCGGCGCCGTCGACGTTCGGGCAGAGCATCGCCATCGCCATCCCGCAGTGCGTGCAGATCGCCGTCGACTGCGGGGTCAAGATCGCGGCCAAGCTCGGCGAGTTGCTGGCGAGCGGCGAGAACCTCATCAAGCTGGTCGAGGGCGCGCAGGCCGTGCTGAAGATCGTGAAGCAGGCGCTGTCGGTCATCGGCGAACAGGCCCAGAACGGTTCAACACAGAGCGGTTCGGCGAAGCTGCCGACGGCCAAGGGGGCGACCGCGTGAAGCGCATCGCCGCGCTCGTCTGCGCGTTCCTGCTCGTCGGTGTCGCACCGGCGAAGGCCGACGACGGCGTGCAGACCGTGCTCAACCAGTACCAGGCGCAGGCCGGTCCGGGTGCCGCCGTGCACTACCGCGGCGGCACCCTGTCGGCCGGCACCGCGAAGATCCACGAACAGCGTGTGATCACGGCCGCCGACCACTTCCGGATCGGCAGCCAGACCAAGACGTTCACCGCCGCGGTGATCCTCCAGCTCGTCGACGAACGCCGCGTCGAGCTGGACGCGCCGATCTCCCGGTACCTGCCCGGCGTCGTCACCGGCAACTACAACGGCGACGTGATCACCGTTCGCCAGCTGTTGCAGCACACCAGCGGCCTGGTGAACTACGTCCGCGACGCGCAGGCGAACCCCGACGGCACGTTCACCCTCGCGGAACTGGTCCGCTCGGCCATGGACGAGCCCGCCCAGTCCGCACCCGGTGCCGCGCAGAACTACTCCAACGTCGGTTTCCTGGTGCTGGGCATGCTGATCGAACGCCTCACCGGCAAGCAGGCCGGTGACGCGATCACCGAGCGGATCATCAGCCCGCTCGGCCTGACGCGGACGAAGTTCCCGGCACCGGGAAACCGCGCGCTGCCGGCGCCGTTCCTGCCGGGGTACCTCGGCGGCCGCCTCGGCCCGATCTTCTTCTGGACCGAGGCGACCACCGCGATCGAACTGTCGTTCTGGAGCACCGCAGGCTCGATGTCGTCCACTTTGGACGACCTGCAGCGCTTCTACCGGGCACTGATCAACGGCCAGGTCGTCTCACCCGCGGCACTCGCCGAGATGAAGCAGACCTGGGGCCAGAACGGCACGTACGGGCTCGCCCTGGTCAAGCTGCCGCTGACGTGCGGTGGTGTGGCGTGGGGTCACAACGGCGCCCTGCTCACCGGCCACCACTCGTTCACCCTGGTCACCGACGACGGCCGGTTCGCGTCGGTGGTGACCAACACGAACGGGATGAACTCGACACCGTCCTCGTTCGACGTGGCCAACAAGGCGCTCTGTTCCAGCTAGTCGGGTGCTAGCTGGTGAGGATGGCCCGTGCGAGTGCGGCGGTCTCCGACGGCGTCTTGCCGACCTTGATCCCGACCGCCTCCATGGCCTGCTTCTTGGCCTCCGCCGTGCCCGAGGACCCCGAGACGATGGCGCCCGCGTGGCCCATCGTCTTGCCCTCGGGCGCGGTGAAGCCGGCGACGTAGCCGACGACGGGCTTGGACACGTTGTCCCGCACGAACTCCGCCGCCCGTTCCTCCGCGTCACCGCCGATCTCGCCGATCATCACGATCAGCTCGGTCTCCGGGTCGGCCTCGAACGCCGCGATCGCGTCGATGTGCGTGGTGCCGACGATCGGGTCGCCGCCGATGCCGACGCACGTGGTGAAGCCGAAGTCCTTCAGCTCGTGCATCAGCTGGTAGGTCAGCGTTCCCGACTTCGACACCAGCCCGATCGAACCGGGCTTGGTGATGTCGGCCGGGATGATGCCCGCGTTGGACTTGCCTGGACTGATGATGCCGGGACAGTTCGGGCCGATGATCCGCGTCGACTTGCCCTGCTTCGACATGCCCTGCTTCGACATGCTCTGGGCGTGCGCCCAGAACTGTGCCGTGTCGTGGACAGGGACACCCTCGGTGATCACCACCGCCAGGCCGATCCCGGCGTCGATCGCCTCGATCACCGCGTCCTTCGTGAACGCGGGCGGGACGAAGAGCACCGACACGTTCGCGCCGGTCTGCTCCATCGCCTCGCTGACCGTGCCGAACACCGGCAGCGTCACGTCGCCGAAGTCCACGGACGTGCCGGCCTTGCGCGCGTTCACGCCGCCGACGACCTGCGTGCCGGCCGCGAGCATCCGCCGGGTGTGCTTGGCGCCCTCCGACCCGGTCATGCCCTGCACGATCACGCGGCTGGTCTCGTCGAGGAAGATCGCCATCAGGACTCCCTACCGGCGCCGGCGAGCGCGGCGGCACGGTATGCCGCGTCGTCCATCGTGTGCGCCACGGTGATCAGCGGGTGTCGTGCTTCGTCGAGGATGCGGTGGCCCGCCTCGGCGTTGTTGCCGTCGAGCCGCACCACCAGAGGCTTGTCGGCGCGATCGCCCAGCAGCCCGAGTGCCTGCACGATTCCGTCGGCCACCGCGTCGCACGCGGTGATGCCGCCGAAGACGTTCACGAACACGCTGCGCACCGACGGGTCGGACAGGATGACGTCGAGTCCGTCGGCCATCACCTGGGCCGAGGCGCCGCCGCCGATGTCGAGGAAGTTCGCGGGCGCGGCACCGGCCAGCGCCACCACGTCCAATGTGGACATGACGAGGCCGGCGCCGTTGCCGATGACGCCGACCGAGCCGTCGAGCTTGACGTAGTTCAGGCCCTTCTCGGTGGCGCGCACCTCCAGCGGGTCGCCCTCGGCGCTCGCGTCTGGACGAGAGTGCCGGAAGGAAGCGTTGTCGTCCAGCGTCACCTTGCCGTCGAGCGCGACGATCCGGCCGTCTTTGGTTCGTGCCAACGGATTGACTTCGACGAGTGTTGCGTCCTCGGAAACGAAGACCTTCCACAGAGCGGAAGCGACCGCGTTCACCTCTTCGGCGATTTCCGGTGGGAACACCGCAGATGCGTCGAAGGTCGAAGCTGGCATTCGAGTGATGGAGTCCGTCATCTCCTCGATCTCCATGCCGCCGGTGGCCGACGCCATGCCGATGAACGTCCTGTTGGCACGATCGAGAAGGAATGACAGGTAGTACTCCTCGGCGATCTCGCTCGCCTCGGTCACCAGCACCTTGTGCACGGTGTGGCCCTTGATGTCCATCCCCAGGATGGCGGAGGCCGCTGACGCTGCTTCGTCGGGCGTCGAAGCGAGCTTGATGCCGCCGGCCTTGCCGCGCCCGCCGGTCTTCACCTGAGCCTTCACCACCACGGTGCCGCCCAGGGTTGCGGCTGCCTCGCGCGCGGATTCAGGAGTGTCCGCCACGAAACCGCGCGGAACGGGCACTCCGCGGCGCTCGAAGAGGTCCCGCGCCTCGTGTTCGAAAAGATCCACCGTCTACGTCCTCTCGCCGAAAACTTGCGGCCATCTATGGACATCCGGTTGGTAGCGGAGTAACGATATGCCTACCTCATACGGTATGCAATCTACAGTCGAAGCGCCAAGGGGAGCTGATCGCCGATGACGAGTTCCGCGGAGGCAGGGTTGGACTCTGGGTCGGACTCTGGGTCTATTTCGGGAGGTCACTTGGTGGCCAAGGCGCTCAAGGCCGAGGGCGTCGACACGATCTTCACGCTGTGCGGCGGGCACATCATCGACATCTACGACGGCTGTGTGGACGAGGGCATCGCCGTCATCGACGTCCGGCACGAACAGGTCGCGGCACACGCGGCCGACGGCTATGCCCGCATCACCGGCAAGCCCGGTTGCGCCGTCGTGACCGCGGGACCCGGCACCACCGACGCCGTCACGGGCGTCGCCAACGCGTTCCGCGCGGAGAGCCCGATGCTGCTGATCGGCGGCCAGGGTGCGCTGAGCCAGCACAAGATGGGCTCACTGCAGGACCTCCCGCACGTCGACATGATGACGCCGATCACCAAGTTCGCCGCGAACGTCCCGCACACCGCCCGCATCGCGGACATGGTGTCGATGGCGTTCCGCGAGGCGAACGCCGGCGCGCCAGGCCCGGCGTTCCTGGAGATCCCGCGCGACGTCCTGGACGCCAAGGTGCCGGTGAGCACCGCACGAGTACCGGAAGCGGGCCACTACCGCGCGTCCACGCGCAGCGTCGGTGACCCGGCGGACGTCGAGAAGCTCGCGGACCTGCTGGTGCACGCCAGGAAGCCGGCGATCCTGCTGGGCAGCCAGGTGTGGACGACGCGCGCCACGGACTCCGCGATCGACCTCGTCCGCACCCTCAACATTCCCGCGTACATGAACGGCGCGGGTCGCGGCACCCTGCCCCCTGGCGACCCGCACCACTTCCAGCTGTCGCGCCGCTACGCCTTCGACAACGCCGACGTGATCGTCATCGTCGGCACCCCGTTCGACTTCCGGATGGGGTACGGGCGCAGGCTTTCCGCGAACGCGACGGTCGTCCAGATCGACCTCGACTACCGCACCGTCGGCAAGAACCGCGACGTCGACCTCGGCATCGTCGGCGACGCGGACCTGGTGCTCTCCAGCGTCACGCAGGCCGCGTCCGGTCGCGAGGACAACGGCGCGATGGGCCGCAAGGTGTGGCTGGAGGAACTGCAGGCGGTCGAGGAGAAGGCCCGGCAGAAGCGCTCGGAGCACCTGCTGTCCGAGGACCTGCCGATCCACCCTTACCGCCTGGTGAGCGAGATCAACGACTTCCTCACCGAGGACTCCATCTACATCGGTGACGGCGGCGACGTGGTCACGTTCTCCGGCCAGGTCGTGCAGCCGAAGTCGCCTGGCCACTGGATGGACCCCGGTCCACTCGGGACGCTCGGCGTCGGCATCCCGTTCGTGCTGGCGGCCAAGCTCGCCCGGCCGGACAAGGAGGTAGTGGCGCTGTTCGGTGACGGCGCGTTCAGCCTCACCGGCTGGGACTTCGAGACGCTGGTCCGCTACAACCTGCCGTTCGTCGGCATCGTCGGCAACAACTCGTCGATGAACCAGATCCGCTACGGCCAGGCCGCGAAGTACGGCCTGGAGCGCGAACGCGTCGGCAACACGCTGGGCGACGTCAAGTACGACCAGTTCGCCAAGATGCTCGGCGGCTACGGCGAGGAAGTGCGCGATCCCAAGGACATAGGCCCGGCGCTGCAGCGTGCCCGCGAGTCGGGCAAGCCCTCGTTGATCAACGTGTGGATCGACCCCGACGTGTACGCGCCCGGAACCATGAACCAGACGATGTACAAGTAGGTGAGCTGACCAAAATGGGTAAAACTCCGACCAAGGCCCTGGAGGGCGTCAAAGTCCTCGACATGACGCACGTGCAGTCCGGACCGTCGTCGACCCAGCTGCTCGCCTGGCTGGGTGCGGACGTCATCAAGCTGGAAACGCCGGGACGCGGTGACATCACGCGCGGCCAGCTGCGTGATCTGCCCGAAGTGGACAGTCTTTACTTCACGATGCTCAACTGCAACAAGCGGAGCATCACGCTCAACATGAAGGCCCCGGAAGGCAAGGAGGTCTTCGAGAAGCTCGTCGCCGACGTCGACGTCCTCGTCGAGAACTTCGGACCCGGTGTCGTCGAACGGTTCGGCTACCCCTGGGAGAAGCTGCACGAGCTCAACCCCGAGCTGATCTACGCGTCGATCAAGGGCTTCGGACCCGGCCGCTACGCCGACTTCAAGGCGTACGAGGTGATCGCGCAGGCCATGGGCGGCTCGATGAGCACCACCGGCTTCGAGGACGGCCCGCCCCTCGCGACCGGTTCCCAGATCGGTGACTCCGGAACCGGAATCCACCTGGTGGCCGCGATCCTGGCCGCGCTGTACCAGAGGACCAACACCGGGCGCGGCCAGCGCGTCCAGGTGGCCATGCAGGACGCCGTCCTGAACCTGTGCCGGGTGAAGCTGCGCGACCAGCAGCGGCTCGCCCACGGGCCGCTGGGGGAGTACCCGAACGAGCAGTTCGGGGACGCGGTGCCCCGTTCCGGCAACGCATCCGGTGGTGGCCAGCCCGGCTGGGCGGTGCGCTGTGCCCCCGGCGGCCCCAACGACTACATCTACGTGATCATCCAGCCGGTCGGGTGGAAGCCGCTGACCGAGCTGATCGGCAGGCCCGAGCTCGCCGAGGATCCGGCCTGGGCCACGCCCGAGGTCCGCTTGTCCAAGCTGGACAAGGCGTTCGCGCTGATCGAGGAGTGGACGGAGAAGCACACCAAGTGGGAGGTGATGGACAAGCTCAACGCCCACAACATCCCGTGCGGACCCATTCTGTCCACAAAGGAGATCATCGAGGACGAGACGCTGGCCGAGCTGGGCACCGTCGTCGAGGTCGACCACCCGGAGCGCGGCACGTTCAAGACGGTCGGCAATCCGCTCAAGCTCTCCGACTCGGTCGTCGAGGTCCAGCGCCCGCCGTTGCTCGGTGAGCACAACGACGAGGTGCTCGGCGCGTTGGGCTACAGCGCCGACCGGCTGGCCGGACTCCGCGCGGCCGGCGTCATCTGACCGCCCAGAACATCCCAGGGAGACGAAATCTCATGCCGGACAACGGCTACGACCGCGCCGCGGTCGAGAACGTACTCGCGAAGGTGCGGGCGGAGGGACGGTCGTCGCTCACCGCGCCGGAGGGCAAGCGGGTCTGCGACGCCTACGGGATCGCGACCCCGGCCGAGGCGCTGGCGAAGTCGTCGGAGGGCGCGGTCGCGTTCGCCGAGGAGATCGGCTATCCGGTCGTGCTCAAGATCGTCTCACCGGACATCCTGCACAAGACCGAGGCCGGCGGTGTGCTGGTGGGCCTGCGGAACTCGAGCGAGGTCGCCGAGGGCTACCGCACGATCATCCACAACGCCAGGAACTACCAGGCGGACGCCGAGATCACCGGCGTTCAGGTCCAGCAGCAGCTGCCGACCGGGAAGGACGTCCACGAGGTCATCGTGGGCGCCACCACCGACGAGACGTTCGGCAAGATCGTCGCGTTCGGTCTCGGCGGGATCCTGGTCGAGGTGCTCAAGGACGTCACGTTCCGGCTGGCGCCCACGACTGCCTCAGAAGCCCTGTCGATGGTCAACGGCATCGCGGCCGCGGAGATCCTGCGGGGTGTGCGCGGCGCGGAAGGCGTGGACGCGCGGAAGCTCGCCGACCTGATCCACCGCGTCTCGGCTCTCGTCACGGACTTCCCGCAGCTCGCCGAGGTCGACCTGAACCCGGTGCTGGCAACGCCTTCCGGGGCCACCGCGGTCGACGTGCGGATCCTGGTGGACGAGAACGCCGCGAAACAACCGCACCGGTTCACCCAGGACGAGATCCTCACCTCGATGAACCGGATCATGAAGCCGGCCGCCGTCGCCGTGATCGGTGCCTCGAACGAAGAGGGCAAGATCGGCAACTCGGTGATGAAGAACCTCGTCAACGGCGGGTTCCAGGGAGAGATCTACCCGATCAACCCCAAGGCGGACGAGATCCTCGACCTCAAGGCGTTCGCGAGCATCACCGACGTGCCGGGCGACATCGACGTCGCGGTGTTCGCGATCCCGGCCAAGTTCGTGCCGGCCGCGCTGGAGGAGGTCGGCAGGAAGGGCGTCGCCGGCGCGATCATGATCCCGTCCGGCTTCGGTGAAACGGGCAACCAGGAGCTGCAGGACGAGATCGTCACGATCGCGCGCAAGCACGGTGTGCGCATCCTCGGTCCGAACATCTACGGCTACTACTACACGCCGGAGAACCTCTCAGCGACGTTCTGCACGCCGTACGACGTCAAGGGCGGAGTCGCCCTCTCATCGCAGAGTGGCGGAATCGGTATGGCGATCCTCGGATTCAGCCGTTCCGCGGGCATGGGCGTCTCCGCGATCGTGGGTGTGGGCAACAAGGCCGACATCGACGAGGACGACCTGCTGACGTTCTTCGAGCAGGACCCGAACACCCAGCTCGTCGCCATGCACCTGGAAGACCTGAAGGACGGTCGTTCCTTCGCGGACACGGCAAAGCGGGTCTCGGCCAAGAAACCGGTCGTGGTGCTCAAGGCGGGACGAACCGACCAGGGCGCCAAAGCGGCCAGCTCGCACACCGGCGCACTGGCGGGCAACGACCGGGTCTACGACGACATCCTCAAGCAGAGCGGCGTGATCCGCGCACCCGGCCTGAACGACCTGCTGGAGTACGCGCGCGGCATTCCGCTGCTGACCACGCCGAAGGGCGAGAACGTCGTCATCATCACCGGCGCGGGCGGCTCCGGTGTGCTGCTCTCGGACGCCTGTGTGGACAACGGGTTGTCGCTCATGGAGATTCCGGGCGATCTGGACGCGGCGTTCCGGAAGTTCATCCCGCCGTTCGGCGCGGCGGGCAACCCGATCGACATCACCGGCGGGGAACCGCCCTCGACGTACCGGAACACGATCGCGCTCGGTCTCGCGGACGACCGCATCCACTCGCTGATCCTGGGCTACTGGCACACCATCGTCACGCCACCGATGGTGTTCGCGAAGCTCGTGGTCGACGTCGTGGAGGAGTACCGGGCGAACGGAATCCACAAGCCCGTCGTCGCCTCGCTCGCCGGCGACGTCGAGGTGGAGGAGGCCAGCGAGTACCTGTACCGGAACGGGGTAGTTGCGTATCCGTACACAACGGAGAAACCTGTCGCGGTACTGGGCGCGAAGTACCGGTGGGCACGTGCCGCCGGACTCCTGGGCTAGCAACAGGGTTTTGTGTAGCAAGGGAGAGATGGCCCGTCCGCGACCGTGACACGCCCACGGTCGCGAACCCGCCAGGGAGGTCAACGAAGACAGCCGGTCCTCTGGAGGTTGTTAACCGTGGATGATCCAAATCTGGCTGCTCGCACGGATGTCAGCACGCCACCTGAGAGTGTTGAATCTTCAGGGAAACGTGTCTGGCCCGCGGGCAAGCTGGAAGCGATGCCCATCAGGAAACTCCCCGACGCGCCACCGTCGATCCACCTGCTCGGCCCCACGGTGTTCCTGGTGGCGCTCGGCGTGGGCATGGGCGAGTCCTACATGTGGCCGCGCCTGGTGCTGGTCTTCGGGCCGGACATCAGGTGGCTCTTCCTGATCGGCGTGACGCTGCAGGCCGTCGTCATGCTCGAGATGGCGAGGTACGCGATGGCGACGGGGGAGAGCATCTTCTTCGGCGCCGCACGCGTGTTCAAACCGATCATGTGGTTCTTCTTCGTGGTGGCGATACTCGTCTACATCTGGCCGGGCCACCTCTCCGCGGGGGCGGCGGCCCTGGAGAAGATCACCGGCATACCGTGGACGGTCTCGGCGTGTGTCGGCCTGATCCTGGTCGGGGTGTTGTTCAGCCTGGCCAAGGTCATCTACAACCTGCTCGAGAACCTGCTGTCCATCCTCATCGGACTGCTCGTCGTCAGCACCGCGGTGGTGGCGGCGATGGTCGGCACGTGGGGCGACCTGACCAGCACGATCAGCGGCATGTTCCAGTTCGGGTACTTCCCGGCACAGGCCATGTCGCCGGAGTGGTTCCCGATCATCGTCGGCTCGATCGCGTTCGCGGGACCGTCCGGCATGCAGCAGATGTGGTACACGCTGCACCTGCGCGACAGCGGGGCCGGCATGGGCGCGCACATCCCGAAGCTGCGCGGGTTGCGGCACGCGGGTGAGGAAGAGCAGATGCCGTCGCGCGGTTTCATGTTCGACACCGACGACAAGGCGGAGCTGGCCAAGTGGAAGGGCTGGCGGCGCTGGGTCACGTTCGACGCCCTGTTGTTGTTCTGGGGCATCACGATGCTCGTCACGGTTTCTTTCACGGTCCTCGCGCAGTCGGCGAGTCGCACGAGTCCGGACGTCAAAGCACTCATCGAGTCCGGTGAACGGGAGGCGGCACTCAACGCCATGTCCGACGCCTTCGCGTCAGCCGGCGGACCGGTGCTCGGTGCGGTGTTCCTGGGGTTCATCGCGTTGATCGGCCTGAACGCCACACTGGGCCTGTTCGACTCGTTCTCCCGTGGCCAGGCGGACATGACGTACCACTTCGTCAAGGGTGCGAAGAAGTTCCGCATGTCGCACCTCTACGCGGGATTCCTGTGGGGTGTCATCACGTTCGGCATTCTGATCCTGTTGTTCGGACCGGCCGACGGACCGGGAGCGATCCTCGACGTGCTCGCGTTCCTGTCGACGTTCGCCATGGGCGCCTACTGCGTGGTGCTCCTGCTGGTGAACAACCGGATGTTGCCCAAACCCATCCGCCCCAAGCTGATCACGAACATCATCATCGGCTTCGGCGCGGTGTTCTACCTGGGCATGCTGTTCTTCAGTCTCATCAAATTCGGCGTAGTGGTGGGCTGAGATGCAGATCCGCGAAGGCTTTCTCAAAGAAGCGGTGCCCGGCGCGTTCGTCGGTCTCGCCGCGGGGCTCATCGCGGGAGGGCTGGCCGCGCTCGTCGGCCAGCCGCTCGGGTGGGCTCTGGTGACGACGGTCGCGCTCGGCCTGCCGCTGGGCGCGCTCGGCGGTGGTTTCGGCCTGCTGGTGGCGGCAGGCCGCCTTCCGGCCGGGCGGTTCGCTCCCGTGGCGCTCTACTGGCTCGTGGGATTCCCATTGGCCAGGCTGATGCACGAGATCACCGTGAGCCTGGTGCTCACCGGTCGGGTTCGACTGCCCTCGGACCTGGCCGGTTTCCTCGCCTACCAAGGGATCGTGAGCTTCGGCTGGGCCATCGGTTTCCTGTGGCTGCACGAACGCATCTCGATGCGTCTCCGTGCGCGAGCCACCGCCTCCCGCTGACCTTCCCTTCCGCCGAAGGAGCCAAGGATGTTGGATCTGCCCGTCTGGGTGTGGATCGCGACCATGGGCGGCATCGCCGCGGTGATCGCGTTCGACTTCTATCTGGTGGCACGCAAACCGCACGAGCCGACGTTCCGCGAGTCGTTGTACTGGGTGCTCTTCTACGTCGGCCTGGCCGTCGTGTTCGGACTCGGCGTCACGTTGTTCGCCGGGCCCGGCCACGGCGGTGAGTTCTTCGCCGGCTGGATCACCGAGTACTCGCTGAGCGTCGACAACCTGTTCGTGTTCGTGCTCATCATGGCCAGGTTCGCGGTGCCGCGGGAGTACCGGCAAAAGGTGCTCATCGTCGGCATCATCCTGGCCCTGTTGCTGCGAGCCGTGTTCATCGCCCTGGGCGCACAGGCGATCTCGCGGTTCGACTGGCTGTTCTACCTCTTCGGTGCGTTCCTGATCTTCACCGCGTGGAAGTTGTTGCGGCAGGAGGAGACCGAGGAGGCCGAGTTCTCCGAGAACGCCGCGTTGCGCGCGGTGAAGAAGGTCGTGCCGGCCACGACGACCTACCACGGTGCCGCGTTGACGGCACGCATCGACGGCAAGCGGGTCGTGACGCCGATGCTGATCGTGATGGTCGCGGTGGGCACCACGGACCTGCTGTTCGCGGTGGACTCGATCCCGGCGATCTTCGGCCTCACCAAGGAGCCCTACCTGGTGCTGACCGCCAACGCGTTCGCGTTGATGGGCCTGCGCCAGCTGTTCTTCCTGGTGGGTGGCCTGCTGGATCGCCTGGTGCACCTGAGCAAGGGCCTTGCGGTGGTGCTCGCGTTCATCGGGTTCAAGCTCATCTTCGAGGCGATGCACCACCACGGTGTCTCGTGGGCTCCGGAGATCCCGATCGTGGTGTCTCTCGGAGTCATCGTGGCCACGCTCGCCGTCACCACGGTGTGGAGCCTGCACACCTCACGGCGGGCTGCCCGCTCCGCTGTGGAGGGTGCCGAGAGTGCACAAAGGAGCGAAGACGCTCCGGTGAAGGACAATCAGCCGTGAATCGTGTGGCCCTCGGCGCCCTTCCCCTGGGAGTCGGGGCGCAGCGTCTTGGCCACGGCCGCGACGGCTTCGGCGTCCCTGCGCTGCTCGTTCAGCGCGGTGGACAGTCCGAGGCCGATCGCGCGGCCGTCGGCGGAGGCACCGCCGCGCGGCTGGGTGAGCGAACGCGCGAAGTTCTTGAAGCGGGACATGGTGTTCCTCCTGTCGATGGTCGTGGCTCCCGAGGCGCGCAGAAGCCCGACAGGGACTGTGGCACGGGAGGAGCAGGGGTGCGGGTGGGGTCTTGCCCACCGGCCGCCCATCGCGTGGGTACCCGGTGGGAAACCTCCTGCGGGTCTCCGTTGACCCCGCCCCTGCTGCCATTCAGCATACTGCGTTTTGTATGCAATCCACTGCCATCGTGTCGCGGATCACCCGTGCGGCACCAAATGACCGATTTCGGGTGATCTGAGCGCAATGACTCAGTCGCTCTCCGTGGAGTTCTCGGACGTCCTGCTGTCGTGATAGGTCTGCCTGGTCTGCTCCGCGTGGCGGTGCATGACCTCGCCGGCTCGCTCTGCGTCACCATCGGCGATGGCGGTGACCAGCTCGGCGTGCTCGTTCCACGAGTCGTGGCTGCGCGGGCGGGCGATCGGGGTGTAGTACCAGCGCACCCGGCGGTCGACCAGGCCGATCATCTCGGACAGGACCTTGTTGCGGCCGATCGCCGCGACGGCCGCGTGCAGGTCTGCGTTCGCCTTGACCAGGCGTTCGACGTTCGCCGTGACGAGCGCCTCCTCGCCGGCTCGCTGCAGCTTCTTGAGGATCTTCACGTCGGACGGCGTGGCGTGTTCGGCGGCGAGCTTGGCGGAGTAGGTCTCCAGCACGCTGCGCACGGCGAGCAGCTGGTCGGCCTCCTCCTCGGTCGGGGTGTGCACGAAGGCGCCCTGGGCGGGGCGC
This sequence comes from Lentzea miocenica, assembly GCF_033949945.1. Classification (NCBI taxonomy): domain Bacteria; kingdom Bacillati; phylum Actinomycetota; class Actinomycetes; order Pseudonocardiales; family Pseudonocardiaceae; genus Lentzea; species Lentzea miocenica. The sequence continues at coordinate 467,506 of NZ_JAXAVW010000001.1, forward strand.
AGGTCGACCCACCCGTCGGTCTGCAGTCGCTGGAGCGCCTCGCGCACCGGTTGCCTGCTGACGCCCAGGTACTCGGCGAGCTCGGCCTCGACCAGGTGCTGGCCGGGCGCGAGGGTGCGGTTGATGATGAGCTCGAGCAGGGCGTCGTAGACGGCTTGACGCAACGGTGCGGGCCGTTCTACCCGGCGGCTGGCCGCGGCACTGAGCGAGCCGCGGGCGGCCCGGCGGCCACTGGGCGAAGAAGTCATGCCGGACAGAATACAGCTTTTGGTATGCAAAAAGCACTTCTATCGCCTTGGTCGTGTTGTCCGTATACTGTATGCAATATTTGGAGCGGGGCGTGCTATGAAGATCGCTGTTCTCGGAGCTGGAGCGATCGGTGCCTATGTCGGTGCTGCCTTGCATCGTGCGGGCGTGGAAGTCCACCTGATCGCGCGTGGAGCCCACCTCGCCGCAATGCGGGAGCACGGCGTTCGGGTGCTGAGTCCGCGCGGTGACTTCACCGCGCGTCCACATGCGACGGATTCGCCGTCGGAGGTGGGCGAGGTCGACTACGTGTTCCTCGGCCTGAAGGCGTACTCGTACGCCTCTTCCGGCGATCTGCTGGCACCGCTGCTGGGACCCGGTACCGCCGTGATCGCGGCGCAGAACGGGATCCCGTGGTGGTACTTCCACGGCATGACCGGGCACCCCCTGGAGGGGCAGCGGATCGAGGCCGTCGACCCCGGTGGCTCGGTCACGGCCGTGCTGCCGATGGAACGGGCGATCGGATGTGTCGTCTACTGCTCGACCGAGATCCAGGCACCCGGCGTGATCCGGCACCTGGAGGGCACGCGGTTCTCGATCGGTGAGCCGGACCGGTCGATCTCGCCGCGCTGTGTGGCGCTGAGCGAGGCGATGATCGCGGGCGGCCTGAAGTGCCCGGTGGAGAAGGACGTCCGCGAGGACATCTGGATCAAGCTGATGGGCAACGTGGCGTTCAACCCGTTGAGCGCGCTGACCCGCGCGACGATGGTGGAGATCTGCGAGCACGAGGACAGTCGCGACCTGGTGGCCCAGATGATGGCCGAGACCCTGACCATCGCGCGGGCCGCGGGCTGTGATCCGCAGATCTCGATCGACAAGCGCATCGACGGCGCCCGCCGCGTCGGGCACCACAAGACGTCGATGCTGCAGGACCTGGAGGCCGGCAAACGGCTGGAGATCGACGCGATCATCGGCGCCGTGGTGGAGATCGCCGAGCTGACCCGCGTGCCGGCACCGACGTTGCGGCACGTCTACGCGGCGATCGACCTGCTGTCGCGCACGTCCCTGGTGTCCTGAGTTGCTGTTGCGACAGCTGGAGTACCTGGTCGCCCTGGCCCGTGAACGCCACTTCGCGCGTGCCGCGGAGGCCTGTCACGTGTCCCAGCCGTCGTTGTCGGCGGCGATCAGCAAACTCGAACGCGAACTCGGGGTGCCGATCGTGTCCCGCGGCCGCCGGTTCGAGTCGCTGACGCCGGAGGGGGAACGGGTCCTGCTGTGGGCGCATCGCATGCTCGCGGACCGCGATGCCTTGCAGCAGGACCTGTCACGCATGCGCGAATCCTTGTCGGGAGTTCTGCGGATCGGCGCCATCCCGACGGCTTTGCCGGCCGCGCCGTTGTTGACCACGCCGTTCTGCGAACGGTATCCGCACGTGCGGATCACGCTGGAGTCGTTGTCGTCGCGCGAGATCGTGCGACGGCTCGACGAGTTCGAGCTCGACATCGCGATGACCTACGTCGACAGCACGGTCCGCGCGATGCCGTTGTACGAGGAACGCTATGTGCTCCTGACACCTGCCGACGAGGAGATCGCCTCTCGTCCGGTGGCGCGGTGGGCTGACGTCGCCGCGCTGCCGTTGTGCTTGCTGACGTCCAGGATGCGCAACCGCCGGATACTGGACGGCATCTTCGCGGACGCCGGCGTGCAGCCCGTGCCGGTGATCGAGGCCGACACCGTCGCGACCCTGTACGCCCACGTGGCCACCCGGAAGTGGTCGAGCGTCATCGCGCACGCCTGGTTGCAGATGTTCGGGACGCCCGAGGGCATGCGCGTCGTGCGGATCGAGGACCCCCAGCGAGTGCCGCAGATCGGTCTGGTCGTGGGTGACCAGGTCTCGATGCTGGCGCGGGCGATGCTCGGGCACACGCGGGGCCTGGACGTGCGCGGGGAGCTGGAACGCATGCTGCACAAGCACCTTGATAGACGCGACCTATGACCGCATAGGAACTTTCGCTTGGACGCCAAGGGCCTTCGGCTTCGATGCTGGGGGCATGAAGATTCTCTGCGTGCTCTACGACGACCCGGTGTCCGGCTACCCGAAGACCTACGCCAGGGACGACCTCCCCGAGCTGCCCGGGTATCCCGGTGGCCAAACCCTGCCCACTCCGTCCTCAGTGGACTTCACACCCGGCCACCTGCTCGGCAGCGTGTCCGGCGAGCTGGGCCTGCGTTCGTTCCTGGAGTCTCAGGGCCACGAGCTGGTCGTCACCTCGGACAAGGACCGCGACGGCTCGGAGTTCGACCGCCGCCTGGCCGACGCGGACGTCGTGATCTCCCAGCCGTTCTGGCCCGCCTACCTGACCGCCGAACGCTTCGCCCGCGCCCCTCGTCTCAAGCTGGCGCTGACCGCGGGCATCGGCTCGGACCACGTCGACCTGGACGCTGCCATCGCGCACGGCGTCACGGTCGCCGAGGTGACCTACTGCAACAGCATCAGCGTCGCCGAGCACGTGGTGATGTCGATCCTGAACCTGGTCCGCAACTTCGTGCCCTCGCACCAGATCGTGCTGGACGGCGGCTGGAACATCGCCGACGCCGTGGCCCGCTCCTACGACGTCGAGGGCATGCACGTCGGCACCGTCGCGGCCGGCCGCATCGGGCTGGCGGTCCTGAAGCGCCTGGCCCCGTTCGACATGCACCTGCACTACACCGACCGGCACCGGCTTCCCCTTGAGGTGGAGGAGGAACTGGGCCTGACCTTCCACGCCTCGGCCGCGGACATGGTGCCGCACTGCGACGTCGTCACGATCAACGCGCCGCTGCACCCCGAGACCGAGGGCCTGTTCGACGACGAGCTCATCGCGACGATGAAGCGCGGCGCCTACCTCGTCAACACCGCCCGCGCCCGCATCGCCGACCGAGACGCCGTGGTGCGGGCGTTGCAGAGCGGCCGGCTGGCCGGGTACGCGGGCGACGTGTGGTTCCCGCAGCCCGCGCCGTCCGACCACCCGTGGCGCACGATGCCGAACCACGGCATGACCCCGCACATCTCGGGCAGCTCGTTGTCGGCACAGGCCCGGTATGCCGCTGGTACCAGGGAGATCCTGGAGTCGTTCTTCGCGGGCACGCCGATCCGCGACGAGTACCTGATCGTCGACGGCGGCAAGCTGGCGGGCACGGGCGCCCACTCGTACGCGGTCCGCGGCTGACCTGGTTGAATTCCTCCAGATTCGGGTTTCTGGGGGAGCAGGTCGAACATGAGGATTCGCGCTGCCGTCATGGCCGCGGTGGCTCTGATCGCGGGGTGCGCGACCGCGGCGCCGGTCACGCCAACGGCGCCGCCGGCCACCACCAGTTCGGTGGTCCCGCCCACGCCGGCCGAGCTGGATCAGCGTGCCAAGGTGGCGCTGGCCCCGCCCGGCGCGTTCGACGCACTCGGGGGCAAGGCGGACGACACCGCCGCCCTGGACGACCTCCCCGTCGTGGTGGAGGGCCAGGCGATCGGCGAGGTCTGCGGCACCCTGCCGCGCGTGGACAAGGGCACGTCGGCGGCGCGGAGCCGCTCCTGGTCGGGAGGCGTGAACCTGTTCGAACGGGTCCACGTCACGTCAGAGCTCCCGGCGAGCGCGCTCGTGTCGACGGTGCGACAGCAAGCTCGCGCGTGCGCATCGGACGCCGAGGTTGCGCTCACCAGGCCGGAAGGCGTCGACGAGTCGTTCGCGTACTGCGAGCCGAACGATCCCGGCGCCATCCCGTGGTCGTGTCAGGTGGCGCTCGCGCGGGGCAACGTGTTCGCGCTCGTGGCGGTCAACGGTCAGACCGAGGAAGCCGCATCGGCGCAGCTCACGTCCGTGTTGCCGATCTTCGCGGAGTCGCTGGTCAAGGCGTGAACGTCACTCCTGGACGATGGACGCGTTCTGCAGCCGGAGCGCGTCCTGTCCGGGAGGCGCTCCGAACATCCGCCGGTACTCGCGGCTGAACTGCGACGGGTTGTCGTACCCGACGGAGTGTCCGACGGCAGCGACGTCGTGCGGCGCGGACACGAGCGCGACGCGGGCCCGTTGCAACCGGATCTGCTTCTGGTACTGCAGCGGGCTCATCGCCGTGACGGTGCGGAAGTGCCGGTTCAGCGTCGAGACGCTGGTGCCGATGTCGGCGGCGAGGTCGTCGATGCGGATCACCTGGTCGAACCGGTTCTTGATCCACGCGATGGCGCTCGCCACCAGGGCCAGCCGGCTGTCGGCGGTGCCGGCCTGCCGCATCAACGCGGCCTGCGGGCTGTTGAGCAGCCGCCAGTGGATCTCGCGCCGCACCGACGCGCCCAGCACGCGCAGGTCGCGGGGCTCGTCGAGCAGCCTGAGCAGCCGGACGAGGGCGTCGAGCAGGTTGTCGTCAGCCTCGCTGATCGCCATGCCGGGGCCGTCGTGCGGGCGGATCGGCGGGGAGCCGCCTTCGACGAGCAGTTGCGCGATGGTGGCGGGCTCCAGCTTGAGGCCGAGTGCCAGGAACGGCTTGGACGGGCTCGCCTCGGTGATGTGGCCGGTCAGCGGGAGGTCGACGGTCACGACGGAGATCTTGCCGGGCCCGTGTTCGAAGACGTGGTCGCCGAGCATCGTGCGTTTCGTGCCTTGGGCGACGAGGGTGAGCACCGGTTCGGTGATCGTGCCCATCGGTTCGGTCACCCGGTCGGAGACGAAGACCAGCACGCCTTCGGTCCACAGTGGACGACCGTAGGGTCCGGCGTGCCGGATGATCCGGCGGCCGATCTCGTCCAGGTGGGTCATGGTTCGCAGTCTCGCACGGGTGTGCCGTGATCGGCGCGGACTTGAGCGGATCGTGCAACGGTTCGAGCCCATCGGCCTAGGTGATGGCGCTTGTGGCGCCTTGAATTGAGCCATGTCGCTTGATTCGCACATCACCCTCGGCCGGTCAGGCCTGCGCGTCAGCCCGTTCACCCTCGGCACGATGACCTTCGGTGAGGACCACGGCTGGGGGAGCAGCCCGGAGGAGTCCGCGAAGATCCTCGCGTCCTATGTGGATCGAGGTGGCAACTCGGTCGACACCGCCAACCTCTACACCAACGGCCACTCCGAGAAGATCATCGGCGACGTCCTCGCCGGCACGCCGGGGTTGCGCGACCGGCTGGTGCTGGCCACGAAGTTCTTCGGCAACCTGCACGCGGGCGACCCGAACGGCGGCGGGCCCGGCCGCAAGGCGCTCGTGCACCAGCTCGAGGACTCGTTGCGGCGCCTGCGAACCGACTACGTCGACCTCTACTGGCTGCACAACTTCGACCCGGTCACCCCCGTCGAGGAGACCATCCGAGCCCTGGACGACCAGGTGCGCGCCGGCAAGATCCGCTACATCGGTTTCTCCGACGTACCGGCCTGGGCGACGGCGCACGCCGCCACCCTCGCGCAGTGGCACGGCTGGTCACCGATCATCGCGTTGCAGCTGGAGCACTCGCTGCTCGAACGCACCCCGGAAGGCGAGCTCATTCCGATGGCACAGGCGATGGGCATGGGCGTCATGCCGTGGTCGCCTCTGCGTGGCGGCTTCCTGTCCGGCAAGTACACCTCCGGTGCCGCTCCGGCTTCGGAGCGCGGGCGGGTGCCTTCCGCGGCGGAGTTCGTGGTGGTCGACGCGGTCAACGCCGTCGCCGCGGAGATCGGTGTGCCGGCGGCTCAGGTCGCGCTGGCCTGGTTGCGCGGACGGCCCGGCATCAGCTCGGTCGTGATCGGCGCCCGCCGGCTCGACCAGTTCGAGACGAACCGCGGCGCGCTGGACGTGACGCTCGCCGACGCGCAACGGGCCACGCTCGACGAGGTCTCCGCGCCTCACCTGAACTTCCCCGCCGAGAACAACCGTGAGCTGGCCCCTCATCTGCAGTTCGCGGGAGCCACCGTGGACGGACGGCCGTCCGCCGCGATGCCGATGTTCTTCGAGCCGGGTACGAGGTACTGACCGTGAGCGTGGCGAGTGCGGTGCTGGGCCGGATGTGGGGACTACCTCCGCGGCGCAACCGGGTGCGGGTCGAGCGGGCGGTCGAGGTGCCGATGCGCGACGGCGTGCGGTTGCTCGCCGATCACCACGTCCCGGTGACCGTTGAACACGCGCCCACGATCCTGGTGCGCTGCCCGTACGGCCGCGGCGCCCCGTACGCCCTGCTGCAGGCACGCATCTACGCCGAGCGCGGCTACCACGTGTTGTTCCAGAGTTGCCGCGGCACGTTCGGCTCCGGAGGCGTTTTCACACCGGGCGTCGACGAGGCCCAGGACGCGCAGGACACCGTGGCATGGCTGCGCACGCAGAACTGGTTCGACGGCAGGCTCGCGGTCCTCGGCGGCAGCTACCTCGGGTTCACCGGCTGGGCGCTCGCCGTGGATCCACCGCCGGAGCTGACCGCGATGGTGGTGATGATCGGCGTGCACGACCTCGGCGCCGCCATGTACCGCCAAGGTCCGCTGGAGCTCTACAACGGGCGTTCGTGGGCGGATCTCGTCGCCAACCAGGAATCCGCGGGACCGCTCACGAGCCTGGTCAGGACGCTGCGGGCGGAGCGCAGGCTGGCGGCCGAGATGGCCCGGCTGCCGTTGGGCGGCACCGGCGTGCCCTGGTACGACGACTGGGCCGGTCAGCCGGACCTGACCTCACCGTACTGGGACCGGTTCCGGGTCACCGAGGCGCTGCGCCGGACCGAGGTGCCGACGCTGCTCATCGGTGGATGGCACGACTTCTTCCTCAACCAGACGATCGAGCAGTACGAAACCCTGCGCGCACGGGACGTCGACGTCGCGATGACTGTCGGGCCGTGGACCCACCTGAACGTGGACAACCGGATTTCCCTGGCGGAAGGCATTTCCTGGTTCGACACGCACACCGCCCGCCGGGCTCCGGTGGGCCGCGAAGCTCTGGTGCGCGTGTTCGTCGGCGGCGCCGGCTGGCAGAACCACGGGTCCTGGCCCCCGGACACCCGCTCCAGAACCTGGTACCTGCGTTCCGGGCAGCGGCTCGCCGAACTTCCGTCCACTGAGGACGACGGCGGTACCTCGTTCCGCTACGACCCGCGGGATCCCACGCCTTCCGTCGGCGGACGGCTGATGGCGCTGAGCGGTGGCGCAAAGGACAACCGGGAGCTGGAGGCCCGTCAGGACGTGCTCGTCTTCACCTCCGAACCGTTCGCCACGGCGGTCGAGGTGCACGGCTCGCCCGTGGTCGAGCTGCACGTGACATCGGACAACGCGAACGCGGACCTGTTCGCGAGGCTCTGCGACGTCGACCCGTCCGGCAGGTCCACCAACGTCACCGATCAGATCGTGCGCCGCACCGGGCAGGACATGGTGCGCATCACCCTTGATCCCACGGCGCACCGGTTCGAGGCCGGTCATCGAGTGCGGCTGCAGGTCTCCGGTGGCGCCTTCCCCCGCTTCGCCCGCAATCTCGGCACCGGTGAGGACCCCGGCACCGGCACGGCGATGCGGCAGGCGTCCCACGTCGTCCACCACGACGCAGGACGGCCGTCGCAGATCTCCCTGCCGGTCCGCCGTTAGCCGCGCAGGAAGGCGACAGTCTGCTCGACGAACACCTCGCGGTGCTGGAACAGCGGCGCAAATGGGAGCTCATCGCTCGCCTGATCGCCGCCGCCGAGACGGACTTCTCACTGCCGTCCACGTGAAGAAACCGCAACAGGGGCTAGCGCATACCGAAGATTGCATACAGTATGGGCGGAGGAGGTGTCGTGATGAGCAGGCGGAAGAAGACCGAGCCCTACGTCCGGCTGACCCAGCCGTTGGTGCGCGACTCAGGCATCCTGCGCCCGGCCACCTGGGACGAGGCACTGGATCGCGCCGCAGAGGGTTTCCGCAGGAACGTGGCCAACGGGGGTCCGGACGCGTTCGGCATGTTCTCCTGTGCGCGTGCTACGAACGAGATGAACTACATGGCCCAGAAGTTCACGCGTGCGGTCATCGGTACGAACAACGTCGACTCGTGCAACCGCACGTGTCACGCCCCGAGTGTGGCCGGGTTGGCCAAGGTTTTCGGCAGTGGTGGTGGCACCTCCTCGTACCAGGAGATCGAGGATGCCGACCTCATCGTCCTGTGGGGCTCGAACGCCCGTGAGGCGCACCCGATCTTCTTCCAGCACGTGCTCAAGGCCGTCAACAAGGGCGCGAAGCTGTACGTGGTCGACCCGCGGCTGACGAGCACCGGCAGGTGGGCGCACAAGTGGTTGCGGCTCAAGGTCGGCACGGACATTCCGCTGGCCCACGCCATCGCGCGCGAGATCATCGCGTCGAACCTCACGAACATGTCGTTCGTCGAGCGGGCGACTGAGGGCTTCGCGGAGTTCGTGAAGACCGTCGAGCCGTGGACGCTGCCGGTCGCCGAGCTGGAGACCGGGGTGCCGGCCGAGCTGATCCGCGAGCTCGCCCACGCCTACGCCAAGGCGGATCGCGGTCAGCTCAGCTGGACCCTCGGCATCACCGAGCACCACAACGGCACCAACAACGTGCTGAGCCTGATCAACCTGGCGCTGCTGACCGGTCAGGTAGGGCGGTACGGCGCGGGGCTGAACCCGTTGCGCGGGCAGAACAACGTCCAGGGCGGCGGCGACATGGGCGCCATCCCCGACCGGCTGCCCGGCTTCCAGGACATCACGGACCCGGACGTCGCGAAGAAGTTCAACGACGCCTGGGGTTCGAACTTCAAGGCCGCCAAGGGGTGGAACCTCACCCAGATGCTCGAGGCGATGGAACGCGGTGACATGACCACCGTGTACATCATCGGCGAGAACCCGGTGCAGTCAGAGGCCGACTGCGAGCACACGATCAAACGACTGTCCAACTTGGACCACGTCGTGGTGCAGGACATCTTCCTCACCAAGACCGCACAGCTCGCGCACGTCGTGCTCCCGGCCGCGGCGGCGTGGTGCGAGACCGACGGCACGTTCACCAACAGCGAGCGCCGGGTCCAGCGCGTCCGCAAGGCGCTCACGCCACCCGAGGGTGCGCGGGACGACATCGAGATCATGGGCGAGATCGCCACCCGGCTCGGGGCCGACTGGCAGCACAAGACCGGCCAGGACGTGTGGGACGAGCTGCGCGGTCTGTCGCCGATCCACACCGGCATGACCTACCAGCGCCTGGAGGACCTCGGCGGCATCCAGTGGCCGTGCCCGGACGAGAACTCCCTCGAACCCAGCTTCCTGCACGGCCGGTTGTGGGAGGAGGACCCGGTGAAACGCGGCATGCCCGCGACGTTCTCACCGGTGCCGCACAGCCCGCCCGTCGACGAGCTGACGAGTGAGTTCCCCTTCCGGCTCACCACCGGGCGCCGGCTCGACTCCTACAACACCGGGGTGCAGTCGGCCGGGTTCGAGTCGCCGCTGCGCATGGGCGAGACGCTCGACCTGTGCCCGCAGGACGCCGCGATGCTCGGGGTCACCGCGGGCGAGGAGGTCCAGATCACCAGCAGGCGCGGGCAGATCCAGGCGCCCGTGCGCATCGACGACGGGCTCACGCCCGGTCTGGTGTTCATGACGTTCCACTTCCCGGACGAGATCGACGTCAACATCATCACGATCGAGGCGACCTGCCCGATCGCGGGGACGGCCGAGTACAAGGCCGCGGCCGTCCGCATCGACAAGTTGCCGGTGCCCGCTGTCGCCGGGGCGGTGGGCTGATGGATCTGAAGCTCCTCGACATCGAGCCCACGGAAGCGGAACGCGTCGTCGTCGACCTCTTCAACGGCATGGGGCGCGACCAGTTGCTGCCCGCCCTGCACGCCGTCAACGACCGGGTCGGCTGGATCAGCCAGGGCGCGCTGAACCACATCTGCCGCGTCCTGCACGTCCCACCGGCCGAGGCGTACGGGGTGGCGAGCTTCTACTCGCTGTTCTCGCTGACCGAACGGCCCGCGAAGATCGTGCACGTCTGCGTGGACCTGGCCTGCCAGGTCAACGGCGCGAAAGCGTTGTGCGACAGGCTGACCGACGAGCTCGGCCCGGCCGGCGCGCGGAGTGGATGGCTGCGCGGCCCCTGTCTCGGTGTCTGTGAGAAGGCTCCGGCGGCGCTCGCGTTCGAGGCGGGGGAGGTGGCGAAGGAACAGCTCCTGGCGCCCACCCACGCCGGCGAGGTGATCGCGGTGGCGGCCGCTGGTCCCTCCCACGTGGGCGGTGAGCGCGCGGAGGTGCCGCAGGCCGGTGACCCCGGCCTGCGGCTGCTCAAGCGGGCCGGCGTCGTCGATCCGGAGTCGCTGGACGACTACCGGGCGACGGGCGGCTACACGGCGTTGCGGACGGCTCTCCTCCTGGGCCCGTCCGGGGTGATCCGCGAGATCTCCGACGCCAAGCTGATGGGCCGCGGCGGTGCGGCGTTCCCGACGGGTCGCAAGTGGGACGCGACCGCCCGCCAGCCCGTCCGGCCGCACTACCTGGTGTGCAACGCCGACGAGAGCGAACCGGGCACGTTCAAGGACCGGTTGCTGATGGAGGGCGACCCGTTCTCGGTGATCGAGTCGATGACGATCGCCGGGTTCGCCGCCGGGTGCTCACGCGGCTATCTGTACCTGCGCGGCGAGTACCCGCTGGCGCTGCACCTGCTGCGCAACGCGATCGCGAAGGCGCGCGAGCGGGGCTACCTCGGCACGAACATCATGGGCCACGAGGGTTTCTCGTTCGACATCGAGATCCGCCGCGGTGCCGGCGCGTACATCTGCGGCGAGGAAACCGCGATCTTCAACTCCATCGAGGGCTTCCGCGGTGAACCGCGGTCGAAGCCTCCCTTCCCGGTGGAAGCAGGGCTCTTCGGCAAACCGACCGTGGTCAACAACGTGGAGACGCTGGTCAACGTGCCGGTGATCCTCACGGAGGGCTGCGAGGCGTACACCCGGATCGGCACCGCCGGTTCCACCGGGTCGAAGCTGTTCTGCCTGTCGGGAAACGTGAGTCGTCCGGGCGTGTACGAGGTGCCGTTCGGCACCACGCTCGGGGAACTCCTCGATCTGGCGGGTGGCGTGCCGCCAGGCCGGGAGTTGCGAGCGGTACTGCTCGGCGGGGCGGCAGGCGGGTTCGTCCGCCCGGACGAGCTCGACCTGCCGCTCACCCTGGAGGACGCGCGCGCCGCCGGCACCACCCTCGGCTCCGGTGTCGTGCTGGTCCTCGACGACACGGCTGACCTGGGCAGCTTCCTGTTGCGCATCGCCGCTTTCTTCCGCGACGAGTCGTGCGGGCAGTGCGTGCCGTGCCGGATCGGGACCGTGCGGCAGGAAGAAGCGCTGCACCGGCTCGTCGGCAAGCGTCCGCTGAGCACCAGCGCGCAGGATCTCCAGCTGCTGCGGGAAGTCGGGCAGGTCATGCGCGACTCGTCGATCTGCGGTCTCGGGCAGACCGCCTGGAACGCCATCGAATCTGCTCTTGATCGACTGGGTTACGCGGAGGAGGCAGCATCGTGACCATCGTCGAGATCGGGCTTCCGAAGCGGCTGGTCGAGCTCACGCTGGACGGCGAAAGCGTTCGCGTACCTGAGGGTGCGACGATCCTGGACGCCTGCACGGCATCCGGGAAGTCGATCCCGACTCTGTGTTACGGCGACACTCTGAAGCCGGCAAACGCTTGCCGTGTCTGCATGGTCGAGGTCGAGGGATCGCGCACGCTGGTGCCGTCGTGCTCGCGCAAGGTCGAGCCGGGCATGGTCGTGCGCACGGACTCCGAACGAACGCAACACAGCCGCAAACTGGTGCTGGAACTTCTCGGGTCCGCGACGGACCTTTCCACCACGCCGCACGTGGACGAGTGGATGTCCGCGTGCGGTGCCGACCCCTCCCGGTTTGGTCCTGACGCCGCCACGAAGCTTCAGCCGACCATTGTGGACAATCCGCTGTACGTACGCGACTTGGGCAAGTGCATCATGTGCTACAAGTGCGTCGACGCTTGCGGCGACCAGTGGCAGAACACCTTCGCGATCTCGGTGGCCGGCCGCGGCTTCGACTCGCGGATCTCCACGGAGTTCTCCACTCCACTGCCCGAAAGCGCTTGCGTCTACTGCGGAAACTGCATCGAGGTCTGCCCGACCGGTGCGCTGAGCTTCAAACGCGAGTACGACAAGCGGGAAGACGGCACCTGGGACGAAGAGGCCCAGACCCAGACCACGACCATCTGCACGTTCTGCGGTGTCGGGTGCAACCTCACCCTGCACGTGCAGGACAACGAGATCGTGAAGGTCACGTCGCCGCACGAAAGCACGGTCACGCACGGAAACCTGTGCATCAAGGGCCGCTTCGGCTGGCAGCACGTGCAAAACCGCTGATCAAAGCACCGGGAGGGCGCTCCGATGTCGTTGATCCTCAAGCCCGGAACTTCCTGGAACGACGTGTATTCGCAGTGCGTGAAGGTCGCACCCGAGGCGTTCCACGACGATCGGCTGCTCAACCACTTCGGCGGCGGGTGGAGTCGTGCCGGCGAACCGATGCCGGCCACCAGCCCCGTCGACGGCTCCACCATCGCGGGCCCGCCGTTCCTCGACTTCGACGTCGCGGGACGGGCGGTGGTCTCCGCCGTCGAGCAGCACGTGGAGTGGCGTGAAGTGCCTCTCGCGGAACGCAAAGCGCGCGTTTCGGAAGCGTTGGACGCGTTGGTCGAGCACCGCGACCTGCTGTCGTTGCTGCTGGTGTGGGAGATCGGCAAGCCGTGGCGGCTCGCCACGGCCGACGTCGACCGCTGCATCGAAGGGGTGCGGTGGTACGTCGAGGAGATCGACGGGATGCTCGCCGGCCGGACCCCGCTGAACGGCCCGGTCAGCAACATCGCCTCGTGGAACTACCCGATGAGCGTGCTGATGCACGCGATGCTGGTGCAGGCGTTGGCGGGCAACGCCGTCATCGCCAAGGCACCGACCGATGGTGGCGTGAGCTGCCTGACGCTGGCGACCGCTCTGGCCGTGCGGTCCGGGCTGCCGTTCACACTGGTCAGCGGCAGCGGGGCCGAGCTGGCGCCGGTGCTGGCCGGGTCGTCGTTCCTCGGTTGTGTGTCCTTTGTGGGCGGTCGCGATGCCGGCAGCGCCATCGCGACACGGCTGGTCGACTCGAACCGGCGGCACGTGCTGGAGCAGGAGGGCCTGAACTGCTGGGGCGTCTGGGAAACCGACTCCTGGGACATGCTCGGCACGCAGATCCGCAAGGCCTTCGACTACGGCAAGCAGCGTTGCACCGCGTACCCGCGGTACGTCGTGCAGCGTTCGTTGTTCGACAAGTTCCTGAACGTCTACCTGCCCGCTGTGCGGGACGTGAAGTTCGGGCACCCGCTCGCCGTCGCTTCGCCCGGCGACGAGCTGCCCGCCCTGGACTTCGGGCCGTTGATCAACGACGCGAAGGCCAAGGAACTCGGTGACGTCGTGGACGAGGCGATCCGGGCGGGCGGTGTGCCGCTCTACCGGGGATCGCTGGACTCCGGCCGGTTCCTGCCCGGCCAGCAGACCGCCGCCTACCTGGCACCCGTCGCGATCCTCGACCCGCCGCGTTCGTCGGTGCTGCACCACGCGGAGCCGTTCGGGCCGGTCGACACGATCGTGCTGGTCGACACCGAGGCCGAGCTGCTGGCCGCGATGAACGCCTCGAACGGCGCGCTGGTCGCGTCCCTGGCATGCGACGACGAGGCCACGGCTCGGCGGTTGAGCGCGGACGTCCAGGCGTTCAAGGTGGGCATCAACAGGCCGCGGTCGCGGGGTGACCGGGACGAGGTGTTCGGCGGCCGTGGTGCTTCGTGGCGCGGCGCGTTCGTGGGTGGCGCGTTGCTCGTCCACGCCGTCACAGAAGGTCCGCCCGACGAACGGCCGTACGGCAACTTCCCCTCCTACTCGCTCTACCCGCCAACGTGACGTACCGCGCGGACCTGCTCCGCATCGTGCAGAACGTGGTGGCGCCGTCCGCCGCTGATGTCGATCAACAGGCCAGATTCCCGCGCGCGGCACTGAACTCGCTGGGCGCGAGCGGCATTCTGGGAATGACGATCTCGCGCACGGTCGGCGGGGGAGGACAGGACCTGCGGTCGGCCGGGCGGGTGGTCGAGCACGTCGCTCGCGTCTGCGGCGCAACGGCTTCCGTCCTGCGCTCGCACTACTCCGCGGCCGCCGTGCTGGACCGCTCCGGCCCGCACTGGCTGCGTGCGGAGATCGCGGCCGGCCGGCATCTCTCGACCCTGGCGGCGTTCGGCTCGGCCGGTGCGATGTCGGTGCACGGCGACGTGGTCCAGGTGCGGGCGCGCAAGAGCTGGGTGATCGCGGCCGGCGAGGCGGACAGCTACGTCTGGTCCTGCGGCGCGGCGTTGTGGCTGGTACCGGCGGAGGCGCCGGGGCTGCTGGTGCCAGCCGACCACGTCGGCATGGGCTTGCGCGGGACCGTCGCCACGTGCGTGGAGGCGGATCCGGTGCGGGTGCCGGCGTCCAATCAGCTGTGGTCGGAAGAGCTGGCGTTCCCGTGGTTCCTGGTGCTGGGAGCGGCGGTGTCGCTGGGGCTGATGGAGGGCGCGCTGGCGGCGGCGTTGGGCCACCTCGGCGGTGGTTCCGCGCACACGGGCCGACCTGGTCCGGATGCGGCTGCGCACCGACTCGGTCCGGGTTCTCTACAACGACACCCTGTCCGCGGTGAGCTGGCATCCGGAACGGTCGGTGGACCGGGTCCGGCTGCTGGCGGTCACGGCGACCGAGGCCGCGGTGGCGGTCACCGACCTCGCGATGAAGGTGTGCGGGGACGCGGCGTTCCGCCGGGACCTGGGCATCGAGCGCAGGTTCCGGGACGCACGGGCGGCCGCCGCGATCGAGCCGACGGTCGACGCCCTGTTGGATTCAGTGGAGATCTAATTGTCGGTTGGTTAGGGTCGCGGGCATGTCCTACGGACCGTCTGCCCAGACCAAGGGGCCTGCGCTGGGTTTGCTGGCGCTGGCTCTCGGATTGGCCGGGGTCGTGGTGACCTTCCTGCCGATCAACCTCGACGGCGTTCGCCCCTACCTGGCGTGGGCGTTCGGGTTGCCGGGATTCGTGGTCGCGATCCTCGGGCTGCTCGGACCCCGCCAGGGCAAGGCTTTCGCGGTGATCGGCGCGCTGCTGTCGTTGCTGGCGGTGTTCGTCGGCATGATCACGCTCGGCAACCTCACCGGCTTGCTGTGACGCCAGCGGCTACAGGCGGGCACGCACCTCGTCGGCCTTCGGTTCGCCCAGCTCCTCGAACAACGTCACGGACTCCAGCCAGCACTTCTCCGCGCCCCGCCGGTCGCCGATGCCGTCGAGCGCCAGCCCGAGGTTGTCCAGCGACTCAGCCTGCCCGTAGAGGTCGCCGATCGCCCGGAACGTCTCCAACGCCCGGTCGACGTACGACACGGCCTCGGGGAAGTCGAGCAGCCCCCGGTACACCTCGCCGATGTTGTTGAGCAGGATCGCCTCGCTGTACGGGTCCTTGATCTCCTGCCGGATCTCCAACGCCCGCAGGTAGTGCGACAGCGCCACGTCGAACCGGCCGGCGTCGGCGTGCAGCAGGGCGATGTTGTTGAGCGTCACCGCTTCCGAGTGCAGGTTGCCCAGTTCGCGGGCGATCTCGGCCGACTGCTCGTAGCACGACAACGCGTCGTCGACCCGGCCCAGCACCATGTACACGATGCCGAGGTTGTTCAAAGTCGGTTCCTGGCGCGACTTGTCGCCGATCGCGCGGAAGATCGCCAACGCCTGTTGGTAACAGTCGATGGACTCGTCGTGTCGCCGGACCTCGCGCAACGCGATGCCCAACGTGATCAGCATCCGTCCCTCGGCGCTGCGGTCGCCCACCGAACGGGCCGCGGCCAGTGCGACGCCGTGCGTGTCGATCCAGTCGGCCCAGTGCTTGCGCAGGTTGAAGAAGTCCCACAGGCACTGGGCGAGACTCCACGAGTGCTCCGGCAGACCGTGGTCGGCCGCGTCACGAACGGCCGCCACCAGGTTCGCGCGTTCGGTGTCGCACCACGACAACGCGGCGTCGCGGTCGGCGAACGCGCGCGGGTGCACGGCCGGGTCCGCGGTGCTGATCTCCAGCTTGCGCTGGGGATTCAGCTGCTGCGCGCCATGCCACGACGTGTGCACGTACCAGTCCAGCACCCGCCGCCGAGCCAGCGAACGGGCGGGCGGCGGTTCAGTGGCCGTGACCTGCTCGACGGCGTACGCGCGCAACAGATCGTGCAGGCCGTAGCGGCCAGGTGTGTGCTGCTGGAGCAGGTGTTCGTCGAGCAACGTTTCCAGCAGGTCCTCGGCCTCGTACGGGGTCAGCCCGGCGAGAGCGGCGGCGGATTCGGCCGTGAAGTCCTCTCCCGGGTGGATTCCGAGGAGTCGAAACAGACGCCTCTGGTTCTCCGGCAGTGCCTGGTACGAGAGGTCGAACACGCCCCGCGCACCGAGACCGCCCCCTCTTTCCAGCTGTGCCACGAGGTCCAGCACAGTCCACTGTGGACGTCGAGCGAGTCGTTTCGCGGCGAGTGCCACGGCGATCGGCAGGTGCCCGCACAGCTCCGCGACCCGTTCGGCCGCCTCGCGGTCGGCGTGCACCCGATCCTCGCCGGCGATCCTGGCGAGCAGCGCGACCGCCTCACCGGGCGTGAAGACGTCCAGCGAGAGCGATTTCACCCCGTCCAGCATCAACAACGTGCGGCGGCTGGTGATCAGCACGAAGCACGAGGCACTGCCCGGCAGCAACGGCCGGACCTGGTCCTCACCCGCCGCGTTGTCCAGCAGCACCAACGCGCGTTTGCCCGCCAGCCGGTCGCGGTACAGCGCCGCGCGTGACTCCAGCGACTCCGGAATCTGCCCGCCCGGCACGCCCAGCAGGCGCAGGAAGCTCTCCAGCACGGCGGCAGGGTCGGCGGGCAGCTCGTCCGCGTCGAAACCGTGCAGATCGGCCCACAGCTGCACGTCCGGATACCGCGAGACGAGCTGATGCGCCGCCCGCACAGCCAGCTTCGTCTTGCCGACACCGGCCATGCCCTCGATCGCGGAGATCACGACCGTGGAATGCGGTCCCGGCTCGCACAGCCGCCGCAGCTCGGACTCGCGCCCGGTGAACTCGGCGATGTCCATCGGCAGCTGCCGGTGCGCGCTCAAAGCCGCGGGAGAGGGCACCCGGCTTTCGAGGATCACCTGCTGCAACTGCCGCAGGCGCGCACCCGGCTCCACACCGATCTGCTCGACCACGTGCTTGCGAGCGGCCGCATAGGCCTCCAGCGCCTCGCTGCGCCGGCCGGAACGGTCCAGGGCCACCATCAGCTGCGCCCACAGCTCCTCGCGCAACGGGTGCTGTGCCGTCTCCCGCCGCAGCCGGTCGATCACGTCGTCGAACCGGTTCAACTCCAGCGCGGCCTTCGCATACCGTTCGACCGCGGTGAGCCGCCGTTCCTGCAGCCGGGTGAACTCCGCGCGCAGCAACGGTCCCGCCGACAGCTCGACGCTCGGGACGCCGTGCCACTTGGCCAGCGCCTGGGCGAACAGATCGGCCGCGGCCTCGGTGTCGCCGTCCGCACCGGCTTCCTCGCCGGACCGGACCAGCTGCTCGAACTCGTCCAGGTCGAGCTCACCGGGCTCGACGACGAGCTGGTAGCCGTGACCGGGCCGGGTGATGAGCCGGTCGCCGAGGACCTTGCGCAACCCGGCGACGTATGTGCGCAGGTTCGACTCGGGCGACACCGGCGGTGAGTCCCAGACCGCCTCGGTCAGCTGTGCGACGCTGACCGCCTCGTTCGCGTGCAGCAACAACATCGTGAGCACCGCGCGTTGCCGGGGCCCACCAAGCTCCAGCGGTGTGCCCGTCCGCCGTACCGCCAGCGAGCCGAGCAGCAGGAACTCCACAGGTGCATTTCTCCTCGATGATCGCGATCGTTCGGATCAAGCCATCCTCGCGCACAACCCCGACCGTCTGTGCACGGCCTGGGCGAAATCTGTGCGCACCACCTGACACCTTTGTACCCAGATCCGGTACCTGCGCCGCCAGGTTCGAGAACACCTGGACCCAGGGGGTCGGCACAGTTACCGGATCTGGTTCCCCCAAGAACCCGGCCGACGTGTGAAAGTCACCGCGCACGTCGGCCACCTACCGCAAGACCGGTGGCCCGGACGGGTCCCCCAGACTGGAACCGGGCCACCACCCCTACTTCGACGGAACGCCGAACCGCACCGGCACACCAGGTGAGTGCAGCACGCTCACCGGCGGTCCCACCGGGACTTCCAGACCGGCGGCGGCCACCAGTTCGTCATCGAGCTCCAGCAGTTCGGCGCTGTGCAGCCGCCACTCCGGATGGTCGTTGGGCAGGTAGATGGTCCTGCCGTACCAGGACACGTGCAGGCCCCAGCGGGCGGTGAGGAAGCGGCTCAGCTCGTCGGGTTCGACGGCGGGCCCCACCCGCAC
Source organism: Lentzea miocenica (assembly GCF_033949945.1). NCBI lineage: Bacteria > Bacillati > Actinomycetota > Actinomycetes > Pseudonocardiales > Pseudonocardiaceae > Lentzea > Lentzea miocenica. Next base: position 486,161 of record NZ_JAXAVW010000001.1, read on the forward strand.
CACCACCCTGCTCGACGCGCCCCGTGGCGCGGGCCAGAGGCGCCGGCAGGTGTAGGTGATCACGTCGCCGTCGCGCTTCAACCGCATCGACGACCACTTGTACGGCAACCGTGAACTGATCCGGGCGCCCATCACCGGCACTACGCGGCTCGCGTCGAGTGACAGGAACACAACCCCGCGGCGGCCGGCCTCGTCGACCGAGTACAGGCGGACGTTGGTCTCGCAGAACGTGCCGACGTAAGGCAGTCGCGGTCCTACCGTCCCGCCGATCGGGTGCATCCGGAACGGCACCAGGCCGATGTAGGTGAGCCCGTTCAGCGTGTCCGGCCGGGTGCCCGCCGGCAGGAACCCCGCGACCGACTCGGGTGGCACGGCCCAGTGCAGGAACGTCACGTCGCGCCACCACTGCCCGACGGACGCGATCCGCACCGGACGCGGGGTCAGCGGCGTCACCGGCTCGGTCATGGTTTTGAAAGTACCGCTGAGCGGGCGAGTTCTCCCGCGTGTGATGCCGTCGCAACGATCAAGCACTACACAGATGTGCATGGCTCTCAAGCATCCGGTGGACCAGGTACTGCCACCTGCGCGGCTCGGGCTGCTCGGTTTGCAGCACGTCCTCGCCATGTACACCGGCTGCGTGGCGGTGCCGCTGGTCTTCGGCGCCGCCGCCGGGCTCGACACCCACACCATCGGCCTGCTCGTGAACGCCGACCTGCTGGTCGCCGGACTGATCACGCTGCTGCAGTCGCTCGGCATCGGCACCGTGCTGGGCATCCGGCTGCCGGTAGTGGCCGGCGCGACGTTCACCGCCGTCACGCCGATGATCCTGATCGCGGGCCAGTACGGACTGCAGGCCGTCTACGGCTCGATGCTCGCCGCGGGCGTGTTCGGCATCCTGATCGCGGTGCCGTTCGCCCGCGCCGTCCGGTTCTTCCCGCCTGTCGTCACCGGCTCGGTGATCACGGTGATCGGGTTGTCGCTGATCGGCATCGCGGCCGGGTTGATCACCGGCCAGGACGGGGAGGGCTCCGGCAAGGAGCTCGCGCTGGCGTTCGGGATCGTGCTGGTGATCGTGCTCGTCGGACGGTTCGCGCGCGGTCTGCTCGGCCAGCTGGGCGTGCTGATCGGCCTGGTCGGCGGCACGATCGCGGCGATCTTCCTGGGCATGACGGACTTCTCGAACGTCGGCGGCGCGGCGTGGCTGGGCATCGCCGCGCCGTTCCACTTCGGCGCGCCCCAGTTCCCGCCGGCCGCCGTGATCTCCATGTGCGTCGTGATGCTGGTGACCTTCACCGAGTCCACCGCCGACATGCTCGCGGTCGGCGAGATGACCGGCCGTCCGGTCACCTCACACGACCTGGCGCGCGGGTTGGCGGCCGAGGGGGTCTCCGGCGTGCTCGGCGGGATCATGAACGGGTTCCTGGACACCGTCTTCGGCCAGAACGTCGGCCTGGTCGGCATCACGAAGGTGCGCAGCCGGTACGTCGCCGCGGTCGCCGGCGCGATTCTGGTGCTGCTGGGCCTGATCCCGAAGCTGGGCGAGATCGTCGCGGCCCTGCCCGGTCCGGTCGTCGGCGCGGCCGGACTGGTCATGTTCGCGACGGTCGCCGCCGTGGGCATCGGGATTCTGGGCAGGGTCGACTTCGAGAACACCGGGAACCTGCTGATCATCGCGGTGACGATCGGTGTCGGTCTGCTCCCGGTGGTCGCCCCGAAGATCTACCAGTCGTTTCCCGCCTGGGCACAGGTGATCGGCGGCAGCGCCATCACCAGCGCGGCGCTGACCGCCTTCGTGCTCAACCTGTTGTTCAACCACACTCGTCGAAGTACTTCGTAGCTTCACGGTGCGGGGGCAGCGGACGACGCGGTTCGCGCACACCGCTGCCTTCACCATCGCCCTCGACCCACACGGTCACCGCACCCCAGCGTTGAACGCGCGTGCCCGCAGCAGGACGCTGCGCCACGACGACGCCGTTCAACAGGGGATGGGGACTGTCCGGATCGGGACCCTGCAGGAGCAAACCCGCGTCATGGCCTACCAGCCACGCGTCGAGCGCCTGCTTTCCGTGGAAGTTGGGAACCACCACTGTCACATGACTTCACCCGGAGCCGACGATACTCCAACGCGCCCGCAGAGTCCCGACGAATGCCTCGAAATCCGCGGTCATCGACACCTCTCCAGGTTGCAGCAACCACTGCTGCTGCAACCCGTCGATCACCGCGATCGTCGTGCGCACCACGGTGCCGACCGGAGCGTCCGCCGCGATCTCGCCGCGGTCCTTGCCCGCCTGAACGGCCTCGGTCAGCCAGCCCCGGATGCCCGCATAGTGCTGCTGCACCCACGTGTGCGCCGGATGTGACGGTTCGACGGCCTCCGCGGCGAGCCGTACGAACAACCCCACCAGGTGCGGCCGCGTCGAGTTGCGGGCCGCGAGTGCGGTCAGCGAGTCGAACGCCGCCCATCCCAGCGGTGGCGCGGTGGTGCCGGTGAGGAAGTCGCCGTCCTGCCGGTCGCGTTCCTCGAGCACGGCCGCCAGCAGGGCCGCCTTGCTCGGGAAGTGGTGCAGCAGACCGGATTGCGAGAGGCCGGTCTTCGCAGCCACGGCCGCGACCGAGGTGCCCTTGAAGCCCGCCGTCGCGAACAGTTCGGTCGCGACGGCCACCGCCTTCGCCCTGGACTCCTCACCCGAGAGGTCCACTCGCGACTTGGCCCGGTACCTGGGCGGGAACGACACCGCTCACCTCACTCCTGATCGGCCGGCAGGACAACCCGGACGTCGCCGAGCCCGCGGGCGATCAGCACCTCGCCGCCCCGCAACGGTTGCCAGCCGTCCGCCCACACCCGCCGCACCCGTGCCGAGCACGGCACTTCGACCTGCACGGTCTCCCCGGTGGCGACGTCCGCCACCGCCCAGCCCGCGAGCCGGACCGGTTCGTCCCGCGGGCGGAGGTAGACCTGCACGACCTCGCGTCCTGGCCGGGAGCCGGTGTTGGTGATCCGCACCGACACGGTGCCGTCCACAAAGGACGCTTCGCCGTACTCCCACGTGGTGTAGCCGAGGCCGTGGCCGAACCAGAACAACGGGTCAGACGCGCCGCGGTACCCGATCGCGGTGCCTTCGTCGTAGGGCAACGCACCGTCGGTCGGCACCGGCGTCAACGCGTCGGAGTCCGTCCGCGGGAACGTGGTGACCAACCGTCCAGCAGGTTCGACGTGACCGAGCAACGCGGCTGCCACGGCGTCACCGGCTTCCTGGCCGGGCAGTCCGGCCCACAGCACGGCGTCGACCTCGGCGAGCCACGGCATCAGCACCGGCGTTGCCGCGTTGACCACGACGACCGTGCGCTGAGCGGCCGCCGCCACCGCCGCGACCAGCGCGTCCTGCTCGCCCGGCAGCACCAGCGTCGTCTTGTCGAAGCCCTCGGTCTCCTGCTCCTCTGTCAGGCCGACGACCACGACCGCCACGTCCGCCTCGCGCGCCGCCCGCACCGCGGCACCGATCACCTCGGCGGGAGGCCGGGGGACCGGTCGCGTGATCAGGCCGACCAGCGCGGCCGCCTCGCGAACCCGTGCGGTGATGCGGTCGCCGGGGGAGAGCAGCACCTCGGTGGTCCAGAACGGCGGCTTCAGCAGCGCTTCCTCCACGATGCCGTCCGCCCAGGCCAGGCGCATGGCGTGCGACTCACCGGCCACCTCCAGCGTCCAGTCGCCGAAGCCGCGGAAGCCGACCTGCAGCCGCGTCGGTTCGGACAGCACCACCTCGCCGGACACCTCGATCGACGCGGCACCCTGCGCCCACCCGCCGTACGCCGCGAGTTCGGCGATCTCCATCTCACGTGACGCCAGCACCTCGCCGGACGCGCCGAACGTCGTGGCACGGATGTCCCGCAGCACCCCGGCACCGGGAGAAGCGTGCCGGAACCGGACCTCCACACCGTCCACAACGGACACCCGGTCGCCCAGCAGCGAGGTCAGGCCGTCGGCGATGCTGATGACGTGCGGCGGCCGCACCCCGGCCGAACCACCGCCCTGCGCGACGGTCTCGACCGCGTGCCGGCCGATCAGCGCGACGTTCGGCGAGTCCAGCGGCAGCACGCCGTTGTTCGTCAGCACGGTCATGCCACCCGCCGCGAACCTCCGCAGTTGCTCGCGACGCACCTCGCTGTCCGGAGCGGGCAGGTCGGACGGCCATGAGCGCTGCTCGCCGAGCGCGCCGGTCCGTGAGGCCAGCAGCAGCAGGCGGCCCAGGTGGTCGTCGATGGCCGACTCGGCCACCTCGCCCGCCTCGACGGCCGCGACCAGCCTGTCCTCCCACGGCCCGCCAGGACCGGGCATCACCAGGTCGAGGCCGCCGTTGGCGCTCTCGGCAGTGGACCGGGTGGCGAACCAGTCGGACATGATCAGGCCGTCGAAGCCCCACTCGCCCTTGAGCACGCCTTCGATCAACTCCGTGTGCTCGGTCGCCGGGATGCCGTTGACCTTGTTGTAGGCAGCCATGATCGCCCACGGCGAGGCGTCCTCCACGACGATCTCGAACGGCAGCAGGTACACCTCGCGCAACGTCTTCTCGTCCAGCTCCGAACTCGCGGTGCGGCGCTCGGTCTCGGACTCGTTGGCCACGTAGTGCTTCGGCGTCGCGGCGATGCCCTTGCCCTGCAAGCCCCGCACGTAGGCGGCGGCGAGCGCGCCGGTGAGCAGTGGATCCTCGCTGTAGGCCTCGAACAGGCGGCCACCGAGCGGCGTGCGGTGCAGGTTGATCGTCGGACCGAGCACGACGTGCACCTGCTGCGCGGCCGCCTCGTCCGCCAGCACCTCGCCGACCTCGTGGGCCAGCGCGGTGTCCCAGTGCTGGGCGAGCAGCGTGGCGTTCGGCAGCACGCAGGCGATCGTGCCGCCCCTGAGCTCGGCGCCGCGCACCCCGGTCGGCCCGTCGGACAGCTTCAGCGACGCCAGCCCGATCTCCGGCTCCGCGTGCAGCGCGAACAACGCGCAACCGGTCAGCAGCCGCACCTTCCGGGCCAGGTCCAGGCTCGCCACCAGATCCCTGATGGCTGCCTTCTCGATGTCCATGCGCCGAGCGAACCACCACTACCGACCGAGTGGTCGGTCGGTATGTCTTGCTGAGATCTGCCCGTTATCTCCGGGTTACCTTGATGGGTGTGCCATGGCGTGGCACACCCACGGCACGCCTCTTCTTGTGTCCAAGGGGAGGGGAATCGGTGATGAGGGTTGAGGTGCGGCTGCTCGGGCCGCTGGAGGTTCGTGGACCGGAAGGCCCCGTGCACTTCAGCGGGGCGCGGCGGCGTGCGGTGTTCGCGATGCTGGCGTTGAGAACCGGCCGGCTGGTGTCGAGATCGGCGCTGGTCGACGGCCTGTGGGGCGAGGACGTGCCACCGACGGGGACCAAGACGCTGCAGGGGCACGTGGCGAAGGTCCGCAGGGCGCTGGAACTGGCAGGGGCGGACGGCGTGGTGCTGACCCGTGAACCCGGCTACCTGCTCGACGTCACGCAGGTCGTCGTCGACGTCGAGGAGTTCGACGAGCACCTGCGGTGTGGCAGGTATGCGGAGGCGCTGCGGCTGCACCGGGGAGATCCGCTCGCGGACTGCCCGGTCGAGGGCTGGGCGAGCGCCGAGATCGTGCGGCTGCGGGAAGCGCTGGCGTTCGCGGAGGAGAACCACGCGGCGGCGCTGTGCCTCGACGGCCGGCACGCGGAGGCGATCGGGCAGCTGGAACGACTGGTGGCGCTGTACCCGTTGCGGGAGTCGTTGTGGGAGCTGCTGATGGAGGCCCAGCACCGGGCAGGACGGCCGGGTGACGCGCTGCGGACGTACCGGCGGGTGCGCGCGCTGCTCGTGGAGGAGTTCGGCATGGAACCAGGCGACGCGTTGCGCCGCAGGGAAGCCGCGGTCCTCGCCGGATAGCCGGAGGCACCGAGGCCCGTGTCGGGGGTGCGAGCCTCGGTGCCGGATCGGGATGCGCGGCGGCCCGCACTGGGGTAGCGAGCCGCCGCGCTGGTCGTGCGACCGGGCGATGCCTCCCCCTCGGAGGCACCGACCGGAGGTGGATCACCCTGGGGGAGCGATCCGTGTTCGACTGGAACGGGTTCAGCTCGCCGGTACCCGCGCGATCTGGTTGACGCTGACGGTCATGGTGCCCTGCCTGGTCGTTGTTTCCTCTTGTCCTGCCGGGCGCCCCACCGCCGTCCCCCGTGCACAAATTCTGCCGATCCGCGGTGGCGATCCGGTTGCCGTGCGGTGGTCAAGATCCACCGGGGTGGTACGAGCAGCGGTAACCCGTGGTCACGGCGTCGCGCAGGGCGTCCGCCGTGGACTGTTCGGTCGCCGCGATGGTGTCGATGGCTCGCCGGATCGCTTTGCGCACGGCGGTTCTGGCGCGTTCGGCCGGACCGGCGAAGTTCCGGCTGCGGCCACCGATCCCGCTCTCGCGTTCCAGGTGGCTGAGCAACGCCTCCAGTTCGGCCTCCAGCTTCGGCGACGGATTCTCGTCCAGTTGCTCGCGGAGGTCGCGGATGCGCGCGAGGTAGGCGGAGCGGGCCTCCTCGTCGAACACGGGCTGGTTGCCGTTGTCCTCACCGCCGACGAGCTCCAGCGCGGTGACCTCGACGCCGGGCTGTGCCACCAGCCGGGCGAGGTACCGCATGCCCACGAGGTCGTCGACGCGGATGTCCTTGCCGTGGTGGGAGACGACCCACCACACGTTCTCGCGGCGGATGGAGATCCGGCCGGCCAGCCCGTCGCGCTCCCTGGCCCACATTGCGGCGCGAGCGTCCATGCCGATCGCGTTCGCGTCTTTGATGGCGATGTCGAACAACGTCCGGCCTCGCTCGCCGCCGACGGTTTGCGCGAGCGTCGCGCGGGCGTAGGCGGTCATCGGCCGGTTGCCCAGCCGGATGTTGGTGGTGACCGCGCGGTCGAGGTGCCCGGCGGCCAGCTCGTTGTCGCCGAACGTGGTTGCGGCGATGCCCAGCAGCAGTTCGGTCGAGCCGAAGCAGACGATCGCGGTGGCCGGTACGACCGGCTGGTTCGCGAACGGTTCGAGCAACCGGTAGGCCTCACGGGCGATCGCCGCGTCACCGAGCCCCGCGGCGACGTGCACCACGCAGAACATGCAGGTGATCCAGGTGCTGGACAACGGAACCGCGCTCAGCCCGTTGATCGTCAGCCGGTGCAACGCCGAGCGCGCCCGGTCTCGTTGTCCTGCCTCGAAAGCCAGCAACGCGAGCGCCGCCTCGAAGCTGAACTCCAGATCCGGCAGCGTGGGGGAGTGCGTGACCTGCTCGGCGAGGTCGACCAGTTCGGCGCCGCGGCCCTGCAACCACCGGATCGCGAACAGATGCGTGCTGTGGAACGTCTCCGCGTCGACGTCCCCCACTTCCATCCCGATCCGCAGGCAGGCCAGCGACTTCTGCTCGGCCTCGGCGAACCGTCCGGCGCGGATCGTCCGCATGACGTCCATCGCGGCGTGGAAGAACAGCACCGCCGGATACCCCGCCGCTCTTCTGGCCAGCTCGACCTGCGACCGCTCCGCGTGCGGGTCACCGAGGCAGAACAGGTCCATCGTGCGCCGGCACAAACCGCTGAGCGCCAACAGGTCCAGCCCCGCTGCCGACGCCACCGCGATCAGCTCACCGGTCAGCGCGAGCCGATGTGCGTTGTGCTCCGGCGACCACAACGCGTGATGTGCCAACGACAAGGCCTCGGCCAAGGTCAATTGGTCACCGGTGTTCCTGGCCTGCTCCAACGCTTCGAGCACGCACTCGGTCTCGCGCCGGTCGTACGCGTGCTCTGCCGCGAGCCGGACGACCAGCCGGGTGCGCAACGGTTCGGCCGGTTCCGCTGCCAGTGCCTCGCGCAGCCGGGCGATCGCCAGCGCGCGGTCGGCCCGGCCGCGGAACTTGTTGACCCACATCCCCGGCAGGCCCAGCGCTGCTTCCGGGTCGCCGTCCCTCGCCGCCTGGTCGAGCAGGTCCCGAGCCTCGGTGATACGTCCTTTCGCCAGCACGGCGTGCGCCCGTTCGACCAACCGGACGGTGTCGTCGAGCGCGGTGGTGCCGGTCGAGGTGACAACGATGACCACTGGCAGGTGATGAACGCTCCCCGCCACGAACTGGGTGAGCTGGAACGCCTCCTCACCAGCCAGGTCGATGTCGTCGATCATGATCAACGCGGGCGCCTCGCCCAGCGCGTCGACGACTTTCTGCGCGCAGACGTCGGGTTCGGCGTCGAGCGCCGCCGCGTCACCGCCCAGCCCGGCGAGAACGGCGTGCCACGGCCAGTACGCGGGTGCGTCCACGCGGCAGCCGACCCAGGTGACGGCGAACCCGTTTGCCCGAGCCAGTTCCGCCGCCTGGATCAGGTACTGCGTCCGTTCGGCTCCCGGCGGCCTGTTGACCGCGAAGAGCTGACCGGTTCCCCGTTTGGCCCGTTCGAACGCCGATTCCGGCAGCACTGCTTCACCTTCGAATGCACTTCCTCAGCCAGGACGCGGTGGAACCTAGCGGAGTCCGCAGACCGCCACATACGCGGTCGACACCCATTTAAGGGCGAAGGTTCTGGTTCATGGATGCGAAACTCGCGGCGCTCGCGTTCGGACACCGCGCCGGCGGCCTTGCCGGTGAGCACGATGACCAACTGCTTGCGCGGAGGCGCGCCCGAGGCTACTCGCGATCTTCCAGGTAGCGGGTGTGGTCGGTCTGCCGTTGCGCGTCCGCCGCGTGGAACCGTTCCGCGACCCGCACGGCGTCGGTCCGCAGCAGGTCCAGCTGCCGCACCAGTTCCGCGCCCGACCCGCGTGCGACGGCGTACCACCACGGCAGGTTCAGGTAGGTCTGCACGGACAGCGGCAGGTCGGTGCCCACGAGCCGGGTGACGGCGTGCAGGGCGTCCGGGTCGGCGCGCAGCACGCGTGGACGGTCCAGCATGCCGCGCAGGATCTCGGCGATCTCCGCGAGCTTCGGTGCCACCTCGCCCGGCACGCGGCCGCCGAAGCCGCGCACCCGTTCGACCAGCGCGTCCAGCTCGGTGCGGAGCTGGCTGGCTTCTTCCTCCGGGTCGGTCACCAGCACGATCCGCTCGGGTGGGGCGGCGAGCGCGCCCACGCCGTACAGACCGATCACGACCAGCACCCAGTAGGAGCCGGCGAGCCCGGCGAAGTGCAGCAGCAGGCCGATGATGCCGCCGGTGCAGCCCGCCAGGTTCTTCCAGGACGCCAGGTAGCGCAACACCGGGTTACTGGTAGCCACGGATCTCCTTGAAGGCGGAGGAAAGCGAGCGGCTGCGGGCGTCGAACACCTTGCCGCCGCTCATCTTCGCGACCCGCTCCATCTCGGCCGTCGCGCTCTCGCCGAACAGCACCGGGAAGATCGGGATGCCCTTGAGGTTCTGCGGCAGACCCTGGTGGAACAGCTGGAAGTTGTCGATGCCCTCGCTGCCGGTGTTCTCGCCGTCGGTCATCAGCACGATCGAGGTGAACCGGTCCGGGTCCGCGTCGATCTGCTCGCGCAACACGTCGTACCCGCCGCGCAGGCTGCTGTAGATCGCCGTGCCGCCGGACGCGTCCAGTGACGTCGCGGTGTTGCGGATCTGGTCGAGGACCGGGCGCGGGTCGTCCTTGGGCACCTCGTACTTCAACGCCGGCCGCGCACTGCTGTTGAACGGCAGCAACGTCACCTGCTCGCGCCCGTGGAACCGGTTGAACTTGCCGGCGAGCGACTCGTCCGCGCCCGTCAGCCCCACCAGCGCCTGCCGGAGACTCTCGATCCGGTCGCCCTGCATCGACCCGGACGTGTCCAGCACGTAGAGCGTGCGCGACGGGCGGCGGAGCTGGTCGAAGTACGTGGTGATCAGACCGTCCACAGCGGACTGACTGCCGGGGAACGGCAGCTCGACGAGGTCCTTCACGGCGAACTTCGCGTCCAGCTGGACCTGCGGCACGGCCGGGCGGCGGTGGGTGGTGTCCATGATCTTGCGCTGGACGTCGGCGCTCTTCAGGTGGTCCGAGAGCTTCCGGTGCGCCTCACGGGCTTCCGAGGTCGCGGACGTGAGCAGCGTGAGCGGGTAGTCGGCGGTCACCACGCCATCGCTCGGGTAGACCAGCTTCAACGGCGCCGTCTGGTTCTGCGACAACAACACCGACTCGTAGTTGATCAGACCGTCCACTTTGGCGCCGGGATCCTCGCCCCTGGCCCTGCGCTGGTAGGCCTCGGACAGCCAGCCGGACGAACCCGCGGACAGCTGCTGGGCCGAGAAGAACTGCTTGAGCTGCGGCGCGACGGCGTTGATCCGGTTCGCGTCCAGCGCGGAGCCCGAGCCGGACAGCGCCGCCGCGACCCCGACCAGCGCCGAGAAGCCGGAGTTGGACGCGGACGGGTCCGTCATGCCGTAGGTGAACTTCTGCGCGCCGGCGGCTTCGGCGATCTCGGACCAGCCGACGCGTTTGGTGTCCCAGCCGAGTTCCTTGACCTTCGCCTCCGGCAGACCCAGGACGACGGGGGAGGACATGATCTTGGCCGGGGTGCCGAGCCGCTTCTGCGCTTCCGGCACCAGTTCCAGGTAGCGGTTGGAGGAGAACCAGACCGCGTCGAAGCCCTGTTCGGCGGCGCCGCTCGCGACCTTCTCGGCACCCTCGATGGTGCCGGTGAAGCTGAACTTCACGCTGATGCCGGTGGCTTTGGCGGCTTCGTCGAGGACGGGCTGGAGGTCGGCGAGTTCGCTGCCGGCCAGGACGCGGAGGACGCCGGGTGCGGGGTCGCCGACCGGTCTGGACGGGTCGGCCTCGTCGGAACATCCCGCGAGCAGCGCCAGCGTGGCGACCGCGGGGATGAGACGGCGGATCATGCTCGCTCCTGGGTAGTGGCGGGTCACTGTTGTTCTCCGGTCTCGCGGACCCGGCTCAGGTGGTCGTGGGCGCGCCGGATCTCGGCGTCCAGCGCGGTCACCGTGCTGGACATCGAGTCGGCCGCGCGGGCCTTGAACGTGTCGATCGCGTCGATCGCCGCGTAGATCTGGTCGAACGAGGTTCGGACCGCCTCGATGCCGACGGCCGGGGTCGAGGCGATGCGCTGGATGTCCTCGCCCTGCAACGACATCAGCGTCGCGTTCGACTTCAGGATCGAGTCGGTGAGACCGCGCACGGCGTCGACCTGGTCGATGACCTCGCGTTGCCCGGCCAGGGCCGCCGCCACCGCCACGCCGATCCGCAGGGCCGTGACGGTGGTGCTGACCGCGCGTTCGATGCCCTTGATCAGCTCGTCGTTGTTGCGGCGCACCACGTCCAGGGCCATGTAGCCCTGCGCGCACACGGCGAGTTGGGTCAGCAGGTCCTGGTGTCGTTGCCGCAGGCCGAAGAGCACGTCGGCGCGCAACGCCTGGGCGCGTGCGGGATCGGTCAGGTCGAGGACCGCGACCTGCCGGTCCACCGCCTCGTCCATCTCACCGGCGAGCGCGGCGTCCTGCGACAGCTTGGTCATCAGGTCCCACAACCGCTGCCGCTCGCCCTTGATGGCGGCGTTGTCGCGTTTCAACGCGTCCTGGCCGGACCGGAGCCTCAGCACGATCCGGTTCACCGGTTCGTCGGCCGCCCGCAGCCGCGCGAGCAGGCCGCGCGCCGCGTTGCCGCCGGGGATGAACCCGAGGATCTTGCGGCCGGTCAGCCTGGAGAGGTCCTGCGGGTCCAGTTCGCGCACGGAACGCCGCAGCTCCACCAAACTCGTCGACACCTGCGCGGAGTGCGGTGAGGAGACCGACGCGAGCGTGCGGTCCAGCAGCCGGCCCGCGATCTGGGCCGCCACGCGCATCTCCGCCTCGCCGAGCACCAGCGCCTCGTCGACGATCCGGCCGAAGTCCGGCGACTGCGGGTCGACGGCGTTCAACGCGTCGATGAAGGCGACGGCCCGCGTCGACAGCTCCACTTTGGACTCGTCGGAGACCGGGATCAGCCCTGCCGCGCGGGAGACAGGAACCGGCTCGACGGGATCTGGTGGCGTCAGAACGAAATCGGTCATCTCAGTACTGCTTCGCGATCGCTTCGAGCATCCGCTCCAGCGTCTCGTGCGCGGGCGGTTCGACGACGTCCACGATCGTCTGCGGCACGGTCAGGTTCTTCTCCTTGACGATGTCGTTGAAGTGCTTGGGATCGGCGGTCCGGAACCCGAACGTCGCCGCGAGCTTGCCCAGTTCGGCATCAGTCGACAGCAGCTGCCCGACGCGGTCGCCTGGTTCGCGCAACGGCACCAGCGTGTGCTTGGACAGCACGGTCGGCGCCGGGTAGAGCAGCTTCATGTCCGGCCGGATCGTCGAATCGCCACGCACCACCCGGTCGACGAACTGCGCCTCGTAGGCCAGCACCAGCGGCGTCTTGCCCATGCCCGAGGACAGGTAGTCCTCGAACGGCCCCTCGCTGCTGCTCTGCGTGTAACCCTGGTCCAGGAACAGTTTCGACACCGCCGGCAGCACCTTGGCCTCGGCGTCCTGCGACGACACCACCCCGCCGTTCGCGACGAACGACGTGATCGCCAGGTACATCGCGGCCGAGTTCGAGTCACGCGGATCGGTCGTGGTGACCAGCAGGTTCTTGCGCGCGGGATAGGCGGTGTTGCCCGGCAGCTGGTCCCAGCGCGTGCCCTTCGCCGCGATGTCCAGGTACGTCTGCACGTCGAACGTCTGGTAACCCTGCCCCGCCTTGACCACGCCTGCCTTGGTCAGCAGGTCGACGATCGGGTCGAACGTCGCGATCACCATCGGCGACGAGAACGGCGCGTACGTCCGCGCGGCCTTGCGATCCCGCTGGATCTTCTCTGCCGCCGGTGCGGACGAGGGGAACGCGAAGTCGTACGAGTTCAGGTCCGTGGCCGTCGCGATCTGCCGCGACCCGGCCGGGTCCACCTCGACCTTGAGCCCGTGCTTCGCGAACACGTCCTTGACCCGCTGGTCGGCGAAGAAGGCGAGCTTCTCCGAGCCGATCACACCGCGCACCGTCTGCAGCTGGGCCTGGTTGTCGCCGCCCTGCCCCAGGACGATGGCCGTCACCACACCTACCAGCAGCACGACCGCAAGACCGATGCCGAGCGTTCTCTTCACGGAGCCACTTCTTTCTGGCCTGCCTCTGCCGAAAACCCTGTCGGAGAAGAGATCTTTCGTCACTTCGACGCCGCATCAGGGTGGGTCGTCGCAATCGTGAGATGAACAGTCGGTGAACGGGCCGATGAGTTTCGAGCGGCACCTGAGTCGGTATGGCTGAAGGGTTCGGAACGAGGAGGATCAGCGATGAAGTTCGTGACGATCGGCTACGGCAGCCGCGACGACTACGACCGCACCGACCAGGCCGTACGCGACGAAGCACACGCCCACGACGCACGCCTGCGCGCCGCGGGAGTGGAGATCGGCATCGCCGGGTCGCCTGTGCAGGTGCGCAACCCTGGCAACACCGGGACGAAGGTGGAGGACGGGGCGTTCCAGACGTCCGCGCTGCCGATCGCGGGATTCGCGATCATCGAAGCGGAGTCCGTGGAAGAGGCGATCAAACTCGTAGCGAACACTCCGTGCGCGGTTGCTCACGGAGTGGTGGAGGTGTGGCCGCTAGAGCAGGGGTGACCTGTCGCCCACAGACCACTTGTGGCCGAACGGATCCGTGAAGCCGCCCTGCCGATGCTTCCCCACACGGCATCTGATGCGTGAGGTAGGCCGGCTTCGGCGCGTCCGCACACGGCTAGTTCCGCCCAGTTCACCCGTCCCTGCGGAACGATGAAGGAACCCCACCGGTTGGCAAGCGTGTCGACCAGGCCGAGCCCGTGGCCCTCGGGGACACCAGCATCGGAAGGAAGCGCGAGAGGCTCACCGTGTACGTCGGTGACCTCAAACACGATGTGCCTCTGATAGCCGAGCATCCTCAGGGTGATCGGGTTCGACACTTCGGCTTCGCCTGTCTGCTCCACGGAGAGCGTCACCAGTTCGACGGCGACGGCCGCCATGTAACCCTCGATGAACAAGGCATGCCAGCGTTTAAGCGTGTCGAAGATGAACATGCGTGCAACCGGCATGGCCGTGGGGAGCGCAACCAACTCGAGGGTGTCGATGAACCGAGGTACTTCGTGCATCCGAGGCACCTTGGTCGAAACGATCTCACCTGCATGAACCGGAACGGTCATCACGGCGTCCACAGCAGGCGAGACCTCTTGACCAAGTGGGGGGCTCCTGACTCGCCCGGCTCGGGCAGCCCGAGCAGATCTGTCACGACTTCCTGAAGGTCCGCGCCGGACTTCTTCCACACGCACCCACCGCCGTACTCGTCGGCCAGAAGGCGTACGGCGCTCACGTTGGTGCTGTCGAAGATGAAGAGCGCGTCGGTGTACTGCCTCCGGCTCATGCTCGCGGCCAGACCGGTCAGCCGATGCGCGTCGTCCTCGATGACGCGGAAGTTCCAACCGGCACGCTTGACGTCCAAAAGCTGTTGCAGTTCCGGAAAGCGCTGAAGTGCGTCTTCCTCCGTGATGACCGTGCTCATCAGCTCACCACCTCGCTTCGCGTGGGAAGCTCGATGAGCTGGTTGTGGATGATCGCGGCGATCTGCTCGGGGAGACGGCTTGAGCAGTCCACCTTGAACACCCCGAAACCCGTGCTGTACAAGGTCTCCGCGGCGTGCCGGTAGAACTCCACCTCGGCGTGGCTGCTGCCGGCCGTGTGCTGGAAGCGGTTGTGTGGACCGCGCTCCGCCAGGCGACTTGCGATCACTTCAGGATCGGCTTCGAGGATGACGGTGAGATCTGGCCGCTTGGCTTCTTCATTGAGGTGCCACAAGAACATCGGGTCCACGCCGTCAAAGCGCTGAACCACCAGGCCCGAGGCGATGTAGCGATCGGAGATGACCGTGTGGCCGGCTTCCAGAAGCGGCATGATCTCGTGCTCGACGTGGTGATACCGGTCGGCCGCGTACAGACAGGCGAGCGCGCGCCCCGTTACCGTCTCCGTCAGCTCCAGAGCCAGCTTGCCAACAGGGCCGCTCGAGGGCTCGGCAGTTAGGTGGACGTGTTCGCCCTGGGCCAGGAGCATCTGCGCGAGGTGGCGAACAATCGTTGTTTTCCCTGCGCCGCTCGGCCCGTCAACGGTCACGAACAAGCCGCGGCCGCGGTCAGAAGAGAGCGGGCTCTTCATCAGGGCCACTCCCTGCCGGTTGATCCCGTAGCTCTTCCAGGTTCCGCCGGCCTGCCAGAAGAACGAAGAGCCTTGCCGTCACGATCGCGTCGTACTTGGCCCTGTGCGGCTTCTCTTCGTCGTCGAGTCCGCTTGCGAGCTCGTACTTCTCGACGAGTGCGCTGAGCTTGTAGGACGGTAGGCCAGGTAGGAAGCGTCGGGCGAGCTTGAGTGTGTCGAACACTTCCGGGCACTCCCAGTCGCCGAGCTTGCGCTGGATCACCCCGACATCAACGTGAGCGTTGTGGCCGATGAGTGCCGAGGCGTCCAACGCCTTCAGCACTTCGGCCTCCACGTAGGCGAACAGCGGCGCGGAAAGCACGTCGTCGTTGCTGATGCCGTGAATCCGCTTGGCGAATCCCGTGATGGGCTGATCGGGCTTGACCAGCCACGTGCGCGGCTCACCGATGACGCCCTGCACGATCGGCACGGCGGCCAACTCGACCAAGTCGGGCGGCTGGTGACCGTTGCCTTCGACATCGACAACGACGTAGTTCAACGAACTCCAGTCCGTCATGCGGATGCTCCATTCCAGCCGATGTCCGCGCGGCCGTGCCGCTTCTCGTGGTGTGGGTGGCGCTCGTCGTGCACCTGGAAACCGAGCGCGTGCTGGAGGAAATAGCGTGGTTGCTCGGTTGCCAGACCGCCAACGACAGCAGCCCGCTCGCTGATGCTTACGACCTTGAGGCCGGATGCCTCGGGCAACACGC